>NZ_DAOUBJ010000064.1:0-24558 GCF_034432735.1 Tepidiforma sp. | reverse complement strand
GCGTCGGAAAGGCCGCAGCGAGCCGCTATCGAGCGTACCGACGTGCCATCGAAACCGTGGCGCGCAAACGCTTCCATCGCGGCTTCGAGGATGCGTGCCCGCGTCCGGTCGCTACCCCGTAAGATCGTGCCCCCTTTTGCCTCGTCACGTGCCATAGGGAGGCTCCAGGTTGAGGCAACGCCGGATAGTGAAACGCACCCGCTCGCGGAAGACGGCTTGGTCCAGGACCTCCCTGGCTTCGTTGCCGTACGTAAGGACCGCGTCCCACAGGATTCCGGAGAGGGTGTGGAACAAGATGTCGGCCGCGGCAGCGATATCGCCGCAGTAACCAGCCGAAGCGAGGATGCGCGCAACCTCGTCGTGGTACCGTTCCTCGCCGTCGAGCAGGTAGTCGACGGCCTCCTGGTCGCCACGCAGTTGCTGCGCTAGGACGGCACGGACCAGGGCAGCATTGTCGGCCCACCAAGCGAACATGTCTGCGAGGACGTCGACTGCCTCGTCGAGGTTACGCGCACGGGGCGGGACCCCGTAGTCGGGCTGGACCATCAGTGCCCGGAAGAGGTCGTACTTGCTCGGAAAGTAGTAATGGACTGCCGGGTCGCTCACCCCGGCCCGGTTCGCGATCATCCGGACCGACGTGCCATCGAAGCCGCGCTCCGCGAAAAGCGCCCGGGCAGCCGCGAGAATGCGTTCCCTCGTCGCCACGGCTTCCGAGGTCTGTGGCTCCCTCACCGACCGAGGCTGATTTGCCATGCGCGGAGTATAGCCGCGCTCGGACCAGGTGCGTAGATGTTGGCCACCTGGTTCCCCGCTCCCTCGAGCGATCAGGAAGCTGCGGCTGCTTCGCCGGTCGATTCGGTAACGGTGCCGGCAGAGCTGCTATCGCTCGTGCCGTTGGAGGTAGAATCGCTCAGCGCGGACTGCTTGTTACGACTGTCGGTGATATACCAGCCGCTCCCCTTGAATACGATGGGTGGCGCGTGGAGCACTCGCTTGGCCGTACCCTGGCCACACTCCTCGCACTGATGGGTGGTTGGGGCATCGAACCCCTGACGCAGCTCGTACACCGCATCGCATGCGGGGCAATGGTATTCGTAGGTCGGCACGGGTACACCCTCGGATATCGCGTGCTGTGCGCCCATCATCGGCGCATTAGCACTCCCATGTCAAGAGTGCTAAAGCGGGGCGGATGCACCGAGGGCACGCTAGAATTCCCAACTGGAGAGGTGCCCGAGTGGTTGAAGGGAGCCGTCTTGAAAACGGCCGTGGGGCAACCCACCGTGGGTTCGAATCCCACCCTCTCCGCCACCCTGAAAAGCCGCTTTCGCGCACAACCGCCGCCAGGCGTACCCTAGGAGACCGGCGGGGTGTAGCTCAGCCTGGCAGAGCGCCTGGTTTGGGGCCAGGAGGTCCCGCGTTCGAATCGCGGCACCCCGACCACGCACCGGATCAGACGCATCCCCGGCAGTCCGGGGCGCGCGCCGTGGGGCATCGAAGATGAGTGACGAGTTCGGCGTCGACCTTGACGAAGTCTTCCGAGTCATCGATACCGCCGAGGTTCTCGTCGTCCGATTCCACTTTATCGACCGTCGTCTGCTCGTCGATTTCAGAACCCGCCCCGGAGTCGAGCCGCTCGTCCGCGTCGTTCCCCGCGCCGAGTCCGTCGAGGACCGCTTTCGCTCGATAAAACGACTGCGCCCCGAGTTTCCCCTACCCGACCGCGTGCTCACGTTTCACTGGCCCCGCTCAGTTCCGGTGCTTCTCGCCAGCGGAGCCTGGCAGCGCATTGTCGACCGAGCTTCCTCGCTCGGGTCCGACGAAACGACCGATGCCTGCGCACGTGCCCTCGAGGAACTCCTTTCGCTCGAGCGGCGTGAAGTCACGAGCGCCATTCGGGGCGCCGGCCACTACCAAACCCTGTGGGAGCGTCGCGCCCGGTGACGCACATCATCGACCTCCGCAGCGACACGGTCACGCGCCCCACCTCGGAGATGCGGGCCGCCATGGCGGCGGCCGAAGTCGGCGACGACGTTTTCGGCGACGATCCGACCGTGAACCTCCTGGAAGCCCGAGCCGCCAGCCTCGTTGGGAAAGAGGCTGCCCTCTTCGTGCCTTCCGGAACGATGGCCAATCTCGTCGCGTTGCTGACGCACGCGACACCCGGCGACGAAGTCATCCTCGGCGACCAGTCACACATCTTCCAGTATGAAGTCGGCGGGGTCGCTCGTATTGCCGGTCTCCTCACCCGGACACTCCATAATCGCGAAGATGGAACGCTGGACATCGACGAATTCGCCGAAGCGATTCGCCCGCAGACGATTCACTCACCCGGAACGAAGCTCCTCTGCCTCGAAAACACGCATAATCGCTGCGGCGGCGCACCCATCGAGCCCGCAATTATCGAGCGCCTTTCGGCCGTCGCTCACGAGCATGGACTCGAGGTGCACCTCGACGGGGCTCGCCTGTTCAACGCGGCCATAGCTCTTGGTTGTCCGGCACGGGCAATCGCAGCGCCCTGCGATTCCGTTACCTTCTGCTTCTCGAAAGGGCTCGGCGCCCCCGTCGGCTCGGTGCTCTGTGGGAGCCGCGACTTCATCGAACGGGCGCGACGAAACCGCAAACTCCTCGGTGGCGGCATGCGGCAGGCGGGCGTGCTTGCTGCAGCCGCGCTCTACGCCATCGATCATCATATCGACCGACTGGCCGACGACCACGCCAACGCCCGCCGGCTGGCCAACGGGCTCGCGGAGCTCGGACCGTTCAGGCCCAACTTGCCGCGGACGAACATCGTGGTCGTCGAAATCCTTCGCGGAACCCCGGAACAGTGGCTCGCTGACTTCGCGGAAGCTGGCGTGCTCGCCGTTCCCTTCGGCCGCGGTCGCATCCGGATGGTCACCCACCTCGACGTATCGAGTGCCGACACCGAAGAGGCCCTCGCCCGAATTTCTCGCATCGTAGAGGCACGAATCGCTTGAATCGCTTCAAGAACCTGCTGATCCTCCCAGTTCTCGTCGCCGCCACTTTCGCGGGCTGCACATCCGGCTCCGATTCTCCGCCGGCCGAGCGGGTCTTCCTTGGTCCCCCCTGGCAAGGAAACGAAACCTTCACGTACGACTTGCTGGCGAGTGGTCGTGACCCCTACGGCACGTGCGTTCTCAAAACGGAGGTTGCCGTAGAGCCAGGAGTCACGCGCGTCAGCCGCCTCTGCAGCGACGAGCCGGGCCCACACCGCGACGACGGTACCGCCGAGGTGGTGGCCCAAACGCTCGAGCCGCTTCGTTCGACAAGGGTGCAAACCGATTCCGAAAAGAAGACCCGGATATCGTTCAACGCTACGTACGAGTACCCGATCGTGAAGTACGTTGCGGACGAGAACGGGAAGCTCCGCCAGACCGAGCGCGAGCTCCCGAAGCCAACCGAGCAGAATCCCGACCCAGCCTATTACGACGACGAGACCATGCTTTGGCTCGTCAGAGGTATCGAGCTCCGAACTGGCTACGAGGGTACCTATCGCAACGTATCTGCAGCCACAGGTGCTGTTTTCGATGTGAAGCTCCGTGTAGAAGGCGAAGAGGAGATCACCGTACCGGCGGGCACATTCCGGACCTACAAGGTGCGCATCAGCACATCGACCATTACCCAGTTCGCCTGGGTCGAGGTCGAGTCCCCGCACCGCGTGGTCAAGGCGCGGGTTCACGGCATCCAGGACGTGGACTACGTCCTCACGAGCGTCGGAGCACCCTAACGGAAGCAAGCAGGACGGACCGAGCAAGGGCGGGCTATGCTCTGGCCTTGCCGTTGGCATTGCCCCCGCCGACGGGCCATCGACGAAAAACGCAAACGGAGTCTGCGAAGTGGTAAGAATCGGGGGCTTCGTCTTCTTGACAGTGGTGAAGTGTCTCACCAAGATGCAGCAACCGCTTTACCGACCAGTCAGCCAGGAATCCGAATAGTCCCTATGCCAGCCATTTTCGTCATCAGCCGTGACCCACGGACGCGTACCTCTCTGGCTGAATACGTCCGAGAGCGGGGGTACGACGCCGGTACGGCTACGAGCTACGACCACGCCATGGAAGTGCTCGGCGAGTATTGGTTCGATGCGCTGGTCGTGGACATCCAAGGCGTCCCCCGCGGCGAAAACGGCTCCACCTTCGCCCAGTTCAACCACTGGCTGGCCCTCACCTATCAGCGCCGCGCCCCGGCGATGGTCTATTTGCTGCACAAGGGGGCGCGCCGGCCACACCTCCGCATCGACGGCGCCGTCATTAAAAAGCCGTTCCCGCTCGAGGCTCTTGGTGAGGCGCTTCGTGAACGAGTCGGGCTGCCGGGCCGCGAGCGGCGCGATCGAGGGCTCGACCTCGACCTTGCCTCCAACACCCTCCGCTGTGGCGAACGGCAGGTGCACCTGACGAACATCGAAGCGACGCTCCTCGCCTACCTCATGGAACACGAAGGCGAGACGCTCCACCCCCGCGACCTGCTGGTCGACGTCTGGCAGTACCGAAACGCCACCGGTGCAAGCACGCTCGTTCGTGCACACATGAGCAACCTCCGCCGGAAGCTCCGTGAAGTGCTCGGTTCCAACGACGCGATCCAGACAGTTCGCGGCAAGGGCTACCGCTTCATCGCTTGAGGAGGAGGGTCGGATGCGACTGGGACTGAATGTCGGATATTCCGGCTCGAAAATCGAGCTGCCGGTGGAGCTCATCAGGTACGCCGAGTCGCTGGGTTACGACTCCGTTTGGACCGCGGAGGCCTATGGTTCCGACGCCGTCACCCCGCTCGCGTACCTTGCTGCCGTCACGAGCAAGATTCGACTCGGCACCGCCATCATGCAAATCCCGGCGCGAACTCCGGCCATGACGGCGATGACCATGTCGACACTCGATGCGATCTCTGGCGGGCGTGTCATGGTCGGTCTTGGCCTCAGTGGACCACAGGTGGTGGAGGGCTGGCATGGTGTGCCATACGGGCGTCCCGCCGTGCGGATGCGAGAGTACGTCCAAATCCTGCGCAAAATCTGGGCGCGAGACGAGCCGGTGACGTACGCCGGCGAAGAATACCGTTTGCCGTACGACGGGCCGCGGGCCACCGGCTTAGGAAAGCCTTTGAAGAGCATTCTCCATGGGCGCCAGCTCCCGGTGTACTTAGCCACGATGGGCCCGGTGAACATCCGGACCACCGCCGAGATCGCTGATGGGTGGCTCCCCATCTGGTTCTCACCCCGGCGCATGCCACTCTTCCGCCCCCATCTCGAGGAAGGGTTTCGGCGCGCGGGCGGTGGAAAGTCTTGGCGCGACTTCGACATCGCTGCCGGGTGTACCGTCGCCGTCGGCCACGACGTCGGCGCCCTCCTCGCTCAACAGAAGCCGTTTCTGGCGCTCTACATCGGCGGGATGGGCGCGCGTGAGAAGAATTTCCATAACGAGATGGCCATCAAGTACGGCTATGGCGACGCGGCGCAACGCATCCAAGAGCTGTACCTCGCCGGACGGAAACGAGAGGCCGAGGCCGCCGTGCCGGATGAACTCGCCGACGAAATGTCACTGGTCGGCCCGCCGGAGCGCATTCGCGCTCGGTTCCGCGATTGGGAGGACGCTGGGGTCACGACGCTCCTCGTCCAGTCGCGGCAGCCCGAGGCCTTACGCCTCATGGCCGAACTCGCGGGCGCGCGGCGTGAGGAAACGGCTTAGCCTGCCACTTCCCCTGACGTTGTAGCTCTTTCGTACTTCCGCACCGGGGTCAGCACGATCGGCTGGAGCGGTGGAGCCCCGAACGACGCGATGACGCGGTCCTCAGGTGCCGGGCCATACGTGGTGGTCCGTTGGCGCGGTGTCCTGCCCATCGAACGAATCACACGCTCCATCTCCTCCGGCGGAAGCTCTTGTCCGAATCCGGCTCCGGCGGCGCGAGATATGCTTTCGTTCATGAGCGTGCCTCCCATGTCGTTCACCCCCGCATCGAGGCAGGCGCGGACCCCCTCGACCCCCATCTTCACCCAGGACACCTGAATGTTCGTGATGTACGGGTGGAGCGCCAGACGTCCAACGGCGTGCATGAGCACCGCCTCGCGGAAGGTCGGGCCCGGACGCGCACGGCCCTTCAGGTAGATCGGGGCCTCCATGTGCACGAAGGGCAGGGGAACGAATTCCGTTATCCCACCTGTCCGCTTCTGAAGGTCGCGGAGCGCCACGAGGTGGCGGGCCCAGTTCCGCGGATGGTCGATGTGGCCATACATAATGGTCGATGTCGTTCGGAATCCTACCCGATGGGCCTCCTCGACGACGCGGAGCCATTCGGTCGTCGAAAGCTTGTCCGGGCAAAGGATGACGCGGACTTCGTCATCGAGAACCTCTGCAGCCGTCCCGGGGAGCGTTCCCAGCCCCGCTTCGCGCAGCCGTAGGAGAAATTCCCGGACCGAAACGCCGAGCGTTCGAGCACCCTGGGCAACTTCCAGCGGCGAAAAGGCGTGGATGTGCAGACCTGGCACTGCCGCCTTCACGGCCCGCAAGATGGCCAAATACGTGGCCCCGGTGTAGTCGGGGTGAATGCCACCTTGCATGCAGACTTCCGTTGCTCCGCGGTCCCACGCCTCGCGTGCCCGGCGCACGATCTCGTCGAGGTCGAGGTCGTAGGGAATGCCGCGCAAGCTTTCGCTGAGCTTTCCTTTCGCGAACGCACAGAACTGGCACCGAAAATAACAAATGTTGGTGTAGTTGATGTTCCGGTTGACGACATAGCTCACCACATCGCCGTTCACGGCGCGGCGAACGCGGTCGGCTGCCTCGCAGACCAGGTGGTAATCGTCGCCGCGAGCCTGGAAGAGGCGGACAATTTGCGCTTCGGTTAGCTCATGCCCCGCTTCGTTCGCGGCAAGGATGTCGCGGACGTCGCGCGTCGATGTGTCGACCGGCCTGGCGGGATGGAGCCGACGCGGAACATCGGGCGCAGGCGGCGGGACCGTGGCATCGCCCGGTGACCAAGAGTCGACGCGAGCGAATCCCTCCGCATCGATGGCACGGATTACCGCCGTACGCATCGCCGGGTCCTGCCAGCGCTCGGAATCGAGCGCGTAACGAGGATAGACTGGGAGACGCTCGACCAGGACCTTGCCGCACTCTGCGGTTCGCTCTCGCAGCTGCTCCAGGTGTGGCCAAGGCGCTTCGGGATTCACATGGTCGGGTGTGACGGGGGAGACGCCACCCCAATCGTTCAACCCTGCCGCCACCAGTTTCGGGTAGTCGTCGTAGCTGAGGTTCGGGGGTGCTTGAATGTTCATCTCCGGTCCGAAGACCAGCCGCGCCACCGCAAGGGTCCATAGAAGGTCGTCGAGATCCGGCTCCGGGGCATCCGCCATCTTCGTCCCAGGTTTGGCGCGGAAGTTCTGGACGATGATCTCCTGGATGTGGTCGTACTCGAGGTGGAGCCTGCGCAGCGCGAGGAGCGATTCGACCCGCTCCTGCCGGGTCTCACCGATACCAATCAGAATCCCCGAGGTAAAGGGCACGCGTTGCCGCCCGGCTTCCGCTATGGTCGCAAGCCTCACCGACGGGCGCTTGTCCGGAGAACCGTAGTGCACCGCGCCTTTCTCCGTGAACAACCGCTCCGCAACGCTCTCCAGCATGATGCCCTGCGATACCGAGACCCGTCGGAGCGCCGCGATCTCGTCCGGGGACATGACACCGGGGTTCGTGTGGGGCAACAGCCCGGTCTCACGATGGACCAGCTCTGCCATCGCTGCGAGGTAGGCAATGGTCGTGGGGTACCCGAGTTCGTCCAACTCGCGTTTCGCCACACGGTAACGAAGCTCGGGTTTGTCTCCCAGCGTAAAGAGGGCTTCATGACAGCCCGCCGCGGCACCTGCCCGCGCAATTTCGAGCACCTGCTCGGGTGTCAGGTAGGCGCGCTCGCCGGGCTTGGGCGGCCTCGCAAACGTGCAATAGTGGCACACGTCCCGGCAGAGTTGCGTCAGCGGAATGAAGACCTTGCGCGAGTACGAGATAACGTTTCGGTGGCCGCGGTCGCGGAGTTCCGAGGCGGCGGCGAGAAGAGCTGCGAGGTCGGTCTCCTCGGCAAGAGCGAGGGCTTCGTCCTCGGTTGGAAGGGTGCCGCCTAGCGATCGCTGAATGGTTCGGGCGGTGGTTGCCAGCATCTTTGGCTCCTGGCACGCCGATTCGAAGCAAGTTCATTCATTGAACTTTCCCCTGCGCGCGCGTAGCATAACGCAACGAACACCGGGGGGCCACCGTGAAGACGCCAGTCCGTTGCCCTGTTGCTGCCACGCTGAAACTCGTCGGCGACCGCTGGACGTTGCTCATCGTTCGGGACTTGTTGCGAGGTCGACGTCGGTTCAACGAGCTGCGCGAGTCGGTCGAGGGAATACCGCCAGCCGTGCTATCCACCCGGCTCCGCACACTCGAAGCGGCAGGGGTCATCGAAAGGCGCCAATACCAGGACCGCCCGCGCCGGCACGAATACCGTCTCACGCCCAAAGGTCACGCGCTCGGGGTGGTCGTGGGTGCCCTCGCCGATTGGGGCCAGCGTTATGCCGAAGCCGACTTGGCACTCGTCGATGATGCGTGTGGCCACGGCATCAGCGTTGTCTACCACTGCCCGACCTGTGCCCGCGAGGCGCCTCGGCGTCGCGTCCGCATCGTCGGGCGGGACGAAGCCCAGTTGCTGGCTGGAGGTGGTAGGACTACGCTGCCCCGGTGACCCAACCGTCGCGCGTCATCTATCTGCCACCCGGCGTCGCCGCGATCCCGCCTGCCCCGGTCGTGTCGAACGGCGCTCCCTTCGACCGGAACTTTTTCGAATCCGTTCTTCCCAAGGCCATCCAAGGCTTCTGTGCCCAGGTGAATTGCGAGGTGCCGGTCGTGGAGCTCACGACTATCGACGGCGTGACGCACTACGTGAACGGCATCAGCGGCGTCGCGGACCAGTGGGTCGCCCTTCACACCTCGAGTCCGGATCACGACCACCCGACGCAGGTGTTCATTCCTTACCAAACCATATTTCGGGTCGAAATCCACCCGGAGCACGATGTCCGGCGGCATCGCCTCGGGTTCGTCACCGAGGCAGCTCGGCAGGACGCCACAGCCCCCACTGCACGAACCGTCCGACGCGCAGCAGCCAGTACCGACCCTGGGCGGTAGAAGAACTTTTGTTCGGCAACCTTCGACTCTGGCAGAATGTTCAGCGTGACCCAGGCTGCACCTGCCGATGCGCTGAGACACTTCAGCCCACCCGTTCGGGAGTGGTTCCGTGCCGCGTTTGCCGCACCGACGCCAGCACAGGAACTCGGCTGGGAGGCCATCGCGACCGGCGAACACACCCTTCTCCTGGCCCCGACAGGTTCCGGCAAGACGCTCGCCGCCTTCCTCGCTTGTTTGGACAGACTCGTTCAGCGTTCACCCCTCCCCACGGACAGGCGAGGTACCCCTCTGCGTTCGGGTGTCAGCGTTGTGTACGTTTCGCCACTGAAGGCGCTCTCCTATGACGTCGAACGTAACCTGCGCGCACCCCTGGCGGGGCTTCGCTTGGCCGCCCTGCGCGCGGGGCAGCCCGAGCCCGATATCACAGTCGGTGTTCGGACCGGAGACACGCCGGCACGAGACCGCGAGGAGCTGCGCCGCCGCCCGCCCGACATCCTCATCACGACCCCGGAATCGCTCTACCTCCTCCTCACCTCCGGGGCCAGGGACATCCTGAGGACCGTCGAGACGGTCATCGTCGACGAAATCCATACGATGGCCGGTTCGAAGCGAGGCGCACATCTTGCGTTGACACTCGAACGACTCGAGCGGCTCACTGGCAAAGAGTTCCAGCGCATCGGACTCTCAGCGACGCAACGTCCGCTCGACGAAGTCGCGCGGTACCTGGGTGGCGACCGGCCCGTCCGCATCGTCGATGCTGGAGCGAGGCGCCCCATCGACCTCCAGGTCGTCGTCCCGTTCGAGGACATGACTCGACCGACCGATTACGCCGGACCCGTTCCCGAAAGCGAGCTCTCGCCCGAACAGAGAAACTCGGTTTGGCCAGCCTTCTATAACGAAATCTTGCAGCTCGTCCGCGGTCACCGCTCGACCCTCGTCTTCGTCAACAACCGTCGGCTAGCCGAGCGTGTAGCCTCCCGCGTCAACGAGCTGGCCGGTGAAGAGCTCCTCCGAGCCCACCACGGCTCCGTCTCCCGCGAGCAGCGACAGCTCATCGAAGAGGCACTGAAGGAGGGCCGCCTCCCGGGCATCGTCTGCACGAGTTCGATGGAGCTCGGCATCGACATGGGTGCGGTCGACCTCGTTATCCAGGTCGAGTCGCCGAAGAGCGTGGCAGCCGGGCTCCAGCGTGTAGGCCGGGCCGGCCATCATGTCGATGGTCTGAGCCGCGGCCGGATTTTTCCCAAACATCGCGGCGACCTCCTCGAGTGCACCGTCGTCGCGCGCCACATGCGCGATGGCGACATCGAAGCGACCCGGGTCCCGCGTAATCCCCTCGACGTTCTCGCCCAGCAAATCGTGGCTGCCTGCGCCGTCGAGGATCTCACCGTGGAGGAACTCCACGGGCTCGCGCGCCGGAGTTACCCATTCATCTCGCTCACCCAGCAGCAGCTCGAAGGCGTACTCGGGATGCTCGCGGGGCAGTACCCATCGGATGAGTTCGCAGAGCTGCGTCCGCGCATCACATGGGACCGCGAAACCGGCCGTGTCTCGACCCGACGCGACGCCCGAACACTCGCTATCGTGAACGCCGGCACCATCCCCGACCGAGGACTCTATGGGGTGTATCTCGGCGAAGGGGGCCCCCGAGTCGGGGAACTCGACGAGGAGATGGTCTACGAAAGTCGTCCGGGCGAAACTTTCATCCTCGGCGCGACCACCTGGCGTATCGAGCGAATCACTCGCGACCGCGTCATCGTCTCGCCGGCTCCCGGCCAACCGGGGAAAATGCCCTTCTGGCGCGGCGACGGAGTCGGTCGTTCCTCCGAGTTGGGCGAGTCGATCGGAGCCCTCGTTCGGGAGCTCGAACGATTCGAAGATGAAGCCGAAGCAGCAGCTTGGCTGCAGCGATCGACGGACCTCGATGACCGGGCGGCGCGCAACCTCGCCGCCTACATAGCTGACGAACGTGAAACTACTGGTCTCGTCCCGACCGACCGGCGAATCGTCGTCGAGCAGTACATGGATGAGCTCGGCGACTGGCGTTACGTCGTCCTCTCGCCGTATGGAGGGCGCGTCCATGCCCCCTGGGCCATGGCGATCGAAGCCCGACTCGAGACGGGCGGCTACGGCGAGGCACAGGTCATTTGGGGTGACGATGGCATCGCTATCCGATTCGGGGGTGCGGAATCACCTCCGCCGCTCGAAGTGCTCTTCCCGCCAGCCGACGAAGTCGAGGATCTGGTGGTCGAGCGCCTCGGCGGCACAGCCCTCTTTGCCGGGCGATTCCGCGAGAACGCGGCCCGCGCCCTCCTCCTGCCGAGAAGACGGCCCGGCTCGCGCACACCGCTGTGGCTCCAGCGCCAACGAGCCGCCAATCTGCTCGCCGTGGCCAGCCGATACGGTTCCTTCCCGATCATCCTCGAAACCTACCGGGAGTGCCTGCAGGACATCTTCGATCTCCCCGCACTGACCCGCCTTCTCCAGCGGGTCGAACGACGAGAGGTCGAAGTTCGCCATGCTACGGTGCGCGACGCCTCCCCCTTCGCCCGCTCGTTGGCGTTCGAGTACATCGCAGCCTTCATGTACGAAGGCGATATGCCACTGGCCGAGCGCCGTGCCCAGGCGCTGACAATCGACCGGGCACAGCTCCGCGACCTTCTCGGAGAGGCCGATCTCCGCGATTTGCTCGACCCCGCGGTCGTCGACGCTGTCGAGCTCGAGCTCCAGGGCCTCACGGCGCACCGCAAGCCGAGCAACGCGGACGCCGTCCACGACCTCCTCCGACGGCTCGGCGACCTCTCGCTCGACGAGGTCGCCCCGCGCCTTGCCGAGCCGGCTCGTGCCACCGACCTCCTGCGCGCCCTTGTGGGATCCGGGAGGGCGTGCCCCGTGCGGATAGCCGGCGAGGAACGTTGGATCCCGACAGAAGATGCTGCCCGGTACCGGGATGCCCTCGGCGTGATGATCCCGCAGGGTGTGCCTGGTGCTGCTGCACTGCCCGCCGAGGGCGCTGTCTCGGGGCTGGTCGCTCGGTACGCTCGAACGCATGGCCCATTCACCGCAGAAGCCGTCGCCTCGCGCTGGCACCTCCCCACGGGTGTCGTCGATGAGGTGCTACGGACGTTGGAGCGGGACGGACTCCTCGTACGGGGAGAATTTCGCCCAAGCGTATCCGGGGTCGAGTGGTGCCACACCGAAGTATTGCGGCTGATCAAACGCCGTGTGCTCGCCCGTCTGAGGAGTCAGGCAGAACCCGTCGAGCCGACAGCGTACGCGCGGTTTCTTCTCGAGTGGCACGGCATTGCCGCGAGGCGCCGCGGGCTGGACGCCCTCCGGGAGGCCATCGTCCAGCTCGAGGGATACCCATTGCCAGCCTCCGTCCTCGAGCGATTCGTGCTCCCTGCCCGGGTCGAGAACTACACGCCCGCCATGCTCGATGAGCTCTGTGCGACTGGGGAAATCGCGTGGATCGGAGCTGGGCGCATCCGTGACGACGACGGGAGGCTGATGCTCGTCGCGCGGGAGCGGCTGGCCGCCTACCTCCCGGACCCGGAGGAGCCGTCGAATGAGCTCGAGGGGGAGCTTCTCGAATTGCTCGAACGCCGCGGCGCTCAGTTCTTTACCGAACTTGTCGCTGCCAGCGGCAGGCCAATCGGTGATGTCCTCGAGGCTCTCTGGAATTTGGTCTGGTCTGGGCGAGTGACAAATGACACGTTCGCGCCCGTGCGGGCCTGGCTTGGCAAAAAAAGCGGCGGCCGACCTGCAGCCGGCGGAAGGTTGCACCGACTTCCTCCCGAGTCGACCGGCCGGTGGTCGCTGCTCGCCGGCGGTGCCGACCATACCCGGTCGATGCACGCTCGAGCATCCGCGCTGCTCGAGCGCCGCGGCATCGTGACCCGTGAGGCGGCCAACGCCGAGCCTATCCGCGGTGGATTCGCGGGGCTCTACCATGTCTTCCTCGAGATGGAGGAACGTGGCCGAGCGTTGAGGGGTTACTTTGTGGAAGGTCTCGGCGGGGCACAGTTTGCCCTTCCGGGAGCAGTCGAGCGCCTGCGCGCAGCCCGGGACAGGTCGGTGCCAGCCCGCACGGTCCTCCTCGCGGCCACCGACCCAGCCCAGCCGTACGGAGAGGTGTTGCCTTGGCCAGATGGTGATGCCCCCGAAGGCAAGCGATGCCCGGCCCGCGCCGCTGGGAACTTCGTCATCCTCGCCGACGGTCAGCCGGTCATCGCTCTAGAGCGTCGCGGGCGCTCGCTCATCGTATTGCCGCCTGGCCACAGCGACGGCGAACGACTGGCAGAGGCGCTCGCTTGCTTGATCCATGCAGCACCTGCCCTCGAGCCGCGTGGGCTGGTGATCGAGCGAATAGATGGGGAGCCTGCAGCTGATGCGCCACTCGCCCCGGAGTTGCTCTCGCGTGGTTTCAGGCGGGGTTACCGCGGTCTCGTGTATCGCCCAAATCCCGGTGGGGAGACGGGGCGTGCCTGAGGGCGACGCTCTCTTCCGTTTCGCACGTCGCGTCGATGGCGCTCTCGCGGGCAAAACGATTGTCCGTGCCAGAGCGCAAGGCCCGGGCCCGGTGCCCCAGGTCGAACGACTCATCGGCGTCGTTTGCGTCGGCGCCCGGTCGGTGGGAAAGAACCTTCTCATCGAATTCGCCAATGGCTTGGTCCTCCGTGGCCACCTGCGGATGTATGGCACGTGGCACGTCTACCGTCCTGGACAAGCGTGGCGTAGGGCGGAGCGCGAGGCTCGCCTCGTGCTCGAGGTCGAGGACTTCGTCGTCGTGAACTTCAGCGCGCCGGTAATCGAACTTCTGGAGTCGCGAGCGCTACCCTCTTACCCCCCGCTTGCTGGGCTCGGGCCGGACCTGCTCGACGACAACTTCGACCCTCTCGAGGCGCTCCGACGTTTCCGTGATCCACTCCGCGCAGACCTCACCATCGGCGACGCCATCATGGACCAGCAGGTGATGGCAGGAGTGGGCAACATCTGGAAACACGAAACGCTGTTCCGCTGTGGCATCAACCCCTGGAGGCGGGTTCGCCACCTCGACGACGATGAGCTCCTTCGGATCGTCGCGACGGCGCGCGACCTGCTCCGCGCGAGCGTTGGGAAGCCTGACGGTCGCGGAATTGCCCGGCGACCTGAAATGTACGTCTACCTCCGGTCTGGCC
This sequence comes from Tepidiforma sp., assembly GCF_034432735.1. Taxonomy (GTDB): domain Bacteria; phylum Chloroflexota; class Dehalococcoidia; order Tepidiformales; family Tepidiformaceae; genus Tepidiforma. The sequence goes on along the minus strand of NZ_DAOUBJ010000064.1, from coordinate 10,223 downwards.
AACCGTGCCGACGGTGCGGCACGCGGCTCGTGTCTGCCCGCCAGGGCGTCGACATCCGTTACACGACGTGGTGCCCTCGCTGCCAGCCAGGCGAGGGCGAGCCCGCGAGCGCCAACTCGTTGGTCGAACCCTGACAGGAGGCGGTGACGGCTTCGAGGGCGTTCGCAAGCTTCTCTGCCAGTTCGAGGTCGTTGCGGGTGCGAAGCGAGAAGGTGAGGTCGTGGAGCAGACGATTCGTGGCGGACCGAAGCGCCCGGTCGACGGCCTCACGGTCTGCATCAGGCGCGGAATCCAAGGCGCGGAGGAGCGCGTGCCGGCGAAGCTCCTCGGCTGCCTTACGGAATCTCCCGATAGGGTGCGCAGCGTCTTCTGCGTGGCGGGCCAGCCGCCGCGAGAGGATCGATCCAAGCTCGGCCCGGAGCCGCGCCCGGAGCGCCGTCGCGTGTGGACGCCGCTGCTCGGCCCCGATGAGGTCTTCGAGGCGAACGATCGGTACATCGGTTGATTCCGCGAAGTTGCGCGGCGTGCCCAGGTCGATGATCAGTCGAGCACGCGGCAAGACGGCGGGATCGATCAGCCCGGCGGCAGACCCAAGGCAGCCCACGACCACGTCGACCGCTGGAAGCGACGCAACTTGTGCGATTGGCACGAACGGCAGATCGAGCCCAGGGTCGCGCCGACCGCAGGCCGTCACGTCGAACCCTAGCTCTTGCCCCCGCTGGGCGATCAGCCGACCCATCGCACCCGTCCCAAGGACAAGAAGCTTGCCCACCGGGAGGATCCCCACTTCGCTCAGGGCTCTGTCGAGAAGATGGCCGGCGTGGCTTCGCACGGGGAAGGTCCGTCGGGCTTCACGCGCTGCAGCGAGGGCGACGTCGGCCGCCGCCCGCAAGCTGCCCCGCGTCCCGCGGAATGCCATCCTTACCTGTCCCATGATCTGGCGTTCGCCGAGCACGACGGCATCGAGCCCCGCCGCGACGGCGGCCAATCGCTCCAACGCCGCCCAACCGTCCAATCGAGCCGGTGCCCAACATTCGCAGTCGCCGAATCCGTAGACCTCCAACCGCTGACAACTCTCGACGATGGCATCTGCCGGGTGGGTCTCCCGTGCATACGCGGAGACCGCCGCGAACTCCGCGGCACTCAGCGACACGGTGCCCCATGCACATGCTCGGAAGTTCGCGAGCCACGACGGTGTCGCCATGTTATTGACTAAGTTTATCTACTTTAGTGACCGACGGAAAGGGCCCCCCGCTGGCGTTGCCAGCGGAGCAGATGGCCGAGGGCGAGTCCGGCGCGCGCGACCGAGGGGTACGTCGCCAGCCCGGCCCGCCAGCAGAGCTCTTGGAAATCGAGCGATTGCGCGAAGCCCTCGACGTTGGTTGCCGGCCGAATGGCAACCACAATGGGCTTGCCCGTCGCTTGCTGGATACGTCCGAGGGTCTCCGCCTGCTTCGCCATCCGACCACGAGGGTCCCCGAGCCTCGCCATGGGACCAGCCCCGAAGCTCGTGTGGTAGAGAATCGCATGAACGTTCGGCGCCTCGGCCACCGGCCGGAAGCTGGCTTCGAATCCCTCCTCTTCCCACACCGAAGTGGTGTCGATAGGGTTCCGAATGCTGGTGCCAGCCTCGTGAGTCACCTTGGCGAGGGCGGCCTGCGTCTCAGGTAGCAATGGCGGGAGGACAAGCCCGGCCGCCGCGAGGTCGTCGGCGGCCAGAACGCTTGCACCGCCACCACCCCCAATCACCACGACGTTCGGTCCAGCGAGCCGCCGGACGAATTGGAACGTCACGGCGAGGTCGGTAAGTTCCTCGAGGCTCTCCACCCGAACGGCGCCGGCTTGCTTGCACAGAGCATCGAACACCAGAAGCGACCCAGCCAGCGATGCCGTATGGGAGGTGGCCGCCCTCGACCCTGCATCCGTACGGCCGCCTTTCAGAATAACGAGCGGCTTCTTCGCTGCCGTTTCGCGAATCACGCGGGCGAGGCGCGGTCCGTCCTGAATGCCTTCGAGATAGGAGACGATGATCTCGGTCTCTGGATCCTCGGCAAGGTACTCGAAAAAGTCGGCAGCCTTCAGGTCGGCGCCGTTGCCAAAACTGATGACCTTCGAGCACCGAACGCCCCGCGGGATGGCGTAGCGCACGAATTCCCCGGCATTCATGCCCGACTGGGAAACCATACCGACCGGACCTGGCTCGGGAGGCTGACCCGGCATCATCGCGAGCCGTGATGCAGGCACGTACAGACCCATGCAGTTCGGCCCGATGATCCGAATCCCGGATTCCCGAGCGCGGGCAACGATCGCTTGCTCCATCTTGGCTCGCTCCACGTCGCCCGTCTCTGTGAAGCCAGCAGTGAAGAGGTGCAGCACGCGAACGTTCTTGGCGATACAGTCCTCGAGCAGCTCCGGCACGTGGCGTGCGGGCACCGAAGAAATGACATAATCCACATCGTCCGGAATATCGCGAAGGCTCCGGTAGCACTTGAGGCCCCGGATCGCAGGCGCCGTCGGATGAATCAGGTAGATCGGACCGCGGAAGCCGGTCTCCTGCAGCGAGGCGACGAACCCGCCTCCTCCAAAGCCCGCTCCCTCCTTTGCTGAAACGCCGGCAATGGCGATGGACTTTGGATGGAAGATGAAATCGAGGGAGGGGCCTTCCGCCACGTCGCTTCTCCGAATGGTTCTTCGCGCACGAAAGCCCGGCGACCACCGGGCACTGGCAGTCTACCAAAGCCGGCTATCGGGGCGCCTGTAGTCGGCTATCGGGGTACACTGGCGGCCGGTACCTCGCCAACCACGCCGCGGAGCCTGACTAGGTGGCAATCATCCCCATTCGCCGCGCCGGCGACCCGGTCCTCCGGGAGCCCGCGCGCCGGGTCCGGACCATCGACCGCTCGATCCACAAACTCATCGAGGATATGTGGGAGACCATGTACGACGCGCCGGGCGTCGGGCTTGCCGCACCGCAAATCGGCATCCCGCTCCGGGTCATCGTCATCGATGTCCACGACGAGAAGTATCAGCCGATCGCCCTCGTGAACCCGGAAATCGTGAGACGGTCGGGGCAGCGGGTCTGCGACGAGGGCTGCCTTTCGGTCCCCGGCTTTCGTGGGCAGATTTCTAGGTCGGTGCGGGTCGTCGCTCAGGGGACGGACCCTTACAGCGGCAAGATCGTTCGAATCAAGGCAGAAAACGACCTGATGGCCGAGGCGCTCGAGCACGAAATCGACCACATCAACGGGATTCTCTACATCGACTATCTTCCTGGCCCGGACGCACTCGTTCCCCTGAGTGACGCGCCCGAGGTACGGAGCTGAGGAGCTGCCATGCTGATCGAACACGTTCAGGCGATGGAGGTTCTGGATTCGCGCGGGAACCCGACTCTTCGGGTCGCGGTCGTGCTCGAGGATGGCGCCACCGGGTCTGCGATGGTGCCGTCCGGGGCATCGACGGGAGCACACGAAGCCGTTGAACTTCGCGATGGCGGCACCCGCTACGGCGGAAAAGGTGTCCTGAAAGCAGTCCGGAACGTCAACGAACCGATCGCCGAGGCGCTTTCCGGTGTCGACGCCAGCGACCAAATGCTCGTCGACCGTATCCTTTGCGAGCTCGACGGCACCCCCAACAAAGGTCGCCTCGGCGCCAACGCCATCCTCGGCGTTTCGCTCGCCGTTGCCCGTGCCGCCGCTGACGCATGGGGTGTGCCGTTGTACCGGTATCTCGGCGGGCCGATGGCCCGCATCCTTCCGGTCCCGATGTTCAACATCCTCAACGGCGGCAAACACGCACCCGACAGCACGGACTTTCAGGAATTCATGGTGATGCCTGTCGGGGCCGCGACATTCAGCGAGGGCCTCCGGATGGGCGTCGAGGTCTACCACGCGCTCAAAGCAGTGTTGCATGACGCCGGCCACATCGTGTCGGTAGGCGACGAAGGCGGGTTCGCCCCATCGCTTGCAGGGAACGAGGCCGCTGTCGAGGTCGTCATGCAGGCAATCGAGCGCGCTGGGTATCGGCCCGGTGAGGATGTCGTCCTCGCTCTCGACCCAGCTTCGACCGAGCTGTTCGCCGATGGTCGTTACACCCTCGCCAAGGAAGGGCGCGTGCTCACCTCCAGTGAGCTCATCGATCATTGGGCAGCTTGGGTCGAGAAATATCCCATTCGCTCGATCGAAGATGGCCTCGCCGAAGATGATTGGGAGGGTTGGAAGGCCCTCACCGCCCGTCTTGGCCAGCGCTGCCAGCTTGTCGGCGACGACCTGTTGGTCACGAATCCCGCGCGCATCAGGCGCGGTATCGCGGAAGGAGCCGCGAACAGCGTGCTCGTCAAGCTGAACCAAATTGGGACCCTCACCGAAACCCTCGAAGCCGTCCAGGCCGCTCATCGGGCTGGTTGGACAACCGTGATCAGCCATCGCTCGGGCGATACCGAAGACGCGTTCATCGCTGACCTCGCCGTCGCGACTGGCTCGGGCCAGATCAAGACTGGTGCACCAGCACGAAGCGAACGGACGGCCAAGTACAACCGTCTCCTCGAGATCGAGGCCGAACTCGGAAACCGAGCAGAGTACGCCGGGTGGGGTGCGATTCGCCAGCTCGGCCCCGCCCCTGTCCGGGAATCCCCTGCCCAGTCTCGCCCGCGGCCTCGGACCGACCGTCGGCGTTCCCGTCACTGAAATGCACATCGCACTTCGGACGGCGTTGGACCGCCTGTTGTACGAGGGTGCGGTGGTAATCCACATGCTGAACCTCGCGCCCGCGGATGCCTCGGAGCGCCAGGTCGACGAAACAGGTCGCACGGTCGGGACGGAAATCGCCGGGCTCGCGGCGTCACTCCAGGCGCTCGCCGCTTGGATCGAGGGAGCGTTCCAACCGTCCTCCGGACCCCAACCTGGCCGCCAAGAAGACCGCGAAGCAGGCGAAGGTGGTGTCGAGGCCCTCCGAGTGGCGTTGCGCCGGCTTTACGCCGCTGCACTCGCCGCCCCCGGCGACGCGCTCCATGCCGAAGCTGCAGCGGCGCTCTGGGAGGCAGCGAGCGTGTTCACCGCCTCCCGCGAGAGATTGCTCATGGCGCTGCCGGAGAGCGCTCCAGATGCCGTGGTTCGACGGTGGCAACGTGCACCCGCTCCGCCGCCACTCACCCCCGTCGACGTCGGCGATGGCGCGGCGTAACGTTCGGATCGAATCCCGGCTGGGGTATTGCCCGATGTCCGACCTTGACGCGATCGTCGCCGAGCTGCGCGCACACCGGCGCCGGTTCGATGCATTTTGCCGCTCGCTCACCGAAGACGAACTCGAACGTCCGGTTCCCCAATCGACCTGGCTGGTCCGCGATTTCATCGCCCACCTCGCGACGATCGACGTGCCTGTGGCCGAGATGTTCCGTGCCGTCAGAGCGGGCGACGAGGCGGGCCTCCGCACGCCCGACGGAAACCGATTCGATGTCGACGATTGGAACGAGAAGCAGGTGCAGGAACGACGAGGAAAGACCGTGGAGGAACTGCTGTCAGAGGCGCGCACCCAACGCGCATCCCTCGAGCGCGAGCTGCTCGCACTCACCGAACGCGACCTTTCCGAAACGATTCGGTTCGCGGGTGACGCCAAGCGGCCGCCGGCGACCATCCCGCTCATGGTCTACCTCCGAGGATGGTGCAAGCATGACCCGATTCACGCCGCAGACATGCTCCGGGCCCTACCCGAACGGGCGGATAGCCTGCGAGATTGGCTCGAAGACCCTGTCGTTGCGCGTTACCAACAGGCGATGAACCCGGCGTCATGAGCAGCCACCGCATCTCCCCTCCCCGCGTCTACCCCGAGGCGACCCGTGCCGCACGACCGCCTACGGAACTGGCCGGAAGCGCCGATACCCACCGGCAAACCAGCTTCATCCTTCGAGAAGAACTCGACCTCCTTGTTGAAGGACTCGAGCTCGAGGGGCAGCACGCGCAGGTCGCCGCGGGATCCAAATTCCGCAACCGCGTGGTTGCGGCCGTGTTCGGCCCGTGGTCTCGCGGCTGGCTGGCCCGCTTGCAGGCTCTCCATGCCACCGAATGGGGCGACTACTCATCGGCAGCCGTGCTCGTACGGGCCGCAGCCGATTTCGAGGCTGCCGCGGCCGCTCACCTCTCGGACCGGGCGGCAGAATGGACGAGCTGGCTCGAGGCGGGCGGTATCGGCGAGGCGCCCTCCTTGCGCGCTGCCGAATTCCGAACCCACCCGTTCCGCTCGGCGGAGTCGCTGGCGCGGAATCCGACACTCGGCAGCGTCTATCGCGAGGCCTCGCTGTTCGCCCTTCCGCACCTCGGCACCACCGCCCTTCTCACGGCATCGGAATCCAACGGTGAACGCTACCTCGCCACGTTCGCTGACCGCGACTTCCATCTCGGGCTCGCGGAGCTGGTTTTCGGCTGGTTGCTCCGCCTCGGGATTGGGCATGCGGAAATCATGAGGACCGCCGGTGCCGAATTGCCTCCTCTTCCGCAGAAGGCAGAAGATTGGGCCGCACGCGCCGCTCGGCTGGTTGCCCGGCGCAACCGCTGTCGATTGGAAGACATCGAAGTCGAAGGCGAGTCGCGCCTGATCCTCGTCAACTGGCGACGAGAGCCGCGAGGCGCTCCCAAACGCGTCCTCGTCTGAGCCAGTCGAACCGACTGGAACCGCGAAATCGCGGAGCGGTGTACCATCGGCACGTGCGTTCCCTTTCCCTTACCGCTTTGCTCACCGCAATTGTCGTCGCGACGCTCCTCGCTGCCTGCGGAGGCGGCGACAGTTCGCCCAAAGCCACGGGCACCGGAAACGATGAGGACTACCTTCGAGCGGTCTGCGCCGGCATCGACCAAGTGTCCGATGCACTCGTCGCGGCTACGAGTCCAGCCGAAATTGCGCGCGTCCTCGAGGACTTCGCCGCCACCATGAGGGCAATCGACCCTCCGCCGGACCTCGCTGATTACAACCGGAAATTCGTGGCCTATCTCGAAGCTGCGCTCGACGACCCAACGTCCGTGGTCACGACGTCGCCGCCCCTGCCACCCGATGCGGCACGCCGTCGCCTCGCTTCGCTCGAGCCAAGTATCCCCGAGTGTCGGGAGCCCACGTTCTTCAGCCGGGGGCTCGACTAGGCCGCCGCAAACCGCGACCGGGCGTATACTTTCGGAAACCTTCCCGATACCCGGGACGAGGAGACCCATGCCAACACCGTATGCATACTTCCAGGGAAAAATCGTGCCGCTCAGCGAGGCGAAAATCGGGGTGATGACCCACGCCTTCAACTACGGCACTGCGGTCTTCGAAGGTATTCGGGGGAACTGGAACGCGGAAGACCAGACGGTCTATCTGTTCCGCATGCGCGAGCATTTCGAGCGACTGGCGCAAAGCGCCAAGATCCTCATGCTTCAGATGCACGATTCGGTCGACCGGCTGTGCGAAATCGCCGTCGAGCTCGTCGAGCGCAGTGGGTTCACCGAGGACGTCTACCTCCGGCCGATGGTCTACCTCTCGAGCGAGCAGCTCGGGGTGCGCTTGCACAACCTCGATAGCGACACGCTCATGTTCCTCACCCCGTTTCCGGCTTACCTGCCGGAGGTCGCCCGGTGCCATACCAGCACCTGGCGCCGCGTCCAGGACACCGGCATTCCCCCAAGGGCCAAAGTCACCGGTATCTACGTCAACAGCGCGCTGGCCAAGACGGAGGCAAATGCCAACGGCTTCGACGAAGCCATCATGCTGAACGAAAATGGTCACGTTTCCGAGGGCAGCGGAGAGAACATTTTCATTGTTCGCAACGGCCGGCTCATCACACCCACCCCGGCCGACAACATCCTCGAGGGCATCACCGCTCGGAGCGTGGTGGAGCTGGCACGAAACGAACTCGGCATCGAAACGATCGAGCGGGAAATCGACCGGACCGAGCTGTACATCTCCGATGAGATCTTCATGACCGGGACGGCCGCCCATTTGACTCCGGTCGTCGAAGTCGATCGGCGAACGATCGGTGATGGTAGGCCTGGGCCGATCACCCAAAAGCTCAGCCAGCTGTATTACGACTGCATCCGAGGGAAGAACGAGAAGTACCGGGCATGGTGCACGCCGGCGCGCGTCCGCGTGGCGAACTGAGGACGGTGGTCTTTCGCCCGCCCAGGGCCATGGGCGTCATCATCGGTGGCGCCTTCGCCGCTTGGGCCATGTCAGTCGCGCTCATCGCGGCCAACATCGCATGGGGATCGCAGCCGGAGTTCAAGACGTTTCTCGCTTGGGCCGCAGCCGCCGGCGCAACCTTCCTTGCCCTCGTGTTCGTCACCTGGGCGATTGCCGTTGGCACGATGGCATACGTGGTTGGTCCCGAGGCGCTCGAAATCCGTTGGGGATGGCGGCGCGTGGTTGTCCCTATCGGCTCGATTCAACGGCTCGTTCCAGGTCGGACGCTGGATCCGCCGGAGGTTCACGGGCTCAACTGGTGGGGATGCCACGTCGGCGCGGCCGACGTCAAACGCGTTGGGTACACGCTGTTCTACTCGACGCACTCGAACCCAGAGGAACTGCTCTACGTCGTAACCGATGGCGAGGCTTACGGCCTGACGGTGGACGACCAAGCCGCATTCGCCGAGGCCATCCAGGCTCGAGCCGCGCTCGCTCCCGTCGATGAGCAGGGTGGCCAGCGGTCCATCGGCGTGGGCCCCGGTGCATTGCCCCTCTTCCGGGACCGCATCGCACTCTGGACGATCGGGGCGGGGGCTGCGCTCTGTGCGCTCGCCTGTGGCTACGTCTTTACCTCGTACCCGGGCGTACCGGAAGTGGTCGAACTTCCATTCCCTGCCCTCGGTGGAATCGTCCGGGTCGGAGACCGCTCCGAGCTCCTGAACATCGCCTACCTAGCGGCCGCCATTTACGTTGGAAACGTAGTGGCTGGCGCAGCCCTCCATGCCGTCGAGCGCGCGGCCGGACTCTGGTTGTTCGCGAGCGGAGCCCTCCTCCAAGTCGTGTTGCTCGGTGCGGCGCTCATCGCCTTTGCCAACGCCTGACTCGTCGCGAGTCCGTGCACGGTTCCGCCACGCGCGGTAGGATTTCAACCAGGCCCCCGTAGCTCAGCGGATAGAGTGTCGGCCTCCGGAGCCGAAGGCGCAGGTTCGATTCCTGCCGGGGGTACCACCGCGACTGTCTTGCGCTAGCCCGCTACTTCGGACGGTGCATCAGCGAGAATTGCCGCGAGCATCTCCGGATCGACGTTTCCGCCCGAAACGACCGCAGCGATTCGGCCCCCGCGAGCGACCGGCACACGACCGGCGAGGAGTGCGGCCACCGCGAGCGCCCCGGTAGGTTCGGCCACGAGCTTCATCGTCTGCGCCAGGAAGCGCACGGCGTGCCGAAGCTCGTCATCGGTGACCGTCACCACCCCGTCGGTGAGTCTCGACACCACCCGGAAAGTCAGGGCTCCCGGCTGCCTCGTCCTGGCGCCGTCGGCAATCGTTCTTGGCGGGTCTATCAGGACTGGCCGTCCAGCTGCGAGGCTTCGAACCCAGTCGTCGCCGTCTGCCGGCTCGACCCCGAATATCGAGCTGCGGGGCGAGAGTACCCGGACCACCGTCGCGATTCCCGAAAGGAGGCCTCCGCCGCCGAGGGGCACGACGACGGCATCGAGGGGCCCCGAATCCGCGAGAAGCTCCAGGGCCAATGTTCCCTGGCCCGCCATCACGGCTCGGTCGTCGAATGGCGGGATGGCGGTCGCGCCTGTCGCGGCCGCGAACGCCTCGACGAGGGATGCAGGCATGATCGTACGGCGGTCGTAGAGCTCGACTCGTGCGCCGTACGAGCGAGTCGCCGCAATCTTGGACAGCGGCGCATCGGTGGGCATGAAGACCGTAGCCGTGGTTCCGGTGATAGAAGCGGCGAGGGCGACCCCCTGCGCATGGTTACCGCTCGATGCCGCCACCACCCCGCGCGCCCGTTCCTGTCCGCTCAGCTGAAGCATGCGATTGAGTGCCCCCCGTATCTTGAACGAACCGGTACGCTGCTCGTTCTCGCACTTGAGCACAACATGGGCGCCCACCCTTTCGTCGAGAAGCCGGGACGAGGCGAGACGCGTACGGTGAACGTGCCCCGAGAGGCGGTCGCAGGCGCCGACGATGTCCGCGAAGGAGAGGGGCAGGTCATCCATCCCGCGCACGCTACCGCACCAGCACTTGCCCGGCCACTAGCCGAGGCATCCCGCTGCCGTTAGGATG
>NZ_DAOUBJ010000063.1:0-19223 GCF_034432735.1 Tepidiforma sp. | reverse complement strand
ACGCTGAATTTCGGGGATGGCAATCTCGCCGGACTTAACCCAGGTGAGCAGGGTCTCGATGGGATGCGGGGTCACAGAATAGCGCTGTGTGGACATTAGTCCTCTCCAAAACCCCCGCGGCATTCCGTTTGCTTCGGTCTCCACCGCTAGGATGTCGGCCTCGCTCTCCTCTGGCGGCGGCGGGGGTAACGGTAGACGTTGAGATCGGAGTGGAGTTCGTGGGCAACGATTCCAGCCCGGCGATCCTCCAGGTTGGACTTGGTTGTGTCAACGCGGGCGGACGGCACATGTGGCCTAGCCGCGCGTGGGGGATCGTCGCGCACTATGCCGCCGTTGTGCTTCCAGTTGTTGCCGTAGGGCACATTCGCGATCAGGTAGTCTGCCGCTTGTGCGAAGGTCGAGGGACAGGACGCTCCGGAAAAAAAGCTATCCGCGTCTCGGCCGGTGGTATCCTTCATCTAGAGGCTGGATGTGCGCAACGCCTACGCCTCCGGGTCCGTTCCTCCTCCGGGTCCCCTCCTGGCAGAAGAGCTACATCGCGCCCTCGGGGTTGATGGCCGGGCGGACGCTCCCACCGTTCCTACGCCGGCCGAGTGTGATGTGCTCCTTGCCGCTCACAGGCATGCCGCCCGAGCCGAAGCGGAGGGCACACCCCGCGCGGACCACGCCCCACTGCGTCATGCCGACCTCGTCGGCGAGCTCCGTCAGGTCCACGGTCAACTGCACGACGTCGGGCGGCGTGAAGTGCTGGCGGGCATTTTCATTCAGCGCCTCGAAGACCACGCCCAGCGGCGGGTTGTCGACCTTCTCTCGGTGGAGGTCAACACGTCCGAAGCGGTCGCTCACCCGGAAGAGCAGCCCCGCCTCGCCCGGCTTGCTAGTGGTGGTTCGAAATCGAATTTCTCGAGCATCTGGCGCATGTTCGGGCTGAACCCAGCGATGAGCTTGCGCAGATTGGCGGCGAGGTTCGTCGCGTCGGTCGGCAACTTCTCGAAGTCGTAGCGCGAGGTTTTATAGACGGCGTACCCGGACGCGCCTCGTAGCTGGGCATCGGTGTCGGCCAGGCCTTTCCCCTCGAGCTGCTCCTGCCGTTCGAAAACGCCCGGTGGTGTTGGCCAGCACTCGGCCCAGACGCCGCCGCACCGTGAGCGGCAGGATAACGCCCCGTTGCGTGTCGCGATTGAACGTGTCGCGGATGAGATGCCCCACACTTCGGAGAAGCTGACAAGCTCGCCCTGGTCCACTCATTGGCCCTTCAGGCTAGATACGGCATACCGGCCCAGCAACTTCGTTGCTCGAAAACGTTCTGGAGCGATTTGGTCCGAGCGTGCAGCTTGGAGCATGCCGGTAGATTCGATTTCGAGGGTCGCTGGCTCTTCTTCCGACTGGGTCGGCAGGGGTCGAGACCAGCCGCATGCCCGAATCCGGATTGGGAAAGACCGAGTCCACGAGCGGCGTCGCATCCGTTCGCGATCGAACCGTCAGGTCCTGGTGGCGGAGCGCCGCCGGTGACCCTCCGGTGGGTCGCCACCCAGCCAGGAGAAGCCGCTCATGGCCTGAGGGACGCACGCCTGCCCCTTTCGCAGCAGGTCAGACTGGGCAGTGTCGCGACGGCAAGTTGGGCGACCTCGGGCAGTGCCTGGCCAGCGTCCTCCGCAATCACGCTCGGTCACGATTGCTGTTCCAGTCCCGCGTTTCGCGCGAACAAGAACTCCCATCGCTCGGCGAATACCCGCGGCCGAAAATGGGCAGCAGCCGCCTCTCCAGTTGTCCCTGACGGCCGGCCTTGGAAGCCGTCGTCTTGCTTGAACGCTCGGGGCAGGGTGCGATTGGGAGGACTTCCGATCCGCGCACCGCGCGAAAACCTGACAATCCCCGAATGCGTCCCGCCCAGGCGAAAGTCAAGCGCGCCGAGCGATACCGTCGTCCATCGCGGACACCAGCTCGTCTCGGTCACCAGGCGTCGATGTTCGGCCGCTTCTTGCCGTCGCGCGCCAAGGGTGGACGAATCGCCGCGAGCAGAGCCGTCAGCCAACTTCGCGTCTCCGCAGGGTCGATGGCATCGTCGACTTCGAACAACGAGGCCTGGTTGAGCGCCTTACCCCGTTCGTACGCCCGGGCGACCATCTCCTCGTAGAACTGACGTCGTTTCGCTGGATCTTCGATCGCAGCCAGCTCGTTCCGGTAGCCGAGCTTCACCGACCCTTCCAGCCCCATGCCACCGAACTCTGCCGTCGGCCACGCCACCGTGAAAAACGGACGGTGGTACGTGCCGCCGGCCATCGCAATCGCGCCCAGTCCGTAGGCCTTCCGCAGGATCACCGTGAAAGTCGGGACCGAAATGTTCGCTCCAGTGAGGAAGACCCGCGCCGCATGACGAACGAGCGCCGTCTTCTCGACCTCCGGCCCCACCATGATCCCCGGCGTATCGCAGAGGTACACGATGGGCAGGTCGAACGCATCGCAAAGCTGCATGAATCGTGCCGCTTTGTCGGCGCCGTCCGAGTCGATCGCCCCGCCAAGATGGGCTGGATTGTTCGCCACCACGCCCACCGCTCGTCCCTCGACCCGGGCGAGTGCCGTAATCATCCCGACGCCGAAGCGTGGCCTCAGCTCGAGCACCGAACCAGCGTCGAACAGAAGGTGGATTACCCGGCGAACGTCGTAGACGCGGAGCCGATTCTCCGGCACCACGTGCCGCAAAAGGCGTTGGTCGGCAACCTCCCAGTTCGGGAGCGGCCCCTGAAAATACGCGAGGTAGCGTTTCGCGACCTCGACCGCCTCTGCCTCGTCCTTCACGAGGATGTCGATCACCCCGTCGGGGACCTGCACCGACGTCGGGCCGATGTCTTCCGGCGCGTAGATGCCCAGGCCACCACCTTCGATCATCGCCGGTCCGCCCATTCCAATGTTCGCGTCCTCCGTCGCGATGACGACGTCGCAGCAGCCCAAGAGGGCAGCGTTGCCAGCGAAGCACCGGCCCGTCGTAATGCCGATCATCGGTACCAGTCCCGACAGCTGGGCGAACCGGGTGAACGTCGGCGGCGAGAGCGCACTCGCGACCATGTCCGTATCGCCCGGGCGTCCGCCTCCCCCTTCGGCAAAGAGGATGAATGGCAGGCGGCCCTTCTCCGCCACATCGATAATCCGGTCGGTCTTGCGGTGGTTCTGGCCGCCTTGTGTGCCGGCGAGCACGGTGTAGTCGTAGGCCATGATCGCGCAGCGGCTCGCCGGGTCGCCGAATAGATGCCCGTTGACCTGCCCGACCCCCGTTATCAGTCCGTCGGCAGGGGTTTTTTCGATGAGTTCCTCGAGTGAGCGGCGCGCTCGCTGAGCCGCAAGCACCAGCGGACCGTACTCGATAAAACTTCCCGGGTCGCAAAGGTGCGCGATGTTCTCCCTCGCCGTTCGGTGACCGGTCGCATGGCGCCGTGCCACCGCCTCCGGTCGCCGCTCATCGCGAGTTCGGGCGCGTCGTTCGAGCACCTCCGCCAGGTCAGGCCGAATGAGGTCGAGATCGAACTCGACTTCCCCACTGCTGCCCTCTTCCTGTGCTTCCCCCGGCGCATACGTAAAGAGGAGTGCCCCTTCGACAACCGGCAGCCCGACGGTCGCCTCGACGCGTACGACCGTCCCCGGGCCCGGCGCAACGACCTCATGTTCCATCTTCATCGCTTCCATGACGGCGAGGACCTGCCCCGTCCGCACAGATACCCCAGGTTCGACCGAAACGGCGATCACCGTGCCCTGGAGGGGGGCCCGAATAGCCCGCTCTCCCGCGGCTACGTCTCCCGATGGCGCCCGGCTGGCAGCGCCGGACGGGGCCCGTTTGCCGTACTCCAGGACAGCGAGCGGATCGTCGGTGTCGACGCGCGCGCCGGCTATTGCCGGCCCACGAGCAATGCTTTCCCTGGCCTCGCTCGTACGTAGCTGCTCAACTGCAGCAATCAGCTCGGCCGCATGTTCATCGATGAAGCGGGTGTAAAAATCGGTCGACGCAACTTCAGGACGTTCACAGAGGGCCCGAAGGAAGGCGATGTTCGTTTCCACACCTTCGACTTCGCACTCGCCCAGAGCCCGGCGGAGCCGCCTCAGCGCTCCCGGAAAGTTGCCCTCCGGAGCGTGGACCACCACCTTCGCGAGCAGAGAATCGAACGCCGGGTTCACCCGATAACCGGAAAAGGCTGCCGTGTCGACGCGAACCGAAGGCCCCGAGGGCGGCTCGAAACGGGTCAGCGTCCCAGCCGAAGGATAGGCGAGGCCGGCCGCCGTCATGCGCTCGGCGTTGACCCGGGCCTGGATGGCGAACCCCCGAGCCGGGGGCGGGCTGTCGGCGAGACCGAGCGCTGAGAGGGTCGAGCCTCCCGCGACCAAAAGTTGAATCGCCACGAGATCGAGCCCGGTGACCTCTTCCGTTACCGTGTGCTCTACTTGAAGGCGGGCGTTCGCTTCGATGAAGAACCACGGGGCGTCCGCATGGAGCCCGGCCGTGGTATCGACCAGGAACTCGAATGTCCCAAGTCCCCGGTATTGAAGGGCGCGCGCCATGGCGAGGCTCGCAGCGATCATGCGCTGGCGAAGCCCGTCCGGAAGCCCCGGGGCGGGCGCGATCTCGACAACCTTCTGATGGCGGCGCTGGAGACTGCACTCCCGCTCCCACGCATGCATCACAGCCCCGGTGCCATCGCCCAAGACTTGTACCTCGATGTGCCGGGCACGTTCGATGAACCGTTCAGCGTAGAGCGCTCCATTGCCAAATGCCGCTTCAGCTTCCGAACGCGCGCGCTCGTACGCGTTCTCGAGTTCGTCGAGTGTCCGCACGACCCGCACCCCACGGCCGCCACCGCCGGCCACCGCCTTCAGCACCATCGGCGCGCCATCGAGGCTCCCGAAAAATGCGCGAGCCCCATCGAGGTCGACTTCGTCCACGGTCCCGGGTATCACCGGCACGCCACATTCGGCTGCGAGCCGGCGGGCGGCCACTTTGTCGCCCAGCCGGGCGAGCGCGTCAGGCCGGGGGCCCACGAAGACCAGGCCGGCACTCTCGCAGGTGGATGCGAAGTCCGCTCGTTCGCTCAGGAACCCGTAGCCTGGGTGAATCGCGTCGCACCCAGAAGCAGTCGCTGCGGCAACCAGTGCGCCGACGTCGAGATAGGCAGCGACTCCGCTCCCCGACAGTTCGACCGCTTCATCCGCGCGGCGCACATGGAGGCTCTCCGCATCGTCGGAGGGCGCGACCGCCACGGTCGTGATACCCAGGTCCGCGGCAGCGCGAATGATGCGGAGGGCCACTTCTCCACGATTGGCAATCAGTAGACGTCGAATCGGCATCGCCAGTCAGCACGCCAGTCAGCGTGCACGAAGAATAGCCTCCTCGGCGCGTTCGCGCTGCCCAAGGTTGTCTTCGAAGGCAATTCGAATATCCTTTGCGGCAAGGAGTCGAAGCATGCACTACAGGATGTTGTGGGCCGGCGCGATGACGGGCCTCGCTCTCCACCTCGCGGGACTCGGGTGGGACGTGTACCGGCATTCGCACGATGCCACGCTGGCTCAACGCGAGGACGTTCTCTCCCTCACCAACCCATCCCACCTGATGATCGTCGGCGGGACGGCGCTCATGGCTGCGGCCCTCTTCGGCATCGCCGTAGCCTGGATGCAGGAGCGCCGCATCGGGGGTGAGGGTACGGCAGGCGTATTCCTGCGCGCTGCGGGACTGCCCGTCGTGGGCATCGCGGCCGCTGGAGCGATCTGGCTCGCATCACAGGCCAACACCGATACGCACGTCCACGACTTCCCCCACGACCATGCCTCGGCGACCGACGGCCTCGTTCGGAGCCCCGACCATGCCGGCGTCCCGGAATCCGCCCACAGCCATCCAGCGAGCACCGACGAGGCGGCTGCTATGGGCGAGGGCTCAGCGCACCACCACCACGCGGAAGTCCCCGTCACCGCAGAGCAGCTCCTCGCTGCATCGCAATTCGTCGCCAAGCTCGAAGGCTCACTGCAACCGTACGAAGATGTGCGCGCGGCCATGGCCGACGGCTACATCCAGATCACCCAGGATCTTCCAGGCATCGCCGCCCATTTCCTGCGTCCCGACTATCTGCGCGACGGCCGTCAAATGGACCCAGAACATCCGGAGGTTCTGTTGTATACCAAGCGGCTCGATGGTTCGTGGCGCCTCGTCGGGGCAATGTTCCTCGCCGAGGGGGTGACCGAGGAGCCGCCATCGTACTTCGGCCCGCTCGACGCATGGCACTACCATGAGAACCTCTGTTTCGTTGGCAGCGCCGTACGCGTCACGTCCAGCCAGGCAGAGTGCCCAGGATTGTTCACCGCCCGGACGCCCTGGCAACTCCACGTGTGGACAGTTCCCACCACCGGCGGCGTTTTCGCCCACGACATGCCGGAAATCTCCCCCGGTGCCTACCCCGGAGCGGTGCTGCCTGCCGCACAGGAGCTCCGGGCCCAGGCCCGCTAACAATCATCCGGAGGCTTATCCGCTGTCGGCGCTCAGGACGTGACGGCGCCCTTCGCGGCGCTCGAAACGAGCGCCGCGTACTTGGCGAAGACCCCCCGCTCGTACCTGGGCGGCCGGGGTTTCCATTCCGCGCGTCGACGCTCTAGCTCGTCGTCATCCACGTGGAGCGTGAGCCGACGATTGGTGACATCGAAGCTAATCCGGTCTCCCTCGCGGACAAGAGCGATCGGGCCACCGACAGCCGCCTCCGGGGCAACGTGCCCGGCCATCAGGCCTCGGGTCGCCCCGCTGAAACGGCCATCGGTGAGCAAGGCGACGGATTCTCCGAGCCCCTCGCCGACCAGCGCAGCGGTCACACCGAGCATTTCGCGCATGCCCGGGCCGCCCCGCGGGCCCTCGTTCCGAATGACTACCACGTCCCCCGCGTGAATCTGACGCTTCGTCACCGCCTGAAACGCATCTTCCTCGCACTCGAACACGCGCGCTGGGCCTTCATGGTAGAGCCGCTCGTGGCCGGCTACCTTGATCACGCACCCTTCTGGGGCGAGGTTCCCCTTCAAGATCACGAGCCCGCCGGTAGGCTTCAGGGCCTTTTCGACAGGCAAGATGACGTCCTGGCCGGGGGTCTCGATAGCCTCCGCGGCCTCCTCGGCGATCGTCCGGCCCGTCACGGTCATGACGTCGCCGTGGAGCTTGCCCGCATCGAGAAGGCGCCGGGCGAGGAGCCGCGTTCCGCCCGCGCGGTCCATGTCCAGCGCCACGTACCGCCCGCCTGGACGGAGGTCGCCGATCAGCGGCGTTCGTTCCGAAATCCGGTCGAAATCATCGATGTCGAGCGGCACGCCAGCCTCGTGGGCGAGCGCCAAGAGGTGGAGCACCGCGTTCGTCGACCCGCCCGTCGATGCCGCGCAAATGATCCCATTCTCGAATGCCTTTCGAGACAAGATCTGTCGAGGGAGGAGTCCCTCGTTCAACACGTGCATGACGAGCTCGCCCGCCCGGAAAGCGACCTCGCGCTTCCGCGCATCCGTAGCCCCCACCGTCGCGCTACCCATTGGCGAAAGCCCCATGAACTCGAGCACCGTCGCCATCGTGTTCGCGGTGTACTGGGCACCACAGGCCCCGGCCCCCGGGCAGGCAGCATCGACAATCTCCTCCAGCTCTTCCTCGGAGATCGTTCCGGCGGCCTGCTGCCCTACCCCTTCGAACACATCCTGAATCGTGATGTCGCGACCGCGGTACCGTCCGGGGGCAATCGACCCCCCATACAGGACGAGCCCCGGGATGTTGAGTCGGGCGAGGGCCATGGCCGCGGCCGGAATCGTCTTGTCGCAGCCCACGATGATGACTGCCGCATCGAACGAGTAACCAATAGCGGCAAGCTCGATCGAGTCCGCGATGACCTCTCGCGATACCAGCGAGGCTTTCATGCCCTCCGTACCCATCGAGATCCCGTCCGAGATCGCGATGGTGTTCACCTCCATCGGCGTACCGCCGGCTGCCCGCACGCCAGCCATCACCTCAGCCGCGAGCTCGCGATGATTGAAGTTGCACGGCATCGTGCCAATCCACGAGTGCGCAACCATCACCAGGGGCCGCTTCAAGTCGTCCGAAGAAAACCCGACCGACTTGAGGTACGAGCGAGCCGGCGCTCGTCCTGGTCCATCGACGAGGATGCGGCTTCGGGCACGAGGGTCGTAGGTCATGCTGCGCTCCGGACTGGCTTCGTTTCACAGAAGCTTACTCGCTGTGCGCTTCCCGTTCGAATGGTAGCGAGTTGTTCGAAGCAACCCGCTCCCTGTGGTAAGCTCACCTCATGCGACGCACGAGCTTTGCCGAGATGCCCTGCTCGGTCGCCCGGACACTCGAGGTCATCGGCGAATGGTGGACAATGCTCGTCATCCGCGAGGCATTCAATGGCGTCCGCCGATTCGACGAGTTTCACTCTCGGCTCGGCATCGCCCGGAACGTGCTCGCTGCACGCCTCCAGCGGCTCGTCGAACACGGTGTGCTCGAACGTCGCCAATACCAGGATCGCCCGCCCCGCTGCGAGTACCGCCTCACGGAAAAGGGTCGAGACCTCTACCCCGTTCTCGTCGCCATGCTCGCCTGGGGTGACAAGTGGATGGCCGGACCCGAGGGCCCACCCGTCACCTTGATTCACTCCTGCGGTCATGCCCTCGGTTCCCACCTCGTCTGTAGCTCGTGCGGTGAGCCTGTCGACCCCCGTCAGATTCGCCCTCAGTACAACATCGCCAAGACATCCTCCGCTGTCGCCGACGCCGACGCCTAGGGCTGCGCCTCAATCGCCTGCCTGGTCCCCCGTGCCGGGGACACGCGCTTCTCGCTGGCGCGGCAACACCTGAATCTCGTGACGGTACGGGATCTCGATCCCGTCCCGATCGAATCGGTCCTTGATTCGGCGTCGCAGCTCGCCCATCAGCTCCCACTTCTTGAACGCTCGCACATCGCCCACGACTTTCAACTCGACGCCGTCTTCCGCGAGCGCATCCACCCGCAAAACGCTCGGCGTACTCAAAAAATCGTCGGCCCGCTCCGATGCGAGCCGTTCGCACTCCTCGTTGATGACACCGATCACCCGCTCGAGATCCTCTTCGTATGCCACGAGGACGTTCAGGTTCACGCGGCTGAATCCCTGTGTCATATTCGTCGCCACGCTGATAGCGCTGTTCGGGACGATGTGGACGTTCCCGTCGAGATCGCGGAGCACCGTACGGCGTGGAGTGATTTCGATGACCTGACCACTGACGTCCGCAACGCGGACGATATCGCCAACGACGTACTGCCCCTCCACGATGATGAAAAGCCCGTTGATGACGTCCTTGATCAGCGTCTGGGCGGCGAGGCCAATCGCGATGCCCGCAACCCCCACACCGGCGATCAGTGCCGACACCTGCACACCCAGCTGATCGAGCACGATGGCTGTTGCCACGAACGCAAGCATGATGTCGAAGAGCCAGCCGAGGGTCCCGAGCAGCGTGTCGGTGCGCCGCCGCGCAACCTCGATGTCCTCGCCACGGCTCACCGCTGCTCGATGCGCCGCCCGCCGCACGACCCCGGTCACTACCCGCTTGACGAAAATCCGGAGGACCACGATAGCTACAAGGACGGCCAGGATCGTGACGCCGTTCTCCCGGAGCCAGTTTTGCCAGTCATCGGCCGAGGTCGGAACGAGGAAAGGAAGCTTGCCGATCATACCGGCCTGAGCTTCGCATAGGTTTGCAGAAGGCGCCGCGTCCCCGCTTTGTCGAACTCGACCACGTACTCGACCTCGCCACCGTTCATCCGCGCCTCTGTCACGACACCTTCGCCGAATTTCGCGTGGACGACCCGCGTTCCCGGTGGGAAGGCCGTGTCGTCAGCTGCGGGAAGCTCGGGGGTGAGATGCCCCGCCCCGACTGCGGCTTCGACGTAACCCCGCGGCGCGGCGCCGTACGGCCGCTTCACGCTAGCCGGAATGTCGCCGATGAACCGCGATGGCGGGTTCGCCGTGCTGGTGCCGAACGCCATCCGACGGTACGCCCGAGTCAGGTACAGCAGGTCCATCGCTCGGGTGATGCCGACATAACAAAGTCGGCGCTCCTCAGCCAGCCGAGCCGGGTCATCGAACGAACGAAGGTGTGGCAGGAGGCCTTCCTCCATCCCGACAAGAAAGACGACCGGAAACTCCAGCCCTTTTGCCGCGTGAAGCGTGATGAGCGTGACAGCATGGGCGGTTTCGTCGAGCGTGTCCTGGTCGGAAACGAGCGCCACATCCTGGAGAAACGTGGCGAGGTCGTTGCCCTCTCCGGCGACCTCTTCGTACTCCCTGAGCAGCGAATGGAGTTGGAGAACATTCTCGGTGCGTTCCTCCGAATCGTCTCCCTCGCCAAGATATTGCAGGTAACCTACCTCCTCCAGGAGACGTTCGAACAGCTCGCCAAGCGGCCCTTGTGCGTGGACCCGGAGCGATTCGATAACGTCGACGAAGAGCCCGATGGCGGTCGCGGCACGTCCCGATATGGAATCGGCCTCCCCGGCGGCAGCCAGCTGGCAAGCCTCCCAAAGGCTCAGGTCCTTCATCCGTGCCAGCTCCTGGAGCCGCTCGACGGTCCGGCTGCCGATGCCTCGTCCCGGGACGTTGATAATCCGCAACAGGCTCGCCTCGTCGGCCGGATTGTGGATAACGCGGAGGTAGGCCAGCAGGTCGCGGACCTCTCGCCGCTCGTAGAACCGTACGCCCCCCACTACCCGATATGGAATGCGATGCCGGACCATGGCCTCCTCGAACGGGCGCGACTGCGCATTCGTCCGGTAAAGCACAGCGAAGTCACGAAAGGTTCGACCCGCCGCAACAAGCCGAAGGATCTCCCGAGCGACAAATTCGCCCTCTTCCTCGTCGTTGTACGCTTCGTACCACAGGACAGGTTCCCCTCCGCGTCGGGCCGTCCAGAGCTTCATCTCTGCCCGGTCCGGGTTGCGCGAAATCACCCCTACCGCGGCTTCGAGGATGGGAACCGTGGAGCGATAGTTTTGCTCCAGTCGTGCCACGGCCGCATTACGGAAGTCACGCAAGAAATACTCGAAATTACGGATGTCCGCGCTGCGCCAAGAATAGATACTTTGGTCCGCATCCCCCACCACCGTGATGTTTCCATGTACCGATGCCAGGTCGCGCGCGAGCAGGTATTGCGCCGGGCTCGTGTCCTGAAACTCGTCGACGAGGACATGCCGGTAGCGGCCGGCCCACTTCTCCCGGAGCGCGGGTATTCGCAAAAGGTCGATGGCCCTCAGAAGCAGATCATCGAAATCGAGGGCCATCGCCCGCCTCAGGGCTGCCTCGTAAAGCACGTACGCTCGCGCCGCGACCTCCTCCGGATAGGTACGGGCGCGGCTGAGCGCCGCCTCCGGCGTGGTCAGTTCGCTCTTGTGGGCGGAGATGCGGGCGAGGACGCTCCGCGGTGTGAATTGGCGCGGGTCGATGCGCAGCTCATCGAGCACGCGCTTGATGACGCCCAGCTGATCGTCCTCGTCGTAGATCGAAAATTCGCTCGAGACGCCCACAGCCTCGCCGTCGATGCGAAGCCAGCGGGCGCACATGGCGTGGAAGGTCCCCATGTGCAGCAACAGGCCGTCTTCCCCCACCAAACTCGCCGCGCGCCCGCGCATCTCACGCGCCGCCTTGTTCGTGAACGTCACCGCCAGAATGTTCCAAGGTGCGAGGCGGCGCTCCCGGATGAGCCAGGCGATTCGATGGGTGATTACACGGGTCTTACCACTTCCCGGTCCGGCGAGGATGAGCAGCGCCCCATCGCCATGCGTCACAGCGGCGCGTTGCGCGTCGTTCAGGCCTGCCAGGATATCGTCGCCCGTGGGTCCGTCCACCCGCGGATCGTACCATTCGATCAGGCACCTGATCGATTGCATCGCTGCATCTTGGTCTGCCCTGCGGTAAGGTGATGCGGGGCTCGAACCCTCGTCGGAGCTGCACATGTTCGATTCCTGGCCCGGGGGCTCCTGGGAAGCCACAGTCCGATACCTGCTGGCCGTGCTGCTGCTCTACCTCGCTGCAGTTTGGGTGGCCCTCATCTTCTGGACCTATCGCGATATCCGACAGCGCACTCGGGACCCGGTACTCCAAACGGTCGCGGTCCTGCTCGTCTTGCTGTTCTTCCTCCCGGGCCACTGGGTCTACCTGATCGTTCGGCCCCGGTACACCCTGGTCGAGCTGTACGAACGCTCGCTCGAAGAGGAAGCACTTCTCCAAGAGCTCGAAGATCAGAAGGCGTGCCCGACCTGCAGACGGCGCGTGCATGACGATTTCCTCGTGTGCCCGTCGTGTCGCACCCAACTCAAAGAACCTTGCCGCCAGTGTGGGCGCCCGCTCAGCTACGCGTGGGTAGCCTGCCCCTACTGCGGTCTGGAAAAAGCTCCACGCGAAGGCTACGGGCCACGCCCGGCACGTGCACCACAGCCGCGCCAATTCGCCACCCCCGGGCCGGGCAGGGCGCCCGCTTCTCCGGCGCCGCGCCCAGCCGCGCAACCCACTCCCGCTCCCCCACAAGGCCGAATCGCGCGGGACCCATTCGGGGGACGAGCCACCCCACAACCCTCGACAGCCGACCCCGACGACGGGCCGATCATCGGCGGCTGAGCGAGCTGGGCATCGCACCGGCCGACCCGTTGCGGAGCCCCTAGCTTCAACGTCACGCCGTCACGGTCGTGATTCCGAGCACTGCCTCCACGAGGCCTGTCGGCTCCAGCAGCGCGCACATCCGTTCGAGCTTCCGTTCCCCACGGAACCGGGTCGATTCGAACACCCGCTCCAATGCGATAACCGTGTTCTCGGTGTCGGTCCGGGAAAGGACGACGGGCACTCCACTCGCGCCGGCGGCGTCGAGGGTATAGCCGCTAGGCTCCCGCCCACCGGTAAGGATGAGTGCATTGGGGTTTGCGCGCAGCGCCGCAAGATGCATGTCCGTCCGGTCGAAGCGTGCCACGACCGTCATCGACGGAAAACGGCGGAAATACGGCTGTCCGGCGTCCGAGCCAATGGGCGCGATGACCAGGTGATCCGAAGTCGTGTCGGCGGGAAGCTCGCCGGGCAGGATCACCTCGGCATGGAGCCAGCGCAGAGCCTCGTCGAGCGCGAACCCGGCCAGCGTGCGGTCTTCCCCTATCTCGACCCTCACGGGCCCGGCGCCGGAGCTTCGCGCCCCCGCAAGGCCTGGAACTGCGGTCGTCACCACCGCCACAGCGTCAACGGCGTCGGCTGCGTCTCCATGCCGGGACACCGCGATCACCGACGCGCCAGCGGGTACGGCTCCTACCGGACATTCGACGACGAGCACCTCGCCGGCCGCCGCGTCAGGGAGGGAAGCCACGGGCTCGGAAGGGCTTCCGGGCACGAAGTCCAGGCTGGCGAACCAAGCAGCATCTTCGGCAGCGTGCCCCGCCTCATCCGCGAGCCGGACGAGACGGGTAGGCGTGCCGCGGTACGCAAGTGCTCGGGCGATGGCGGCGGCAACACCCGTCTTGCCCGCACCAGACCGGACGGAAGTAACGGCGATGATGCTCACGCGAAGCTCCTGCGCCGGTTGGCGCCAAACTGGATTGTGACGAACCGAACGGATTGCGGCAACGCGCGCCCCATCTGGCCCGCGCGTTACGATTGGAGGCATGCAAACGCTGCGCAAAGTCACTGTCGAACGAAATCGATTGCGGTTCGCTGCTGCCCACATGGCCACCTTTGGCGGAACGTGCGAACCGCTTCACGGCCATAACTACGACGTCATCATCCAACTCGAAGGGCCACTCACTGACGATGGCTGGGTCTGGGACTTCGGTGCCGTCAAACGTGCCGCCCGCGAGCTCACCGAGCTGCTCGACCACAAGTTCCTTCTCCAGCGCAAAAGCCCGCACCTGCAAATCACCGAGCGCCCGGGCGAGTGGGAAATCGGATTCGGTGGGCGCACCTATCGCTTCCCTGCAAGCGATGTCCTGCCGCTCCCGATCCCAAACTCGACAGCCGAATGCATCGCCGAATGGTTTACCGGCCAGCTCATCCAGGCGTTGCAGCGAGAGGGCGCCACACATCTTCGCCGCGTCACCGTCGGCATCGAAGAAATGCCCGGGCAAGCCGGCTGGTATACACTGGAGCTGTGAGCGGAGCCCTTCCGCCGCAGCACCGGAGGATTCCCATGCAGCTCGACTGGGATAAAACCATCAACGAGATTCTCGCCGAGAAGCTCGCCTGTCAGGCCTGCGGAGCGCTCGGGGACCAGATGGTCGTGGGCTACACCCGTGAGCCGTCGGCAGCCGAATTCGCGGCACGATGCCGCGATTGCACCGACAAATCCGACTGCGACGCACGGAAGCTCGTCGTGGTTTGCGAGCCCTGCGCCCGCGTCCACCGAGTGAACGGCGAACTCATGGACGAAACCGGCATGATGACCATGATGCTCGAGGAGTGTCGCCGCAATCTCGAGGACTCCATCGATTATCTCTCCACCTACTGGAAAGAAGAAACCGACGTCTCCTACGACGACATGCAGAAAGGGCTCCACGAAGTCGATCCGGAGCTCTTCCGCGAGGAGGACGCGTGGCGGTTGAAGCTCGAAGAGGAGTACCTCCAGCTTCACCGGTGGTTCAGAGAGCATGGCATCCCCATTCCCGACCCGGGCTGGCGCAGCGAATACGTCGAAGAGGTCATCGGGCTCGGCTACACCACGCTCCTCGGCGATTGAGCGGGGCTCCCGGGCCTTTGGCGATGCGGACACCCGTGCTATACTTCGAGTCGTCAAGCGGAAGTAGCTCAGTGGTAGAGCGCCTCCTTGCCAAGGAGGAGGTCGCGAGTTCGAACCTCGTCTTCCGCTCCAGCTCGGCTATCACGCCCGCCACCCGCGGGCGTTCATTTTGCCCGCCGGGATGGGAGTATCATGGTCACAGCCGAAGTGGCGGAATGGCAGACGCGGCGGTCTCAAAAACCGCTGAGTGCAAGCTCGTGTGGGTTCGAATCCCACCTTCGGCACCACGCGAAACCGTTTCCCGGAGGGTGGCGCGCCTACCACTGCCGAGTGGTGTAACGGTAGCACACGGGCCTTTGGAGCCTATGGTCGGGGTTCGAATCCCTGCTCGGCAGCCACATACCCATCCCTTTCGTCGACAAACCGCCGCCGCCTAGCGCCCCGCCTTGCGGAGCTCGTCATCCTCTCCCGCAATCAGCCAGATGTCGCCATCCTCTACCACCACGTCCCGATCGGGCCGGAACGTCACGAGATTGTTCCGCACCATCGCCAACAACACCACGTTGTGCCGGGTAAAAGTCTCGAGCGAACCGATCGTCCGGCCCACCGCCGTGATCGGAGCCTGGAGCTTCGCCACTCCGTACGTCGGCCCCAGCGAAAGGTACTCTTGAAGATGGCTCGATGGCCCGAGCGTATGCGCCAGGCGAATCGCTGCCTCCTGCTCGGGGGCGACCACGAGGTCGGCGCCAGCGAGCCGGAGCGCTTCGGCGTGATCGTTCGTGCTCGCTTTCGCCACCACATAGCGAAGCGATAGACGTCGCTTCAGCGTGAGGGTCAACAAAACCGACGTCGCAATGTCCGAGCCAACGGCGACAACCACGGCGTCGTAGTCGTGGAGCGCAAGGCTCTGGAGGAATTCGAAGTTCGTCAGGTCGCCCGCCGCCGCTAGCGACGCTGTCTCCGCGAGCAGATTCACCCGCGAATCTTCCCGGTCGACCGCCAGCACCTCGACACCGATAGCCACTAGCTCCTCTGCCAGCTGGGAACCGAATCGGCCGAGCCCAAGGATTGCGACGTTCATGGCTAGCTCAACCTCACGCTGTCGACAGGATGGTGGTAGGCAACCTTGCGACGGGGGCGGTTCATGTACAGCACCAGCATCACCGGGCTGAAGCGGCCAGCCAGCATCGCAACGATGAGCACGAAGTGGGCGCTGGAACCCAGACTGACCGTCCCAGTGGTCGAAAGGCCGACCGTCGAAATCGCAGATTGCGCTTCGAAGACCAGGTCGATGAACGGCCGCTCTACCGCCATCGTCAGCGCGAAGGCGAATCCGAAGAGCAGCGCCACGTGGTACAGGGCGAGTGTCGTCGCCTGCTGAATCACCGCCGCCGGAATGCGCCGCCGAAATGCCGAAACCTCCTCCGAACCCCTCACCGTAGCGACCATGACCGCGAAGAGCAGGGCGAACGCACCCACCTTGAGGCCCCCTCCCGTCGACCCGGCCGCCGCTCCGACGAACATCAGACCAACGGTCGCGAGCTTCGTCTGGTCGTGCATCCCAGACAGGTCGATCGCGCTGAACCCCGCGGTCCGGGCGCTCGTACTCTGGAACAGCGCCACCAGCGGGCGTTCGATAGGGTCGAGACTCCCCAGGGTGCGGTCGTTGTTCCATTCGTCGGCCGCAGTGAACGTGGCGCCCGAAATCAGCAGGACGGCAGTCGTCGCCAGAATCAGCTTGTTGTCGAGTGGAAGCCGCGTGAACGAGCGCCTTCGCATGATCGTGACGACCGGGATAAACCCGATGCCACCCAGCACGATCAGCACGATGAGCGTGCCGAGGATGATCGGGTTTCCGGTATAGGGCGTCATATCCCGACCTGTCAGACTGAAGCCGGCATTGTTGAAGGCGGAGACGGAATGAAAGATCCCCCACCATGCCGCGGTCCCCGAAGATTCGCCCTCCGCGCGGAATGCCCCCCACAGCACCAGCGCACCTAGAGCCTCCGAGATGAACGTGAAGACCGCGACGCCGCGGGCGAACGAAAAGGTTTCGTGCATGCTCGGCGCGCCGTAGTAAAGGCGGAGCATGTTCCGGTCTCGAATGCCGATTCGCCGGCCCAATGCCCACATCACAACCGTCGTCCCGACCATGTAGCCCAGCCCGCCGATCTGGATGAGCACAAGGATCACCGCCTCACCGAAGGTGCTCCAGTGGGTCGGGGTGTCGACCACCGTCAGTCCGGTCACGCAAATCGCCGAAACCGCGGTGAAGAGCGCGTCCTTGGGATTCACCCAAGACCGCTCCTCCGAAGCGATAGGGGTCGAGAGGAGCAACGTCCCCGCCAGCAGGATGAGCCCGAAACCGATCGCAAGCTGCCCGATTCCGCTTCCCACCACCGGACGGCGGCGCTTGCCGACCATCTGCGTGGTGAGAATGCCGCGAGGTACCGCAGCCTGCGCGTCGCGCACCTTCAATCCTCGTCCTTCCCCGGCGGACGGCTGCATGTCCACCCCGGAGGGTGGTGCATCACGAGCGGACTGGCGTCCGGATGAAGGGCCACCTCAGTTCGTCGGCGAGGCAGCCCAGCGCTGGGCTACCTCGGCCAGCTGCTCCCGGAGCTGGTTTTTCGCGAACTTGCCCACACTCGTTCGCGGAAGTGCCTCGAGAAAAACGATTTCGTCCGGGAGCCACCATCTCGCGACCTTGTCGGCGAGGTAGGCCCGAATCTCCTCGGCAGTCACCTGACCCTTGTAGTCTGGCTTGGGCACCACGGCCGCCACCGGCCGTTCCTGCCAGCGCGGATGCGGCAGGCCCACGACCGCAGCCTCCAGCACCTTCGGGTGGGCCATGATCAGGTTCTCCAGCTCGACGGACGAGATCCACTCGCCCCCCGACTTGACGAGGTCCTTCGTCCGGTCGACCAGCTGGACGTACCCCAACGGGTCGACCGTTGCCACGTCGCCGGTTCGGAGCCAGCCGTCCATGAACTTCTCGCTCGCGGACGGGTCGTTGTAGTAGGTTCCCGTGATATACGGCCCCCGAATCTGGAGTTCGCCGATGGACTTGCCGTCCCACGGCTGATCCCTTCCAGTCTCGAGATCGACGATGCGCCATTCGAGCGTCGGGACGATAACCCCCTGCTTAGCCATTACCTCGAGCTGCTTCTCTCCAGGCCAATCCTGCATCGTGGAGCGAAGCCGAGTCAGCGAAGCCAGTGGCGACGTTTCCGTCATGCCCCAGGCGTGCACCAGGCGAATGCCGTGGCGCCTCAGGCCGGCAATGAGCGCAGGCGGCGCCGCCGAGCCACCGCAGAGGACCCGCTGCAGCTTGGGCAGCTTCCGTCCCGTCTGATCCAGAAGATTCAACACTGGGAGCCAAACGGTCGGAACACCCGCCGAGATGGTGATCCCTTCGCGGTCGAGCAAGTTCACCACCCGCTCGGCGTCCAAAAATCGGTCGGAGAACACCTGAGACGCGCCCGCGTTCGCCGCCGCGTAGGGTAGGCCCCAAGCGTTGGCGTGGAACATGGGGACCGCGTACATCAGCGTATCCGATTCCGAAATGTTGACCGAATCCGGAAGCGCGGCCACGAGCGAATGAATCATGGTCGACCGATGGGAATAGACGACACCCTTCGGATTCCCGGTCGTCCCCGAGGTGTAACACATCGCTGCCGCCGCCCGTTCATCGATGGCGGGCCAGGCGAACTGCGCATCGCCCGAACCGAGGAACTCGAAGTAGTCGACCGTGCGCGGCAGCTTGCCGGTCGGCTCCGGGCCCTCGTTCATCAACACCACCAGACGAACCGATGGGATCTTGTCCGCCAGCCCCTCGAGAATCGGCAGGACCGACCGGTCGCAGAAGATCACCTCGTCCTGCGCGTGGTTGATGATGTACTCGAGCTGGTCGTTGAAGAGCCGAACGTTGAGCGTATGGAGGACCGCGCCCATGCACGGGATGGCAAAGTAGCATTCGAGGTGGCGCTGGGTGTTCCACCCGAACGTTGCGATTCGGCTGCCTTCCCGCACGCCCTCCTTGGCGAGCGCACTCGCGAGACGATGCACATTCTGAACGAGCTCGCCGTAGGTCGAGCGGATGGCCTCGCCAGACTCGGTGTACGTCGCGAGAGGCTTGTCATAAAAGAGGCGTTCGACCCTCCAGAAGATGTTCTGAACGGTCAGGTCAATGTCCATCATCGTGCTGCGGAACATCGGAAAACCTCCTGTGCGCTAGCTCATCGCGGGCGCGCTACACATTACGAACGGCCGTGGAGAGCGCGCAAGCGATAGGGAACCGTTCAGATGAGCGGCCAGGGGTAGTGCCGCACCTCGCCGGGGACTGGGAAGCGCCCCGTCCGGAGGAGCCGTTCCGCCCGTCTCGCTATCGCTTCGAATTCCCGCGGGCTCAGGAGTTCCCGTACGCCTTCCGCTCGCGCATCATCCCCCATCAGCGCTGTCACGCCCACCACGATCTCGTCATAGAGAGCAGGTGG
>NZ_DAOUBJ010000062.1:0-10769 GCF_034432735.1 Tepidiforma sp. | reverse complement strand
GCGAAGCCCCGGCGAGCCGGACGTCCTCGCCGGCAGCGACCGGAGCGGAACCTTTCAGCCCTTACGGCGCTGCTGCGCCCGGTTCCAACGCCGGCTCAGAATCCAGCGCGTGCTGAGCCGCGAGAAGCACGCGCCGAGGAGCACCGCCCAAACTACGCTCGCGACAAGAAAGGCCGTATCGTTCAGCGATGCCCACAGGCCCATGTAGAGTCCCAAAAAACCCCCGAGCGCGAAAGCGAAGAAGACCGGAAACGTACGCCACTTCCACTCCGGAAGCGGGATCGGCTTCGGCGCCACGCTCGGCACACCTGGCGTCGTGCTCGCTGCCGCCGGGTGACTCCGCCGACGTCGGCGCGATGCCGCGCTCACGACGGCACCCCATAACGAAGCCGAAACGCCATGTCGCATCGCCGACAAAGCGGGACGACGTCTCGGCCGAGCAGCTCTCGAAATCCAATCACGTGCACACCGCACTCCTTCCCGGTTTCGCCCTTCCGGGCATCGGGGAAATGGAAAAGCTGGCCACAATCCGCGCAAACCAGCGCGCTGGCTTCGCCGATGGGCAGTTTACACTCGCAGCAAACGAACGCCCTCATCCACGCCGAGCCACGCCCCCGGGCAAATCCCCCCTCCGGAAGAGCAGCACGCCGCCCGCCGTCCGGCGATGGCGTACCTGCCCCGCCTCTGCCAGCGCTTCCAGCGCCGCCGGCGTCATTCCCGCTGCCGCTGCCGCCTCGAGCAGGTCCAGCACGTCGTCGAGCGTCCCGGGCTCCGCCGGCGGGGCGAGACAAACATTGCACGCGAACTCGAGGGACAGGTGCTCCTCGTTGATCCAAACCTGCCCGCAATCGTCTCCGGGCAAGTCAGCTCGCGAGTTCAAGTGGTAGAGATTCCCGCACCAGTTGCACCACGCCTCCATGTGCGCCGCGACCTCCCCGGCACACACATGGCAAACCTTCAGGCTGACAGACTCCATGCCATCCCTGATCGTACGGCACGGCTTGACTCGCCGTGAACCCGGTTCCTATGATCATAGCGCTTTAGCATTTCCTGCCGCATCTGCGGCTGCCCGGCACTATCGCCCGGCCGGAGGGGACGTGGGACAGCCCGCACCAGGAGACCATAGAGAGTTGCTCAGCCGCCTCGGGCTCCGCTCGCTTCGTCCCGACCTCCTCCAGCAGGCCCTCACCCACTCGTCATACCTCAACGAAAACCCTTCGGCCGACGTCTCCAACGAACGACTGGAGTTCCTCGGCGATGCCGTCCTCGGGCTCGTCGTCGCGAGGCTGCTCTTCGAGCGCTGCCCCAACGCCGGCGAAGGGGAACTGACCCGTACCCGAGCAGAAATCGTCCGCGGCAGCACCCTCGCGCGGGCCGCCTCCCGTGTCGGCCTCGGGCAGTTTCTCGTGCTCGGCCGTGGCGAGGAGGCAGCCGGAGGGCGGACCCGCGACCGGAACCTTGCCGGGGCCCTCGAAGCGGTCATCGGGGCCGTCTACCTCGATTCCGGGCTCCCATCCGCTGCAGCCCTCATCCGGCGTCTCCTCCGCCAAGAAATCGACCAGGCAATCCGCGAAGGGGCGCGCCCCGATGCCAAAAGCTCGCTCCAGCACCTCGCCCAGGCTCGCTGGCACGAAGCACCTGAATATGTGACGGTAGAAGACACGGCGGATGCGCCCCACCGCCGCTTCGTCGTGGAAGTCAAAATCGCCGGGCGTCCGCTCGGACGCGGCGAAGGACGCAGCAAGCGCGAGGCCCAACAGCGCGCGGCGCAGGTCGCGCTCGAAGGCCTGCGCCACCAGGAGGGCGCAGCGTGTACCTGAAGCGGCTCGCCATCCACGGCTTCAAAAGTTTCGCCAACACCACCGTCTTCGAGTTCGGACCAGGGGTCACCGCCATCGTCGGCCCGAACGGCTCCGGCAAGAGTAACGTCGCCGATGCCATCCGCTGGGTGCTCGGCGAACAGAGCGCCCGCCTCCTCCGCACCAAAAAGCAAGAAGACGTCATTTTCGCCGGCGCTGGGAGCCGAGCAGCCATCGGCATGGCCGAAGTTGCCCTCACGCTCGACAACACCGAGCGCTGGCTCCCTCTCGACTTCGCCGAGGTCGAGATCGCGCGCCGCTTGTACCGCAGCGGCGAGAGCGAATACCTCCTCAACGGCTCGCGGGTACGCCTCCGCGACATCGTCGACCTCCTCATGAAGGGAGACGTCGGGCAGAACTCCTACTCGATCATGGGGCAGGGACTCGTCGACGAGGTGCTCTCGATGTCCCTCGAAGAGCGCCGAGCCTTCCTCGACGAAGCCGCCGACGTGAAGCGATTCCGCCTCAAAATCAAGGAAGCACAAGACCGCCTCGGCGCCACCCGCGACAACATCGAGCGCGTCGCTCTCATCATCCAAGAAATCGAGCCGCGGCTGAGCCAGCTGAGCCGTCAGGCCGAACGCGCGTCCGAGTTCCGCCGCCTCACGCAGGAGCTTGCCAGCCTCCTTCGGCTCTACTACAGCCACCTTTGGGCCGAAGCCCAGAACACCATCGTCCGCGTGCAAGCAGCCGTCGATCAGGGCATTGCCGAGAACGAGGCCGCGTCCCGGCGTGTCCAGCAGCTCCGCGAGCAACTCCGCACACTCTCGGACGAGATTCGAAAGAGGCGCGAGGCCATTGCCCGGCGCGACAGCCGCGGCGCCGAGATCGAACAGCGCATCGCCGCGACCGAACAGGCGATCGCGCTCGACCGCGAGCGGCGGGCGATGGTTGCAGTTCGACGCGAAGAGCTCCAGCGGGAGATCGAAGCGCTCGAGGCCGAGCGTCTCGCGCTGGCCGCTACTGACGTCGACGACGGCCGGCGCAATCTCGAGATTGCGGATCAGGCCGAGGCCGTTCGGGCCGAGGCCGAGCGCTGCCGGGCAGAGCTCGACGCCGCCGAACGCGAGTATTCTCGGGTTCGCAGCCGGGTACAGGAGCTGCGGGACGGCGCCGACGCCGACGCGCGCCGTGCGGCCACCTTCCAGACCGACGTCGAAGCCGCTGAACGGCGCGTGGTCGACCTCGACCGCGAGCTGGAGCAGCTCACGGCCCGTCGGAAGGCGATCATCGTCGAACTGCTCGGCAGTCGTCGCCGGATCGCCGAAGCTCGGCTTTCCGTAGAGGAAGGCGAGCGCCGCCTCGTCGAGGCGCGCCGCGAGGCCGACGCTGCCCGCGATCAGCTCATGCGCGTGCAAGAGGAGGTCCGCGAGTACGAAGCCGCCGGCAACCAGGACCTCCGCGAGCTCGACCACCTCGAGGGCCGGCTCGACGCCCTCCGCCGGGTGCAGGCAGAGCACGACGGTGTTGCGGCCGGCACTCGGCAAGTCCTGATCATGGGGCAAGCCCTGATCGAGGACTTCGAGCCCGGCAGCCTCGGCGAGCCCCCCGAGCTCCCGGGCGTCATCGGTCTCCTCTCCCGCCAGCTGCGCGTCCCGCCCGGCTTAGAGGTCGCTATCAATGCCGCCCTCGAATACCGACTCCACGCGATCATCGTCGAAAACGAGGCCGTCGCCCTCGAGGCTATCGCCATTCTCCAGCGTCGCCGGCAAGGTCGAGCGCAATTCCTCCCGCTCGATTCCGTCCGCCACGTCTATCCGCTCAACCTCCAGAAAGAGCGGGGCGTCGTTGGCGTTGCCTCCAAACTCGTCCGTTGCGACCAGCGCGTCCGGGCATTGGTCGATACCCTCCTGGGCCGCGTCATTGTCGTCGAAGACAAGCAAACGGCGCTGCGCATGATTCGGCGTTCCCTCGGCTCCGTGGTTACCCTCGATGGCATCTACATCGAGCCCACTGGAGTCATCGCTGGAGGCTCCACCGGTGCCGACGAGGGCGAGTTCATTCGCCAGCGGGAAATCGAAGAGCTCCCTGCCCGCATCGAGGAGCTCCGCAAGCGCACGGAAATCGCCCGCGAGCGCATCGAACAAGCCCGGCTCGCCATCGAGCAGGTTGCTCGCCGATCCCACGAAGCCGAAGCCAACTACGAAATGCTTCGCCGTGCCCTCGAGGCGACTCGTCAGGATCTCGAGCGCGAGCGCGAACGGCGGCACCGAATCCGCCGCGAGGCCGATGCCCTCCGCTCGAAAAGGGCCGATATCCAACGAGAGCGCACAGCGCGGCTGCAGCAAGCCCAACAGGCCCGGCGCGCCCTCGAAACGCTCGAACAGCGTGCCGCCGAGCGCCGAGCCGAACTCGCCGAACTCGAACAAGAGCTCGCGCTTGCCACAGCCCGCCGCGAAGCTGCCCTTGCCGCCGTCAGCGAAATCTCGGGGCGCCTCGCGGCCGCCGAAGGCGAGCGACGCACGCTCATCGCCATGCGCGAACAACACGAAAAGTCGCTCCAGCGCCTCGACGGGCAGTTGCAAGCCAAGAAGCTTCAGGCCCGCAATCTCGAGCTCGAAGCTGGTGTCATCGACGAGCGACTCGAACGCCTCGCTCGGGAGCTCGAAGCCATCCGTGCCGAGCAAGCGCGCTTCACCGAAGACGCAGCGCCCGACCGCGACGAGCTCCATCGGCTCGAGAACCACGAACGGGCCATCCAAGACGAATTCGCCGCCGCCCAGGACCAGCTCCTGGCTATCGACCGGCGCCGCCTCGACCTGGAAAACGACCTTGCCCGGGCTCGCGAGCGACTCCAGGCACTCCGCGACGAGATGGAGCGGGAGGGGCTCGTGCCACTCCCCAGCGGCGAGGTCGTCCCCCTCGACGAACTCGATCGCCTCGCCTCCGACCCCGAGCCCCAGGCTCCCCGCGTCCAGGGGGGCGCGGCCATCGACGTAGAAGCGACCCGGCAGCGCATCGAGGAACTCCGCCGCCAGATTCGGCGCCTCGGAGCCATCAACGAAGAGGCTCCCGAGGATTACCACGAGCTCAAGGAACGCCACGAGTTTCTGACCACGCAGCTTGCCGACCTTACCGATGCGGCCGACCAGCTCCGCACGGCCATCGCGGAGCTCAATCAGGAGATCAGCTCGCGCTTCGCGGTCACCTTCGAAACCGTCAACCGAGCCTTCGGCGAGTACTTCGAGGCATTCTTCGGAGGTGGCCAGGCGAGCCTCGCCCTGACCGACCCTGAGCACCCCGCCGAATCCGGAATCGAGATCGAGGCGCAGCCCCCCGGCAAACGCATCAAGAGCCTCTCCCTCCTCTCCGGCGGCGAACGGTCGCTCACGGCCGTCGCGCTCCTTTTCGCCCTGCTCACCGCCAACCCTGCCCCGTTCTGCGTCCTCGACGAAGTCGACGCAGCCCTCGACGAGGCGAACGTCGGGCGGTTCACCACTGCGTTGCGAAAGCTCGCCGAGCGCACGCAGTTCATCGTGGTCACGCACAACCGCCGTACCATCGAGGTCGCTGACGCCATCTACGGTGTCTCGATGGGCCGCGATGGCGTCTCCCGCGTGCTCAGTCTGCGTCTCGACGACCTTCCGCAGGCCTGACGCTGTTCCGTAGTTCCATGCCGGTTACCATCCCCCTAAGTCTGCCCCGAGGAGAGCGCTCGTGAGGTTCTGGCGCCGCAAGTCCTCCGATTCGCAGGTCGAAGCCACCGGAGCGCAAACCGTCGAGACCTCGACATCCGAACCGACGGAAGAAGAGCGCGCAGAGCTTCACGAGCAGACCGACCGTGCCGTGGAGCGCACCCGACGCGGATTCTTCGGCCGTCTCGGCGCGCTCTTCGAACGCGCCGATTTCGACGACTCCCTCTGGGACGAACTCGAAGAGATCCTGATCGGGGCCGACGCTGGCATCGAGACGACGACGGCGCTCCTCGACCGCGTCCGGCAGCGGGTGAAAAAAGAGGGCGTCAAACAATCGTCCCGAGTGCGCGAGCTCCTGCGCGAAGAACTCGTCGCCATCCTCCGCGAGCCAGGAGCCTCCCCACCTGCCTGGGCCCGAAGCGATATCGCCCCGCCCCTCGTCATCCTGGTCGTGGGGGTGAACGGCGCTGGCAAAACCACTACCATCGCGAAGATGGCTCACGCCTTCAAGCGCGATGGGGCCACCGTCATCCTCGGCGCCGCCGACACCTTTCGGGCGGCGGCCACCGATCAGCTCAAAGTCTGGGGCGACCGAGTCGGTGTCCGGGTCATCGCCCACCAGCCGGGCGCCGATCCCGGTGCCGTCGCCTTCGATACGCTCGCCGCTGCCGAGGCGGCCCGCGCGGACGTGGTCATCATCGATACTGCAGGCCGGCTCCACACCAAGTCGAACCTCATGGAAGAGCTGAAGAAGATCGACCGCGTCATCAAGCGAAAGGACCCATCCGCTCCCCACGAAACGCTCCTCGTTCTCGATGCGACGACGGGGCAGAACGGCCTCCTCCAGGCGCGGACGTTCACCGAGGCCGTCGGAGTCACCGGCATCGTCCTCGCCAAACTCGACGGCACCGCCAAAGGGGGCATCGCTTTCGCCATCGCCCACGACCTCGGCATCCCCGTCCGATTCATCGGCACGGGCGAACGCATGGACGATATCGCGCCGTTCGACCCGGTCGAGTTCGTCGATTCATTGCTGGCCTGAACCCCATGGAGGCAGTCTTGGCGGCATGGCTGGCGTCGCTCTTCCTCGGCGCCGTCGGGTTGCCCCTCGCCTCCGGACTGTTCCGTCGCTTCCCCGATGGAGGGGCGGGTTTCGCGGTTCCGCTCGGGCTCCTCGCCGTCTCGCTCCCCTACTATCTCCTCCGTGTCGTTGACGTCCTCCCCCCGGGGCGCGGTGGCTATCTGCTTGCCGCTGCCCTCGTAGCCGCGGCTTCGGCTGCACTTGCGCGGAGGCTTCGCTGGCGAGCCGGCGACGCCCGCCGGCTCGCTTACGGTGCCGTGGTCGCCGCCAGCATGTACACCGGCGCGTTCTTCGCCTACCTCGCCTTTCGCTCCTATAACGCCGAAATCGCGGGGACCGAGCAGCCCATGGACCTGCTCTTCCTCAACGCCACCATGACATCACCCACCTACCCACCGCACGACCCGTGGTTCGCTGGAGAACCGATCAGCTACTACTACTTCGGCTACCTCCAGGCCGGCGTCCTCTCCTCGCTGGCCGGGGTGAAAGCCTCGATCGGCTACAACGTCGCGCTCGCTGCCACGTTCGCTGAAACCGCTTCCGGTGTCGTTTCGCTTTCGTGGGCCCTCGCTCGCTGGTCTTCGAGGCGCGCGAATCGGCAATTCGTCGGTGTCGTGGTGGTCACTGCACTTGCACTCGTCCTTTTCGCCGGCTCGCTCTCCGCCGTCTTCGAGTGGGCGGCGGCCCACGAAAGATATAACCCGACGCTCTATCGCGCCTTCGGCGTCGACTATCTGCTTCCGTGCGAGGGACGAGAGACAGGAAATTGCTACGTCGGCGCAACGGATCCGCGCACGACAGCGTGGTACCCCACCGAGTATTGGTTCTGGTGGCGTGGCTCACGTGTCATTCCCGGGACCATCACCGAGTTCCCGTTCTTCAGCTTCCTCCTGGGCGACTTGCACCCGCACGTCATGGCCCTGCCCCTCATGACGCTCGCCACGGCGGTCAGCGTTGCCGTTTGGCGAAGTCGCGGGGTGCTCGATTGGAGGTCGATTCGTTCGCGCCCATGGAGGGGCCTCGCTGCCGCAGCAATCTTCGGCGCCCTCGCCTTTCAGAACACCTGGGACGTCATCACGTTCTCGGCCCTTCTCGGATTGGCGACCTTCGCCCGGAACGCCCGCTCGCTGCCCTATGGACGCGCCGCGGTGGCTGCGGCGGGTTGGCTCGTGCCGGCAGCGCTCGCAGCGATAGTCCTCTATGCGCCTTGGTGGCTCACGTTCAGCTCCCAGGCGAGCGGCCTCTACCCCTACATCGGCGAAGGTACCCGCCCGGCGCATGCCTTCCTCCAGTTCGGCACGCCTCTTCTTTTCGCCGCGCTGGGCCTTCTCGCCTTCTGGCCATCCCGGCGGACCCTCGGGTCGGCCGCCGTCGCTGGCTGGCTTGCTGTTCTCCCATTCGTCGGTTGGATTGCATTTGCGGCCGCCCGCGGTGAGCTGGGCGACGCCGCAGCCAATCGCGGTACTGGCGGCTGGGTCACCCTCGCGCTGTTCGGCCTGCTCACATGGGCGCTTGCCAAACTGGCCATTGCCCTGGCTACTCGCCGAAGTGCCGCCGCCCCAACCGCCGCACTCGGAGCCGTGGGTGTCCTCCTGCTCTACGGAGCGGAGTTGTTCCTCGTTCGTGACGTCTTCTTCGGCTCCGTCCCGCGGTTGAACACCGTCTTCAAGCTCAGCTACCAAGCCTGGCTATTGCTCGGAATCTCTGGCGGAGTTGCTGCTTCCGGTCTTGCCGCTCGCGCTTTCGGCCGCGGCCGCTACGCGGCGACGAACGCTGCCGTTGCCCGCCTGGCGGTCGCCCCCGCAGTGATCCTCCTCGGCGGGGCACTCGTCTACCCGGTCCTCGCCGCCTTCAACCGAACCGAAGGGTTCGGCCGTTCCACGACCATCGACGGCCTCGCCTGGCTCCGCGCCGCCGACCCGGAAGAATATGCGCTGACACACTGGGTTGCGGCCGAAGTTCCGGCCGACGCCGTCTTCCTCGAAGCCACCGGCCGCCGCTGGGTGCGCGATCCTTCGGGCAACCTCACAGTCGTCGACGCCGGCGTGGACTACACCGAAGCCGGGCGCATCGCATCCCGGACCGGCCGACAGACGCCGATCGGTTGGTACTTCCATGAAATCCAGTGGCGTGGCGACAGCGAAGCGAACCGCGCACGGTTTTCGGCGCGACAGGACGCGGTCGACGACGCCTATCTCGCGTCCAGCCCCGAGCGCGTCCTGGCCGTGATGCGGCAACTCGGGGCCGATTACCTCGTGCTCGGCTCGCTCGAATACGCTCGCTACCCAGGGCCGTTCCCCGACTACGATGCCTTCCTCGACCGGGTCTTCGAATCTGGCCGCTACCGTGTCTATCGCCTCCCGGTCTATCGAGAGGTGAGCCCACCGTGACCGCTCGACGCTCCGCCAGTTGGACGGTGAGTGCTGGTACCCTCGCGTGGGGCGGTGCAACGGCCGCCTTCATTGCCTTGCGAGCCCTCGCCGTCTTTCACGTGCCCGTTGGCGGCTTCGAGCTGTGGTCCCTCGCTGGCGCGTGGCAGGCGCGTGCGGGTTTCGACGATGGCCGCTACATCCCGACGCTTTTTCAAGCAGTCACAGCGGCCGTCCTCCGTACTACCGAAAGCGAAATACCGGCGCGGCTGCTTGCCCTCGCTTCCTCCCTCGCGATTCCGATTTCGCTCTTCTACGTACGCAATCAAGTCGGGCAGGCGGCAGCGCTCGTCGCGCTGACACTGCTCGCCCTCGATCCGCTGCAGATCCTGCTCGGCGCGACAGCCACCGCTGCAGCTGTGGACATCCCCCTGCTCTTCGTTTTCCTAGCGCTCCGGGGCCGGTTGGCCCGGAGCTCGGTGTCGCTCGCGGTGGTGGGATTCCTCGCTGCCACGGCTGGTCCGGGTGTCTTGCCGCTTCTGCTAGGAGCGGTGCTCGCGGCTCCGCGCCAGAGAACATTCGACCCGCGTCCGCCCGCTACCGTGGCTGTAGGCGTGATAGCTGGCGTCGCGCTCGCTAGCGCCGGCTTCGGTGCAGGCTGGCAAGGCCTGACCATCCCGCCGTTCGAACTCTTCGCCGCTGGATTCGAATCGGGCTGGTCGACCGAAACAACCGCACGAATCATCGCGCTTTACGGGTGGGCACCAGCCGCCTTCGCATCCTTCGCCCTCGCCCTGCGCATCGCCCGAGAAGGAGCTGGCGCCTTCCGTCAGCCGCTCGACCGCCTCGCATCTGCGTGGTTCGCTGTGACATTCGCCTGGTGCCTCGTGGCCGGTTCTAGCCACGACCCACTCCCGGTCGCCTCGCTCACTGCTGCTTCGGCCTTGCTCGCGGCGCAGGGCGCGGTCCGTCTGTTCGAAGCCATCGCCTCGACCGACTGGCGACGGGCGGGCTGGCCGCTCGCAGCTGCCCTCGTCGCTTCCGCTACGGTCGTTGGGCCGCTCCTCGATTGGGCGCGCCTCGGTCAGGTTGGCCCCGCGAGCGAGGTCGTCGCCGTCCTCGTGCTCACCGCTCTCATCGCAGGCGCGCTCGCAGTGCTGGCCCACTCGGCGCGGACTCGCCCCGTCACCCTCCTGCCCTTCGCGGCAGCTGCCGCCCTTCCGTGGCTCAGCGGCGGCTTTGCGGTAGCGTCGGGGAGCCCGAACGAACCGCTGCCATCGCCCGTTACCACTCTCCAGGCTCGCGAGCTTCGCGACCTGGTGACCGGCCCCTCCCGCGACCCGTCGGCCATCGTGGCCATCCACCCCTCGCTTGCCGAAGCGCTCACCTGGCCCCTGCGTGGTGCCCGCGGAATCGTCGTCTCCAGCCGCATCCCTCCGAATGCCAGCGTCGTCGTTTGGGAGCCCGGCCTGGCCCCGCCCGATGGCTTTCGCGTTCTCGAAGGACGTTGGGGAATCCTCAGGGAAAGAAACGGTCCACGAAGTCGCTTTCTGGACTATCTCGGCTGGCTCGCCGACCGCAATACTCTACCCGTGCGCGACATTACGGCAGCCATCTTCGTCAGGGAGGCGGAATGACCGCGGCCGCGGCGGCCTGGACGAGCCGCGTCGACCGGGTGCTCGCGCGGCGCATCCCGCTGACCGCGGAGTTCGTGCTCTATGCATTCGTCATCGCCGCTGCTGTCCTCCTCCGGACCTGGGACCTCGGCGCGCGCGCGCTCCACCACGACGAGAGCATCCACGCCCAGTGGTCGTGGGGCCTGCTC
>NZ_DAOUBJ010000061.1:0-7841 GCF_034432735.1 Tepidiforma sp. | reverse complement strand
CGATTCCAACGCGAGGAGGTTCCCATGCACCGGAACCGCTTCCTGGCGGCCTCCGCAGCCCTCCTGGGCCTCGCCGCCCTCGCTCCCATCGCGACCGTCCTCGGCGATGACGCCGGCCCCGGCAGCCGCATCGAATCCGCTACCGCTCTCACCACCACGTTTACCTACCAGGGCCGCCTGACCGACGCCGGAAGCCCCGCCAACGGCACCTACGACCTTCGCTTCATCCTCTACGACGCCGAGACCGGCGGTGCCCAGGTCGGCAGCATCGTCACCAAAGACGACGTCGCCGTCGCCAACGGCCTCTTCTCCGTCGAACTCGATTTCGGCGCCAACGCCTTCCGCGGCGACGCCCGTTGGCTCGAGATCGCCGTCCGGCCCGGCAGCTCCACCGGTGCCTACACCGTCCTCTCCCCTCGCCAGCCCGTCAGCCCCACCCCCTACGCCCTCTACGCCGCCACCGCCGGGAACCTCGCCGTCCCCCTCGCCATCTCCGGCAGCTCCGCCGGCGCCCCCGCCACACCCGAAGGGCTCGTCACCGTCAACCAATCCGGGACAGGCATCGCCATCGCCGCCAACCGCACCACCACCGACTCCGCCCAGTACCCCGCCCTCCTCGGCACCAACAGCGGCGGAGGGGCCGGCGTCCAGGGCGAATCCACCGCCGCCAACGGCATCGGAGTCCGCGGCTTCGCCCCCAACGGCACAGCCGCCGCCTTCTCCGGGCCCGTCGCTCTCGACCTCGACGGCGCCCTCAAAGCCTCCGGCGCTGCACCCTTCGCATTCCAACACACCGTCATCCTCTCCGGCACCGGCAGCACCACCTGCCCCGCCACCTCCAACGCCGTCTCGTACATCACCGACCCACAAGTCATGGGCAAAGCCAACCTCCTCCTCTTCGTCACCCTCGCCAATCCCGGCGGAACCCCACTGACAGCGCCCGTCGGCGTCGCGTACCAGTCCATAGCCCCACCCGGCTGCTCCGCCCTCCTCGGTGCGTGGGCGCTCTATACCACCGACGGCTCCAGCCTCCCCAACAACGCAAAATTCAACATCCTGGTCATCACCAAATGAATCCTCCCACCCGCCGCGCAGCCGCCCTCGCTGCCGCAGCGTTCGCCGGCGGGGCAATCATCCTCGCTGCCGTGGCCCAGGTCTCGAGTGGCTCCTACGAGCTCTGGTGGCGAACCACCACCGGTGGCGCCCGGTCCACCGGCGGCAACTACGAAGTCCGCGCCGCCATCGGCCAGCCCCTCGCTGGCCGCTCCACCGGTGGCTCCTACACCGTCACCTCCGGGTTCTACCCTGGGGGCGGCCAGGACAAGTACCTGCGCTACCTCCCCCAGCTCGCAAAAGACGGAACCGACTGAACCCCCGCCCAGCACCCGCCTTCACCGAGGCCGCAGCCAGTGGGAGAGGCTGCGGCCCTCCCCTTTCCCCACGACCTCCCCCGCTCATCCCTGTTCCATCGCCGACATCTCCGCCCCGCTCCACTCCGGCGGCCACGAGACCACCGATGGATACCGCCTCACCACCGGCGGCAGCGCCAGTCCCTCGCCCGTACCACAGTATTTCGCAACCAGCTCCCGGAAGCGCCCCAGCTTCGCCTCGAAATCCCCGATCCCCGGCCGCACGTGGTACATCCATGCGAAATCGGCCGCCACGTCATCGAGAGGCCGCGGCTCGAACCGCTGCGGTGGCAACGGCTCCACCCGCACTCGGCGCCCCATCGCCAGCAGTAGCGCCAAAAGCTCGCGCAGCGCCGGCAGTTCACGAAAGTCACTCCCCCAAAGCTCCCGCCAGAGACCCGGGATCGGCGTGTTCGGCGCCCGATCGAACGCCACCACCACACACGTCCGCCGCGTGTGTCGCTCCATCGCCAGGAGAAACCCCAGCGGCTCATCCACCGCATAGAGCACATTCGCCGCCAGCGACACATCGGCATCGGGCACAGCCCCGGCCATCGAAGGCGGCCACGTCAGATCGATCACCGTAATGTTCCCCCGCCCCGCCTCGCGTGCCGCCTCCGCGAGCCCTTCACGCATCGAAGGCGAAGGCTCCACCGCAACCACCCGCCCCACGTGCCCTGCAAGCGGAACCGCGAACCTCCCAGCCCCCGCCCCGATGTCCAACCACGTATCCCCCGGCTGCGCCAGCGCCAGCAACACCCCCAGCTCCGGGAGCGGCGTACGCCCAGGCCGAAAACTCGACGCGCGGCTCGCCCAATAGTCGTCTCCCGGCGGGCGCTCACCCTCGATCGCCTCGATCGCCGCCCGGTTCGCCAGCACCAGCTCCCGGTACGCCGCCGCCGCCTCCTCGACCGTCGGCCGGAGCGTCACACGATCAGCCACCCCGGCCCCCTGCTCGCCGAATGCCCGAAAAACCAGCGACCCGAAAGAAAAACTGGGGCGAGCGGTGGGATTCGAACCCACGATCTTCTGAGCCACAATCAGACGCGTTAACCACTACGCTACGCCCGCCATGGCGCACCCCCATCCTACCAGCACCCCCGGCATTGGCGCCACGCGCTCCACCCCCACTAATACCGCGAAACGTTCAGCTCGTCCATGTGCCCCGTCACCGTATACACCACCCGTTCGCAGATGTTCGTGCAGCGGTCCGCGATACGCTCCAGGTTGTGCGCCGTCCAGAGCAAATACGTATTCCGCTGGATCGTCGCTGGGTTCGCGATCATCGCCGAGATGCAATCCTCGTAGACACTATCCTGGAGCCGATCCACCTCATCGTCCGCCCCGCAGATCTGCCGCGCTGAATCCACGTCCAGCTCGATGTACGCCTTCAGCGAATCGCGCAGCATCGCCACCGCCCGGTCCGCCATCGCAGGGATATAGCCCAGCTTGCGCGGCAGCGGTTCCGGCTCCATCAGCGTATTGATCCGGGCGATGCCCTCCGCGTGGTCAGCGATCCGCTCCAAGTCCGTAATGATGTAGAGCACACTCGCCACGGCCCGAAGGTCCGTCGCCATCGGCTGCTGCGAAGCGATAACGAAAATCGCCCGCTCCTCGATCTCGAACCGCTTCCGGTTGATCCGCTGATCGTCCTCGATGATCCGTCGCGACCACTCCACGTCCCCATCGCGCAGCGATTCCAGGGCATCGAGGATGGCCTTCTCCGCCATCGAACCCAGCGT
The DNA here is from genome assembly GCF_034432735.1 of Tepidiforma sp. GTDB lineage: Bacteria > Chloroflexota > Dehalococcoidia > Tepidiformales > Tepidiformaceae > Tepidiforma. The sequence goes on along the minus strand of NZ_DAOUBJ010000061.1, from coordinate 4,690 downwards.
CAGGACATCGTCCTGCAGCTGGCGCATCTCCGCGTTGAACAGGTCCCTGGTCATCCCCACGCCCCCTTGTGCGCCAAGGCGTCAGCCAAAGCGGCCGCTGATGTAATCCTCCGTCCTCCGATCCTTCGGAGTCGTGAAGAGTTCCTCGGTGGGCCCGTATTCTATCAGCTGCCCGGCAACCTGCTCGTCCGTCAGCATGAACGCCGTGTAGTCCGAGACACGCGCAGCCTGCTGCATATTGTGCGTCACGATCACGATCGTGTAGTCCCGCACCAGTTCCCGCATCAAATCCTCGATCTTCAGCGTCGCAATTGGGTCGAGTGCCGAGCACGGCTCGTCCATCAGAATCACATCCGGCTGATTCGCGATCGCCCGCGCAATGCAGAGCCGCTGCTGCTGCCCGCCAGAAAGCGCCAGCCCGCTCTTCCGCAAATCGTCCTTCACCTCGTCCCAGAGCGCCGCCCGCCGCAGCGACCGCTCCACGAGTTCGTCCAGATTCCCCCGGTACCCATTCACCCGCGCCCCGAACGCCACGTTATCGTAAATCGACTTCGGGAACGGATTCGGCTTCTGGAACACCATCCCGATCCGACGGCGTACCTCCACCGGGTCGATCTCCGGCCCGTACAAATTCACCCCCCGCTAGTACACCGCCCCCTCGATCCGCACCGAAGGGATCAGATCGTTCATCCGGTTGATGCACCGCAAAAGCGTGCTCTTCCCACAGCCCGAGGGCCCGATCAAGGCCGTGATCTTCTTCGCCGGAATCTTCAAGCTCACATTCGTCAGCGCCTGCTTCTTCCCGTACCACAGGCTCAGCCGTTCGAACTCGATCGCGATGTCGCCCTCAGGCTCGAAAAGCGCGGCAGGCTGCGCCTGCACCTGCGGGCGCTCCAGCGTCTCCTCCGCCGCGCGCTGTCCGACAGACGCCGGCCGAAGGTCCAGTCTGTTGCTCATCTCTCCTATCCTCCCGCCGGCGCCTAGAACTTCCGCCGGAACCTTTCGCGAATGATGACCGCAATCAGGTTAAGGCCGAACACCAGCACCATCAGCACGATGATCCCCGCTGCAGCGTTCGCCCGGAACGCCTCCTGCGGCAGAATCGTCCAGTTGTAAATCTGGATCGGCACCGTCGTAAAACTCTGGTTCAGGCCCGTGTTGTCGAACGCGATGAACGCGAACGCACCGATCATGATGAGCGCCGCCGTCTCGCCCGCCGCCCTCGCGAGCGCCAGAATCACGCCCGTCATAATCCCCGGCATCGCACCCGGCAAGATGTGATGCCACACCGTCTGCCACTGCGTCGCCCCCAAAGCCAACGAACCGTCACGAATGCTCGGCGGCACCTGACGAATCGCCTCCACCGAGGCAATGATCGTCATCGGCAAAATCATCAACGTCAGCGTCAGCGCACCGGCCAGGATCGTCGGCCCCAACTGCGGGAACACCGTCACACCGAACACCTCGAACCCCCGCACGAATACCGCCAGCCCCAGAATGCCGTAGATAATGCTCGGCACCCCGGCAAGATTCGTGATGTTCACCCGCACCAGCTCCGTGAACCAGTTCCGCGGCGCGAACTCCTCGATGAACACGGCCGAGCCGATCGCCAACGGAACCGCCAGCACGATCACCGCCCCCATCAGCCACGACCAGCCCAAAAGCGACGACCGCAGCCCCGCCTGCTCCGCCCGCCGCGACGGATACGACGTCAAAAAATCCATGTTCAGGCGGTCCCACCCCAGACGGATCACGTCGTACGTCAGGTACGCCAGAATCACCACCGCCAACATCGTCGCAGCGAAAAGCACCCAGCGAGACGCCCGCGAATAGAATTGCCGGCGCGCCACATGCCCCGTCGCCTTCAGCACGAACTCCCCCGCCGCGCTCGTCGCACTCATTCGTACTGCTCCTTGAAGCGCTTCACGATCATCCCCGCCGCCACATTGGCAATCAGCGTGAACACGAACAGCGTCGAACCCACCGCAAAGATCGAGGTGTAATCGATCGTTCCCCGGGCCGAATCCCCCAGCCCGATCTGCAGCATGTAGCCCGTCATCGTCTGGACCGAATTCAACGGATTCAGCGTCAGCTGTGGCGTCGAGCCCGCCGCCACCGCCACGATCATCGTCTCACCGATCACCCGCGCCACCGCCAACAGCACCGCCGCGATGATGCCCCCGAGCGCCGCCGGAAATACCACCCGGAACGCCACCTCCAACCGCGTCGCCCCGAGGCCGTACGCCCCCTCCCGAAGCTCCCGCGGCACATTCGACATCGCATCCTCGGAGACCGACGCGATCGTCGGCAGAATCATGATCGCCATCACGATGCTCGCACTCAGCGCATTGAAAATCGGGACCCGGTCCTGCCCCAGCAGCGGCCGCAGAAATTCCTGCGTCACCACCGTCAACGCGAAAAACGCATAGACCACCGTCGGAACCCCCGCCAGCGCCTCCACCACCGGTTTCATCACGCGCCGCGTATTCGGGTGCGCATACTCGCTCAAATACACCGCCGTCGCCAGCCCCAGCGGTAGCGCAATCACCATCGACCACAGCAGCACATTGAGCGTCCCGAACACCAGCGGCCAAATCCCAAAATGCGTCGGCTCGAACTGTGGCGTCCACTTCGTGTCCAGCAAAAAGTCGCGAAGCGAAACCTCCGCAAAAAACGCCCGCGTCTCGTCCGCCAGCGTCAACACAATCAGGACGGTCGTGACCATCGACACCGTCCCGCACAGCCAGAGCGAAAGAACGATCACCCGCTCCCAGAGCGCCTTGTTCCAGCGCTTCCTCAGCGCCCTCTCCAGCTCGGCCCCTCGTAAACCCAACGGCGATTCCGAAACTGCCGTCACGCTTTGCTGCATCTCACCGCCTCGCAAATTCTGCCGGCTCCCGCCAGAACAATCGTTACCGTCACCGAACTCCCGTGCAACGCAGACACACCCCGTAGGAATCCGACGGGGCAAGGGCAGCGGACGCTGCCCTTGCCTCGCACTGGCGCACCCACGGGAGCGACAGGCTTCCAATCGGTCACTTCAGCTCCGCAGGCAGGAACGGCTCCACCTTCGCCTGCTGCTGCTTCAGCATGTCGGGCGGAAGGCTGATGTAGCCAACGTCCTTGGCAAGCTCCTCCATGTTGTCCACGTAGAACTTGACAAAGCCCAGGACATCCTTCCGCTCGCTCAAAAGCGGCTTCGTCGTATAGATGAACAACGGTCGGCTCAGCGGCGTGTACTTCCCAGAGATCGCGTTCTCGAACGTCGGAGCCACGCACCCCTTCCCGCCATCGATCTCCACCGCCTTCAGCAACTTGCCCGCCTCCTCGAAGTACGCAAAGCCGAAGTAGCCGAGAGCGTACTTGTTCCCCTCCACGCCCTTCACGAGGATATTGTCATCCTCCGAAGACGTCGCGTTCGGGCCCGTCGGGCGGTGAGCAGGTTCGTTCCTCTCCGACCCACGGAGCTTGATCGCCTCCTTGAAGTAGTCGAACGTCCCCGAATCGGTGCCGGGGAAGAAGAACCGAATCGTCTCGTTCGGCCAGCTCGGGTCCAGGTCGCTCCACTTGATCGGAGTCCCCCCCTCGTCAGCTTGGAACGCCTTCTGCACCTGCGCCGTCGTCATGCACTTCGCCCACGTATTCTGCGGGTTCACCACGACCGTCAGCGCATCGATCGCTACCTGGATCTCCACCAGGTCCGATTCCGGAATGCCATTCGCAGCGCACGCATCCTTCTCCTTCTGCGTGATCGGCCGCGAGGCATTCGAAACATCGATCTCCTTCCGGCAGAACTTCTCGAAACCGCCCCCCGTTCCCGAGAGCGCAACCTTCGCCTGCACACCCTTCGCCACCTTGCTGAACTCCTCCGCCACCGCCTGAGAAACTGGGAACACCGTCGAAGAGCCGTCGACACGCACGTCGCCTTTCAGGCTCTCGTACCAAGCCTTCAGCTTGTCCGCTTGAGATGACGGTTTCGTCGCAGCTGGCGTCTGCCCACCGGTCGGCGTCTCGCCACCCGAGCCGCCATCGTCGTCATCGCCACCGCACGCCACGGCAACGAACGCTACGAGCGAAACGAGCGCCGCGAATACCAGCGCCCATTTCCCTCCCCTACGGAATCGAAGCATCACGTATCTCCCCTGAAGTCAGTATGGTTGGTGCTTCGCGCCGCATCGTCCCCCCGCGCCTTTAACCCCGGTTTAACGCCCCACCAGACTGCGAAACCTCCAAGATTCGACGTTTTACACACCGTTTGCACCCCACGGCAGAAACCAGCCCACCCAACCCCCAAGATCGCCATCGGTAGCGGGTGGACGACGGCCCCGCCTCGCTGCCACCCCCTCAGCACGCCAGGGGCCCACAGCCCGCCAGTCCCCCGTCCCGGCTCCGCCGGGTGGCAGGCTCAGGGCCCCCGGCGCATACTCCTACCGAAACCCCCGGCCAAAGGCGCCCATGGCCCAGAAAATCCTCCTCGTCGACGACGAAGCCAACATCCGCGACCTCAATGCCCTCTACCTCGAAAAAGAAGGCTACACCGTCGAACACGCCGCCGACGGCCGCGAAGCCATCACCCGCTTCCAACAATCCCCGCCCGCCCTCGTCGTCCTCGACATCATGATGCCCGGCCTCGATGGCTTCGAAGTCCTCCGCGAACTCCGCCGCGAAAGCGACGTCCCCGTCATCATGC
>NZ_DAOUBJ010000060.1:0-2804 GCF_034432735.1 Tepidiforma sp. | reverse complement strand
ATACCGACGTGGTTCGGCACCATATCGGCGGAGAGACGAATGCCGCGGCAGGCGGCGGCGATAGGGTCGGGGGTTTCGCCATCCCATGGGGTGGTGCTGACGGCGACGACGGGGGCGGGGTGGGCGCGGAGGGCCTCGACGACGGGGGCGGCGTGCGCGGCTTCGATGTGGTCGCGGACGAGAATCGCGGGGAGGGGGGAGCCGCGGAGGATGCCAGGGATATCGAGGGGCGAGCGGTAGCGGTGGACTTCGGCGCCGGACCAGGCGAGGTCGGCGGGGGCATCGGCCGGGAGGATGACGAGAACGCGATCCACGGGGTGCAGTGTAGGGGAGGCGACGTTCGCTTGCTCGCCGGGGTAGGATGGTGCGCGATGTGGGTGGGTGTTTCGCTGCTGTTGGGGGCGTGGCTTTTGGACGGCCGGTTGGTACCGCCGCCGGGCGCTGGCCGGGGCGGCTGGAGGCTGGTGGGGGCGAAGGGTGGATGCTGGCGTCGGCGATCGACGGAGCCGCGTGGCTGGCAGGCGGAAGGTTAGGGGGTGCGAATGGCTGCCGAGGGTTCGATCGTTTCGCTGAACGTTTCGGATGGCGGGGTGCCGAAGTGGCCTATCGCGGAGGCGCGCGTGACGTTTTTGGGGCTGGAGGGCGACCGGCAGGCGAACCCGGAGGTGCACGGTGGGCCGGAAAGGGCGCTCTGCCTGTTCTCGGCGGAGGTGATCGCGGCGCTGCAGGCGGAGGGCCATCCGATCGCGCCGGGGACGACGGGGGAGAATGTGACGGTTGGCGGTTTGGATTGGGGGCGAATGGTACCGGGCAGTCGCTGGCGGCTCGGGGAGTGGGTGGAGATAGAGATTACGCGGCCGACGACGCCTTGCCGAACGATCCGTGAGTCGTTCCGGGGCGGTGACTTCAACCGCATTCACCACGCACTGCATCCGGGGGAGAGCAGGGTGTACGCGCGGGTGCTTCGGGAGGGGACGGTCCGGGTGGGCGATTCGGTGCGGGAGCTGGGCCCGGGGGCGGGTGGCTAGCCGAGGAAGTCGGTGACGGCGCGGACGAAGGCGGGGGTGTTTTCGAGCGGGACCATGTGTCCGGCGCCGGGAATCACGACGACCTGGGCGTTGGGTATTTTGGAGCGGAAGAGCGCTGCGTAGGCGGGTGGGACGAGGCGGTCCTGATCGCCCCAGATAAGGAGGGTGGGGGCTTGGATGCGGTGGATGCGCTTTTTGAGCCCTTTGTCGGGGATGGGCCAGAGGAATTTGCCGGCGGCGGCGAAGTTGGCGAGTTGGAAGTAGTAGGCTTCGGCCATTTCTTCTTCGTTGGCGGGCGGGGCGAAGAGTTGGGGGATGACGGGGTTGGTGAGGTCGCCGAAGATGACCTTGGGGAGTTCGTTGGGCATGAGGATGAAGAGGTCGGTGACGGGGGTTTCGTCCATCCAGAGGCCGACGGGGCAGGTGAGCACGAGCTTTTTGACCATGTCGGGGCGGGCAGCGGCGAGTTCGGCGGCGAACATGCCGCCGATGGAGTGGCCGGCGAGGTGGAAGGATTGGAGGCCGATGGTGTCGCAGAAGTCTTGGTAGTAGACGACCATGTCGTGGATGTCGTCGATGTGGTCGAGGCCGGGGGTATCGTCCCAGCCGGGATGGGTGGGGACGATGACCTCGTAGTGTTCGGCGAGGGCGAGCATTTCGGGCGTCATGCCTTTGCGGATGCCGCCGGCGGCGTGGAGGTAGAGGAGGGGCTGGCCGGTGCCTTTGCGGTAGACGGGGACTTGGAAGGTGCCGTTGCGCACGGAGACGATTTGGGGTTCGGGGGAGGTCATGGCATCGCCTTTCGTGGGGATGGGATGCGGGGAGGGGGTTGCTCGCGGAGGCGAGGTACGGCGGAACTCTACTGGAACTGGGTGGTGGCTGCCAGCGGGTCAGGATGGGGGCTGGAGGGGCGGGCCATCGAAGCGTTCGTGGGTGGTGAAGGCTTCGACGGGTTTGCGGCGAAGGCGGGTGAGCTGCCGGACGGGCCGCCCGAGGGTGACGATGGTGGCGATGGCGATGTGGGGCGGGAGGCCGAGCAGGGCTTGGAGCTCTGGTTCGCGGGCGATTGGCATGGTGGTGAGGGTGCCGCCGAGGCCTTCGTTGCGGGCGGCGAGGAGGATGTTCCAGGCGAAGGGATAGATGGAGGCGCCGGAGGCCATGCCGATGCGCTGAAGCTCCTGGTCGATGGAGGCTACGACGGAGAGGTCGACGCAGACGGCGAGGAGGACGGGGGCCTGGCGGTAGGGTTCGGTGAGCTGGGGAGGGACGGGGGTGGTGGCGATCTGCTGGGGGGTGATGGCGGTGGGGACGATGGTGTTCCAGGGGTTTTCGCCGGCGGCGACCTGGGCGGCGTAGCGGCGGGCGGCGGGGATGGCGGCTTCGGCGATGGCGGCTTTGGTGGCTGGCTCGCGGATGACGATGACGTGCCAGCCCTGGCGGTTGCCGCCGCTGGGTGCGAAGCGGGCGTTATCGAGGATGCGGTAGAGGGTGGCGTCGTCGATGGGGTCGGGGAGGAATTCGCGGGCGGCGAAGGTGGTGCGCATGACGTGGTAGAGGTCCATGCGCGGGATTGTGCAGCGTTGGGGGATTGCTGTCGCGGGGGCGGTGCTAGAGGGACTGGGTGAGCATGGGGACGAGGGCGGCGATGAGGGCGCCGAGCTGGACGCCGCGAGCGACGGGGGTGGCGACGGCGGCCTGGGTGTTGATTTCGTAGTGGTTGCGGCGGCCGTGGCGTTCGCGCTGGATGTATCCGGCGCGTTCGAGGTCGGCGACGAT
>NZ_DAOUBJ010000059.1:0-13173 GCF_034432735.1 Tepidiforma sp. | reverse complement strand
GGAGGAACTCGCCTTCTACGACGCGCTGGAGACCAACGACAGCGCGGTGAAGGTGCTGGGGGATGCGACCTTGCGGACGATCGCACGGGAGCTGGTCCAGGCCGTGCGGAACAACGTCACCATCGACTGGACGTTGCGCGAGAACGTTCGTGCGCAGTTGCGCGTGCTGGTCAAGCGCATCCTGCGCAAGTACGGCTACCCGCCGGACAAGCAGGAGAAGGCGACGCAGACGGTGCTGGAGCAGGCGGAAGTAGTTGCGGCTGGATGGCTAGCTGGGTAAGTGCCGCGCAGACCTCCTCGGCGGGACTGGTCGGATGAGTAGTCGCACGCAGTGGCCGGGCAATGGGCCCTTGTGTTCCGGCGTTACGGACGGCGGGCGAGAATCGCCACAGAAGATAGGCCGTCGTCAAGCCCCAGCCGCACGTGAGGGTGCGGGTTAGGCAATGAGTGCTAATTGAGCCCACCAGGCTCACACTGGGCGACCACCGGCGGTATGAGGTCTCACTACTGCTAGACGTTGCGAGTCCCGTCGGCTCCGTTATCGTCAGTTCCGTATTGAAGGACCGCGGCATGGATGGTCCGCGGATTATCGTTCCCGTCCTGCCCCACTGTAGGCAGGTCATGAGACGGCACACCGAGCCCCCACACGCGTGCGTTCCCTAATTCCTCGGCGATGACCGCGTCGGATCCGAGGAGATCGTCGCCCGTAGCAGCAGCCATGATGCCTGCGGTCCCTCCGCCTATGGTGCGCGGCTGGATACGGCCCGCGTTGGCGTCGACGATGATCGACCTCGCCCGCAGTTTCGATATCGACAGTTCGACCCAGGCACCGTCACCACCGCGATAGACGTATTGCCGGAAGGAACGGGCTATCTCTCCGTCGCACCGCGTCACCGGCATGAAATCATCGACCTTCGCTTCGTGGACGTGTCCGGGGACATACTCGAGGGTGCCGGTCGCCAGATAGCTGGGATCGATCTCCCAGACGGTTCCCACGGCCACGGAATGCAAGGAGGCATGACACGAGCCGGACCCGCGACGCCGAGCTCTCGGCGCGCCTCGGCCCTCGGCGGAAGCCGCCTGGGCCTGCTCACGCGGGCCGGAAACCCACGCCGGCGCGGCCTGCGCAGCACAGTGACGACTCCTCCGGCGCCAAGGGATGTGCTTGTAGCTCGGGGAGACGGGTGTGGTTTCTTCGGCGGCGGACTGGGATCACCCTGGCGAACCTGGCCGCGCTCATCAGGAAGAACCCGCCGAACCGGCTCGATCGTGGCCCGCCTGGGCCGCACGCCGATGGTATCGAGCCCACCGTTCAGCGAATGTAGCAGCCGCTCAGCCCACCAATTGACCTCGATAAGGGGGGCTGATATGGCCGTCGTGTTGGTTACGTGGTAGCGCGTAGGGGATTCGAACCCCTGATCTCCACCTTGAAAGGGTGGCGTCCTAGGCCTCTAGACGAACGCGCCGCGTGAGTTCTTCTTGAGCGTACCACGGCGTCTTCTTGCGGGCACTCTCGAACGCCGAGTCGGCCGAGGGTTTCAGAGCCCTTGGTTGAAGTCCGCGAAGGTGAAGAAATCGTTCAATGCGGTGAGGCGCCCGCTCACGAGCAGGACGCCGACGACGATGAGCGTGATGCCACTGATGACCTCGATGAATGGTCCGTAACGCTGGATGCGGCGAATGACACGCTGGGCATCGGCGGCAGCCAGGCCAGCTATGAGGAAGGGCACTGCCATGCCGGCAGCGTACCAGGTAAGGAGGTAGGTACCGCGCAGAGCCTCGCCCGACGTTGCGGCGAGCGTGAGAATCGAACCTAGAATCGGCCCGACGCACGGAGTCCAGCCGAGCGCGAATGCTCCCCCGACGAAGGCGGAACGAAGGTAGCTGACGCGGTGGCTCCGCGCGAGGGGAATTTCGAGTGTCCGCTGGAAGAGGCCGAGCTGGATGTATCCGGCGAACCTGAGCCACACGACGAGGAGGACGGCACCGAGCGCGGCGAGGCGGAGCCGGTCATTTTGAAGGTCGCCAAGGTCGGCTAGGAGGATGAACACGCCGGTGCAGAGCAAGAGCAAGAGCGCGGACAGGAGCGGTTCGGCGCGACCGCGGGGTGGAACGACGAGGACGCCCATGAGCACGAGCATGGCGCCGGCAATCTCGCCGAGTCGCTGCTGGTTGTCGACGAGGACATAGGAGCCGAACAGCCCGGCGGCGGCGCCGAGGGTGATGAAGACTACCGAAAGCCCGGTGACGAACGCTACGGCGTGCGTGAAGGTCACTTGACGGCTGGCTACAACCCGACCGTCCTCGATACTCGCGCCGGAGATCTGTGCGATGAAGATCGGCACCAGGGGCAGGACGCAGGGCGAAACGAACGACAAGACACCAGCGGAGAATGCGAGAAAGGGTCCGGCCGGCCCGCCAAGGTCGAAGCTCGAGCTGGTGAGCGGTCCGAGGGCGAAGGCGGCAACGGGTAACGTGGCCAGGAACGCGAGGACGAGGTACGCGGTGGTTCGGTTCAGTCGCGGGCGCGCCACCGTCGCTTGTCGAGCCATGCTGCTTTCATTCTAGGCGAGTGCGCCCCGAAAGAGCGGGCCCGTATGGCCCGTCAATCAGGCGTCGCTTGACGGAATCTTTCTCGGCCCGTCGTGGGCAGGCAGGTCGGCGAGGGGAGAGTCGAGCCCCAGCAGGTGCCGGCGGGCGGCCTCCCAGCGCTCTTTCGCCCGGGCCTCACGGCCGAGCAGGCCTTTGAGTTGGTCAGGTCGAATTGGCTCGCCATCGAGGAAGACGCGGTGGAGGTGCTGGAGCTGCTTTTGCCATGACTCCCAGGCGCTGCGGTACTCTGCGATGGTCGCTTCGTCGGCGAATGGCATGGTCAGGTTCCCTCCGTGGGCTTCGGTCCGGGTGGGAAGACACGAAGGGCCCGGGTACGTTGCCCGGGCCCTTGGGTCGGTCGCTGGTAGCGCATAGGGGATTCGAACCCCTGATCTCCGCCTTGAGAGGGCGGTGTCCTAGGCCACTAGACGAATGCGCCGTTTTCTGGAGGATAGCCAACGTGCGACGGGTTGGGCAAGCTTCGGCGGCGGTCCGGTGGGGCTTCGGTCTCTTCTTGCTCGTTCCGCTCGCGGCCGTTTTCATGCCTGGCTGCGGGCGCGGTGGAGACTCCTTCGAAGCGGAACGACTCCCTCAGTTGTACCGGGAGATGCTGGAAAGGGTGGCAGCAGAGCGTGGGCTCGCGCCCCCCGAGACGATCCGCATCGGGACCGTGCCACGCGAGAAGCTTTCCGAAGTGCTGGGCGCGTCGGAAGGCGCAGCGGCCACTGCGCGGGAAGCCGCCATAGGGGACGTCTATCGCCTCCTCGGCCTGCTTCCGGGGGGGATGGATTACTCGACGGCCGTTCGTGATTCCCTGGAGCGCTCGGCGGGCGCGGTCTATGTCCCGGGAAGACGGGAGGTTTGGCTCATCCGCGACGGCCCGCTGCCGGCTTCACCCGATGGGTTGGCGCCCTGGGAGCAACGGCTTCTGGCGCACGAGTTAGTCCACGCGATCCAGGATTACCACTTCGACTTGGATGCGCTGGAACGGGCGGTGGATTCGATCGATTCCTGGCTGGCGCTCCACGCGTTGCTCGAGGGCGACGCCGTGTGGACCGAGTCGAGGTGGACAGCTTCGGCCCTGATGCCCGGCCTCGTCGATGCGACCGCACTCGAGCCTCCATCGGCCGCACCGCCGCCGCCACCTGCTCTGGGGCGGGAGTTCGCATTCATGTACGGCAGCGGTGCGGAGTGGGTCGCCCTCCTGCGCGGGCGCGATCCGGAGGCGGTCGACCGGCTGCTCCGTGCCGGGGGGCCGTCCGCTACTGCGCGGATACTTCATCCCGATATCGACCTCACGGGCTGGAGCTTCGCGGGTCCAGCCGTGCCCAGCAGCGTTCCGAGCGACGATTGGCAGTTGGAAGGCACCGACCGCCTGGGTGAGTTCCTGCTGCGAAGCTACCTTCAAACTGGGCTGCCATCGCTCGCGGCGGCGCAAGCAGCGGAGGGATGGGCCGGCGACTCGCTGTTGCGTTACCGGGCGGCGGGCAGAAGCGTGCTTGCGCTGCGCGTGCGTTTTCGAGATCCCAAGGATGCTGGCGAGTTCGCGGCGGCTCACCTCGAGCTCCTCAGGATGAGAGCGACGACGTTCGAAATCGGCGCGGCGATGACGACGGCGACTCGTGGGGACGGCGTGACGGTCATTCAGCTGGCGCCGCTCACGGACGAAGTGACCATCGTCTTTGCCGACGACCCGGTGTCAGCAGCGGTTTTGGCGGGTTTTCTGCTGAACCGCTGATGTTCGGCGACGAGAGGGCTTTCGCGGGGTGGAACGGGGTAGAATCCCGCACCATGACCGACGAAGTCACGCTACCCCGTTTCGACCAGCTTCCCACCGTCGAGGGCGCACCTCCCGGTTCGGCTTGGTGGCTCTTTGGAAAGGACGACCAAGTTGGCATGCTCAACCTCCAAACGCCGGAGCGAATCGTCCGCGCGTCGCGGCTGGTTCAGCGCGGTGTGATGTTCCCCCTCAACTGGAACCTGGAGCTCCCGGACCCTCCGCTGTTCAATCGGGGCGCTTTGCGACAGACCATCTTCGGTGGGCCGATCCACCACGACGACGTCCTGGACAATTTCTACCCTCAGGCGAGTAGCCAGTGGGACACGCTCGTTCATGTAGGAAATTCGCGATTCGGCTTCTACAACGGAATCCGGAAGGAGGAGGTCACGGGGAAGCCGGGGTCGAGGGGCGGCATCGACCAATGGGCGCGGCGCGGAATCGCCGGCAGGGCAGTTCTCCTCGACATTGGAAGGTTTCTCGCGGAACGGGGTGAGCCGATCGATTTCGCGTCCGACCGGCGAGTCTCGGTCGCGGAGCTCGAGGAATGCGCCGCTGCGCAGGGAGTGGGTTTCGAAGTCGGTGACGTCCTCCTTCTCCGGACCGGCTGGACCGAATGGTACGAAGGGCTCGATGAACGGGCGCGCGTTGCCCTGGCGAACATGGCCACCTTTCGGGCGCCAGGGATCGCCGCCGGCGAAGCGATGGCGGAGTATTTGTGGAACCTTCACATCTGCGCGATCGCGAGCGACCTACCATCGGTCGAGGCGTGGCCGCCTCGCCGGGAACACGGCGGCTTCCTCCACGAGTGGCTGCTGGGAATGTTCGGCATCGCCATCGGGGAGCTCTGGGATCTCTCGCGGCTGGCCGCGGACTGCGCAGACGACGGGCGTTACGAGGTTTTCCTGGTCTCGGCCCCACTGAACAAGCTCGGTGGGATCGGTTCGCCCCCGAACGCCATTGCATTCAAGTAGTTGGCAGTCGTGGCTCTCGATACTTCGAGAGAGGTGGCTAGCCGTCGGGCTCGAAAGGGCGTCGGGGACGTGATGGGAGCGAGATGCTGCGGCCCCGCATTCAGCCGTCGGACTCTGCGAACATGGGGAATCGCTTCGTGAGGTGAGAGACGAGCGCGTCCTCGGCGTTTCGGGCGGCAAGGTCGAGGTCGAAGGCTTCTGGGTCGAGCAGCCACTGGAAGGCGATACCGATGATAGTGCCGATATGGTTGGCGGCAGCCGACTCGGGATCGACATCGAGCCGGAATGCGCCGGAGCGCTGACCGTCGCGAATGACGCGTGCGGTCCCTCGGCGGAAATCTCTGTAGAGATCGCGAAGCTGGCCGCTCAGGCCAGGGGCCGACCGTGCACTTGCCGTAAAGTGGAGGAAGACGTCGTACGTGAGCGATTCTTTCCGCGCCATGAGGATAGCCGTGCGGGTGACCATCCGGAGCCGGTAGACCGGGTCGAGCCCGGGTCCGACGGAAACGGCAACCGTATCGACGAAGACTTCACGGCAGCGTTCGAGGACGCCAGCGAGGAGCGCCGATTTGTCGCCGAAGTGATATGAAACAAGACCGCGACTCACTCCCGCGGCCTTGCTGATCTCGTCGATGGACGCTTCCTGCCAGCCCTTTTCCCCCATCACCCTGACGGTGGCGTCGATGATCTGGCGACGCCTTTCGGCGGTGACACTCGAACGTCCCATGGGGCGACTCCGCGGCAACGGGTACGCGCAAGGGGCCAGTCGCGTCCTGGGTCACTCTACCACGTGAAGCGCTCGATTTCATGAAGGTCAGCGTAACGATTCGAAACGGCTCGCTCAGTTTCTTGTTCGGCGGCCAGCGACGGGAACGCCCGATTCGACATCTTCGAGGAATCGGAGTGCTTCGCGTGCGAAGCCGTGCGGGTCGAGGACCGGTACGCCATGGCCGGCGCCCCGGAACGTCACCACGCGGGCCTCGGGAAGCTGGGCAGTCATGACCTCTGAAGCGCTCCGAACGGGGTCGTCTTCGCCGATCACGACCAGGGCGGGCATCGTGATTGTTGATTGGAGGATGGGAAGTAGGTCCGGTCGTTCCTTCCTAACCCGAGCGCAGCCGACCCACCCCTCCGTGGAGAGGCGGGCGTAGCGCTCCCGGATGCCGCGGGCGAGGAAGGGGTCGGAAAGCGCCATGGCTTTGCGACGGCCGAGTTCGGCCGTCCCGAAGCGCCGGACGACGTCGGTGGCCGTATCGATGTCTCTTTCGCGCTCCCAATAGCGCTCGTCGTAGGCAGGGTGGCGATACGCGGCGGACGTATCGCTGAGCACGATGGCCGCAATTCGCTCCGGCCAGGTGACCGCAAACTGAAGGGCGATCATTCCGCCGAAGCTGCAGCCCACGAGCGCGCAAACGTCGATGTCGAGATGTTCGAGGAGGGCGAGGACGTCGGCAGCAAGGGCTTCGGCGGTGTAGGCATCGATCTCCTCTGGGGCGCTACTGCGGCCGTGGCCCCTGAGGTCCATCGCCACGACGTGGTAGCTTCGGGCGAGTTCCTCGGCGACCGGGTGCCACATCCGGAGGTCGCTCGTGAATCCGTGCAGAAGAACGACTGGTGGCGCTGAAGCGTCGCCCCAGGTCTCGAAAGCGAACGTCAACCCCTCGCGGGTGAACGTGGGCACCGGCTGATGGAACACCGCCGAAGGGGAAGGCGCAAGCTGGGGCCAGGGGGTAGAATCCGAGCCCATCGTTGACCGGGACGGCGCCCATGGACCGAACCGTCTATGTCGTTCCGCACACGCACTGGGACCGGGAGTGGTACCAGCCCCACGAGCTCTTGCGGTGGCGATTGGTGCAGATGATCGATGAACTCCTGGACCACATGGAGCGTGAGCCGGACTACCGCTGCTTCAATCTCGATGGACAGAGCATCGTCATCGCCGACTACCTCGAATTGCGCCCGGAGAACGAGGGGCGGCTCCGCGCTCTCATCGAGTCGGGCCGAATCGTCATCGGGCCGTGGTGGGTACAACCAGACGAGTTCCTCCCCTCGGCGGAGTCGCACGTGCGCAGTCTCCAGCGTGGGATCCGATTTGCCGAGCGAATGGGTGGAGCGCTGCGGGTGGGCCACTGCGCTGATCAGTTCGGTCACATCGCGCAGCTGCCGCAGGTGATGCGGCAGCTGGGCCTGACGAGCGCCTGCCTTTGGCGGGGCGTCCCGGACAGCATCCCGGGTTGGAGTTTCTGGTGGGAAGCTCCCGACGGGACGCGCATTCCGGTGCTCTACCTCCGGAATAGCTATTCCAGCGGATGGCGGCTCCCCGCCGAGCCAGACGATCTGATCGAACGCGTTCGGCGGCAAGAGCGCGACCTCCGGGAGGGGTTGCCCGCTCTTCTGATGAACGGCACGGACCACTCCCGGATGGAGCCACACGTACCCAGCGCCCTGAAGGCGGCCGCCGGACGTGGCTACACGTTTCGTATGGCCACGCTGGCGGAGTACGAGGCTGCCGTGCTGGAGGCGGGCGTCGACGACGTGGTTCACCGAGGCGAGCTCCGCTCCTCCGACCGCTCCAATGTCCTGGTGGGGGTGCTATCGTCTCGAATTTATCTGAAGCAGCGGGATTTCGAGGTGGCGCGAGCCTTGGAGCGATACGCTGAACCCCTCGAATTGTTGGCTCGCCTGCACGCGGGCCCGGACGGCTCGCCGGCGCTTCGGCATGCGTGGGCCATCGCACTCGAGAACACGCCTCACGATTCGATCTGCGGTTGCAGCGTGGACCAGGTACACCGCGAGATGCTGCCCCGCTACGACCGGGCCGAGCAGCTCGCCATGCAGGTAGCGCGAGAGTCCGCCGCGCACCTGATTCGGCGGGTAGCCACGCCGCCACAAGGTGGCCTGGCCGTCTTCCGGCCGGTGGAGGGCGCCCCTGCCATCCTCGAGGCGGACGTTCCAGCCGACTGGGCCGTTTTCGACGCTCTCGAGCTGCCGAACGGGGAACGGATTCCGTTCACGCTCCAGTCAACGGGTGGCGGAAATGAACTGGTGCGCGAGACGGTTTCGCCGAATGGGGCGCTACGCCACCTCGACTTCCTGCGGGAGCAGCGGTTCGACGTGCACGCCATCGAGTCGATGGAATGGCAGCTTGGAGAACGCCACCTGCGGGTCACTACGACGGTCGGTCCGGACATCACGGTGGTGGATGAGGGAGCGGTGCGCGAGGCTGTCGGCGCCATCGTCCGTGGTGGGCTAGCGGATTCGGCGGAGGTGGTGGTCCGGGAGAGCGAGCGAGCACGCCTTTCGGCGGTCCTCCCGCCGACGGATGCGGTCGGGCTAGAGCTGCTGGTCCCGGTCGCCGCGGCGACTGGGCGGATGGAATCTGCGCCAGGCGCACGCCGCATCCGCTCGGAGCGGTTCGACATCCGCCTCCGCGGTTCGGTGCTCGAGCTGCGAGACCGCACGAGTGGGCTGCGGTTCGACCCGGTGCTCGTGTTCATCTCGGAGGGGGACCGCGGGGACGAGTACAACGCCGATATCCTGGACGACGGGATCGACGGCCCGGTTGCGGTGGCCGTCCACGGCACGTCGAGTACGGCCACCTGGCAGGAGCTCCATTACACATTGACCTACGGGCTTCCGGCATCGCTCACGCGAGGGCGACGACGGCGGCGCCGGGAACGTGTTCTCGAGCCGATCGACGTTCGCGTGCGCCTTTGGCGAGGCCTCCCGCTGGTCGAGGTGCGTGTCGCCGTCATGAACCTGGCGGAGGACCATCGCCTTCGCGCGCTGGTTCCGCTTCCGTTCGAACCAGAGAGCATCGTGACCGAGAATCATTTCCACGTGGCCCGGAGGCCGCTGGAGCCACCACCGTGGAACGGCACGAGCGCGGAGCTACCGCCGACTACCGTCCCGCAGAAGACCTTCGCTGCTGCAGAGGGGCGAGGCGTGGGAGTGGCGATTTGCAACCGTGGACTTCCGGAGGGTGAGCTGGTCGACTGGCGGGGGCGGAAGGCGTTGGCACTGACCTTGCTTCGCTGCGTTGGCTGGCTCTCGCGACCGGACCTGCGAAGCAGGCGCGGCGGGGCCGGTCCGACCATCGCGACGGTCGATAGCCAGTGTCTGGGACGCCACGAGTTCGCCTTTGCGGTCCTCCCCTACGCTGGCGATTGGCACGAAGCGGGAATTCAGAAGTTGGCCCACGCGTGGGCCTTTCCACCGCTGGGATGGGCGACGAACGGTCACGATGGCTCGTTGGGACCACGTGTGCCGCTTATCTCGGTTTCGGGCGACGCGGCACTGAGCGCTGCGTGCCGCAGCGAAGTGACCGGCGATCCGCTGGTGAGAGTCTATGCGGGCCCCATCGGCGGCGAGATTGGGCTGGGTGGCCCTTCGTTCGACGGACGGCACGCGGAGCGCGTCGATCTGCTCGAACAACCCCTTGGGACGATCTCCCCGGGTGCGCAAGGAACGACCATGACGCTTCGTCCGTGGGAGATCGCGACTGTCCGATATTCGCCGGAGCGGCGTCCGTAGGCCGAGTGGGCCGTAGGATGCGCGCATGGCCGAAACGCCGGGGACGGTAGAGCGCGCACGGGTCGGGGGCGGTCTTGCGCTCGCGGCGGCGATCGTGGCATTCGGCTTCGTGGGGTCGCGGCTGCTCGGCGTTGTGCGGACGGTCGTGATCGCGAACGTCTTCGGGGCTTCGCCCGAGCTCGATGCCTACAACGTCGCGTTTCGGATCCCGGATTTGATCTTCCAGGTGCTTGCGGGCGCGACGCTCGGTAGCGCGTTCATTCCGGTTTTTGCGAGGAAGTTCGAACGCGAGGGTGCGTCGGCAGCCTGGGTACTGGCGAGTCGGGTGCTCAATCTGGTGGTGCTCGCCACGCTGGCGTTGTGCGCGATCGCGTTTTTTCTCGCGCCGTTGCTGGTGCCAGCGATGGCACCCGGTCTCGGAGACGACATCGGGCGCTCCGACGAGCTGACCGGTCGGGCCGTGGAGCTGACGCGCATCATGCTGCTCTCGACGCTGCTGTTCGCTGCGAGCGGGATGTTGACTGGGATGCTGAACGGCAGGGAGCGGTTCCTGCTTCCGGCGCTGGCGCCCATGCTGTACAACGTCGGCATCATCTTCGGGGCCGTGGTTCTGGCGGACCGGTGGGGAGTCAACGGGCTAGCTTTCGGTGTCGTTCTCGGCGCCGGGATGCACCTGGGCATTCAGGTGCCGGGAGTCCTCCGGGAGGGATTTCGACCGCGCGTGGGGCTGGGCTGGGGTGACCCTGCCGTGGGGGAGGTGGGGCGGCTGATGGCGCCCCGTGTGGTGGGGCTCGCCGCAGCCCAGGTGAATTTCGTCGTGACGGGCTACTTCGCCTCTCGAGTTGGCGCTTCGGCGATTTCGAACATGACGTACGCGTGGCTGTTGGCGGGGCTCCCTCTCGGGCTCTTCGGGATGGCGCTCTCGACTGCGGTTTTTCCGCGACTTGCGGGACAGGTAGCGCGCGAAGATCTCGAGGCCCTGGCACGAACGGTGTCGCGTGTGCTCCGCCTGATTCTCTTTCTGACGGTTCCCTCGGCTATCGGGCTCGCGCTGCTCCGTGAGCCCGCGACGATCACGCTGCTCGAGCGGGGTGCGTTTACCCGTCCGGATTCGCTGATGACCGCCGCCGCTCTCGGGTGGTATTGCCTCGGTATCGTGCCTCAGGCGGGGATCGAGATCCACAGTCGGGGGTTCTACGCGCTTGGGGATACCCGCACTCCAGTTCTGTTCGCGGTTACGGCAGTGGTTATCAACTTGCTGCTCGGAGCGACACTCTGGGAACGGTACGGGGTGCAGGGTCTCGCGTTCGCGGTGAGTGCCTCGGCGTGGTGCGAATGGCTTGGTCTTTATGTCGTATATCTCCGGCGGACCGGTTGGAACCCAGCGGGGGAGCTGGCAGTCTTTGCGAGGGTGGCGGTGGCCGGAGGCGTGATGGGCCTGGCCGTGGCATTGGCGGTCGCCATCATCGGGACGGGGAGTCGGCTCGATGCCGCACTCGCCGCGATAGCTGGGGTAGGCGCAGGGGCGGCGACCTACGCCGCGATGAGCCTCGCGCTTGGCATTCCCGAGATGGGCGAGTTGGCGGACCGGCTGGTCACTCGGCTGCGCCCGCATCGGACGGGGGCGTGAGGCCAGGGCGTTCGCCGCGAAGGCCTCTGAGCGCAAGTTCGACGCCACCCAGACGACGACCGCCGCGTGTGCGTGCCTCGCCCCGGTTCGCCATCATGACGAGGTAATCGGAAAGCCCAGCATCGAGAAACGCGGAATAGCCCATCAGGTCCTGTGCGCGGTTGGCTGCTGCCTTCGACAGTCGGACTACGACGGGGTTGTTTTCCGCGACGCGAAGTGCGTAGCCTCGGGTCTCGCGCTCGAGATCTTCGGGCTCGTATACCCGGTTCACGAAGCCGAGCGCACACGCCTCTTCGGCGGTCAAGAAGCGGCTCTCGAACATCAGCTCTTTGGCTTTCCGGACGCCAACGTCGTAGGGAAGCGAGAAATACTCGAGCATGGCAGGGAGGAAGAGAGCGTTCCGGGCGGCGAACACGAGGTCGACGCAAGCGGCCATCATCCAACCGGCGAAGATGCAGAATCCTTCGACCATGGCAATGGTGGGCTTGGAAGCGTTGCGCCACTTGACGAGGAGGTCGAGGTTGTAGTGGCGGAAATTCTCGTAGAACTCGATGCCGGCATCGGCGATCCCTCGCGCCGCGCGGTCGGCCAAATGCTCCGGGGTGCCCAGGTCGTGGCCGCTGGAGAAGTTGCCGCCTGCACCGCGGGTCACGATGACGCGGACGGCCGGATCGGCAAGTGCGCTGTCCATTGCTTGGTCGTACTGGTCGAGAAGACGCCAAGATTGCGCGTTCCGGTACTGGGGCCGATCGAAGGTGATCCAAGCGATGGGACCTTCGACGTTGTAGGTGATTTCGTCGAATTGCATACCGCACCCCGATTCGATAGTGCGGGGAGTGTACGGCGTGCCGGCCTTGGTCGCCTGCGGTTCACTGGGTGACGACGAGCCCGTACCATGCCGGTATCACACCTTCACCCCGGGAGCCCTCGATGGAGGCGTTCAACATCACGGTCGTCGGTGCAAGCGGCATCGTCGGGCAGGAGTTCCTGAAGATTCTCGACGAGCGGGAGGTGCCGGTAGGTCGGCTGCGGCTCCTGGCGACGCAGCGCTCGGCCGGGAAGGTGGTGCGGTTCCGGGGTAGGGAAATCGTTATCGAAGCAACGTCGGCGGAAAGCTTCACGCCCGAAGACCACATCGTGTTCCTTTCGGCGTCGAGTTCGGCATCTCGGGAGTATGCGCCGATCGCGGCGGCAAACGGCAGCTTCGTGATCGATGATTCGAGCGCGTTCCGTATGGATCCGTCGGTTCCGCTTGTCATTCCGGAGATCAACGCGGACGACCTGGAGTGGCACCGCGGCATCGTGAGTCAGCCCAACTGTACGACGACTCCGATGTTGCTCGCCCTCAATCCGATTCATCGCGTCAATCCGTTGCGGCGCGTCATCGTGAGCACGTACCAGGCGGTGGCTGGTGCTGGCGCGGCGGCGGTCGAGGGGCTCCGGAGGGAATCGGAAGCTGCGCTTGCAGGGCGCCACGAGCCGAGTGGCACGCAGAAACGTGAGATCGCGTTCAATGCCGTCCCGCAGATCGATGTGTTCGCGGAGGATGGTTACACGAAGGAGGAGCTCAAGATGGCAAACGAAACGCGGAAGATCCTCCATTCGGAAGATATCGGCGTGAGCGCCACCTG
Organism: Tepidiforma sp.; assembly: GCF_034432735.1. Lineage (GTDB taxonomy): Bacteria > Chloroflexota > Dehalococcoidia > Tepidiformales > Tepidiformaceae > Tepidiforma. The sequence goes on along the minus strand of NZ_DAOUBJ010000059.1, from coordinate 36 downwards.
CGTGCGCGTCCCGGTCTTCTTCAGCCACGCGATGAG
>NZ_DAOUBJ010000058.1:0-5961 GCF_034432735.1 Tepidiforma sp. | reverse complement strand
CCGTGGGGGCGGTCAGTTGTTGGAGACCGCCTGCCCTTCGACGACGCCCTGGGGCGTGATCTTGATGGAGCGCGCGCGGGCTTCGGGCTTCTTCGGCAGGACAAGGCGGAGCATGCCGTGCTCGAAGGAAGCGGAGGCCTTTTCGGCGTCGACGGTGGGCGGGAGGCGAAGCTGCCGCTGGAAGCTGCCGTAGCGGATCTCGCGGCGGAGGTAGTTCTCCTCGTTCGCCTCTTCCTTGTGGCTGAACTCGCCCTTGATGGTGAGGACGTCGTCTTCGACGGAGATATCGACGTCCTTGGGGTCGACGCCGGGGATAGCGGCCTTGATGACGAAGCTATCCGGCTGCTCGATGACGTCGAGGGCGAGGGTGAGTGGGCCGAGGTCTTCGCCGCCGTTGCGGAAGGCGGGGAAGCGCCCGAAGGACTGCTCGAAGAGGCGGTCCATCAGGTTCCGCATGGCGGTGAGCTCGGCTGCCGGGTCCCAGCGAGTGAGTGCGTTGGCCATCGGTGCACCTCCCTGGCATTGGTTGTTTCGCCCCCATTGTGATTCCGCCAGTTGTGGCTGTCAAGAGGTCTAAGCATGTCGTTATCAGCTTTTTGGTCAAATTCTTGCAGAGCGCGGCGGGGCGCGGTATGCTCAGGGCATGGCCAGGGATTTCTACGAGGTGCTCGGCGTCAGCCGAACGGCGACCGACAAGGAGATCAAGTCGGCCTACCGGAAGCTCGCCCGGAAGTATCACCCGGATGTGAACCCGGGCGACAAGGCGGCCGAGGCGCGCTTCAAGGAGATCAACCAGGCGTTCGAGGTGCTCTCGGACCCGGAGAAGCGGAAGAAGTACGACCGTTGGGGCGACCAATGGGAGCTGGCCGACCAGTTCGAGGCGGCGGGCGCGCGCCCGGGGGCGAACCCGTTCGGACGGGGCGCGGGCGCGGCTTTCGGGCGGGAAAACGGTGAAGGCGACTTCTTCGGCGATTTCGGCTCGATCTTCGAGACGCTCTTTCGGCGGGAGCGGGGCGGGCCACGCGCGGCGGGGGGGAACCGGCGAGGCCAGGATGTGGAGACGCCGGTGGAGATCAGCCTGGAGGAGGCGTTCCACGGGACGACGCGGACGCTGAATCTGCAGACGCCGGAGGTCTGCCGGACGTGTGGGGGGATGGGCGAGGTGGCCGGGGCGATCTGCCATGCCTGCGAGGGCATAGGGACGACGATGAAGTTCCGCCGGCTGGAGGTGCGCATCCCGCCGGGGGTGAAGACGGGTTCGCGGGTGCGGATCGCTGGCGAAGGACGCCCGGGGACGGGGAGCGGGGCGCCGGGCGACCTCTACCTGCTGGTGACGGTGCTGCCGCATGCCCGCTTCGAGCGAAAGGGCGACGACCTGTACGGCGAGGTGGAGGTGCCGGTGACCGATGCCGTGCTCGGCGGCGAGGTGATGGTGCAGACGATCGACGGCCGGGTGGCGCTGCGGATCCCGGAGTTGACGCAGAACGGGAAGCAATTCCGGCTGGCCGGGAAGGGGATGCCGGTGCTCGGCCAGGCGGGCAAGCGAGGTGATCTCTACGTGAAGGTGCGGGTGATGCTCCCCGACCAGCTGACGCCGGAGGAGCGGAAGCACTGGCAGGCGCTGCGCGAGCTGCGGGCTGCCGCGACGCGGCGCTGAGCGAGGGACGTGGCGAGCGTCGGCGGAGAAGAGACGTGAACGAAAGGAGGTGACGCCCGGTGCAGGAGGAGATATCGAGCAATGGTTTTCCGATCGATGACGACGAACCGATGTACGTCATCTCCATTGCGGCGCGGCTGCTCGGCCTGCACCAGCAGACGTTGCGGTATTACGAACGGGTGGGGTTGATTCGGCCGAAGCGGACGGCCGGCAACATTCGGATGTATTCGAATGCCGATATCCAGCGGGTGCGGACGGCGCAGCGGCTGATTTCGGAGCTGGGCGTCAACCTGGCTGGGGTCGACATCATCCTACGGATGAACGAGCAGATTCGGCGGCTGCAGGCGGAGCTGGAGGCGACGCGAGCGGAGCTGGATCGGCTCCGGGCGACACGGCTCCCGGCTCCGTATCGGGATGGTCCGGTTCGCTAGGGCGCGACGGGCCGACGCGGTCGGATTCGGGCGTGGCGCCAGGGGCCACGACGAGCGGCGCCCAGGTTGGCCCTGGGACAAGAACGATGGAGGAATATTTCGATGATGCGACAGGATAGATTCACGGAGCAGGCGCAAGAGGTGCTGGCGGCTTCGCAGGAGCTGGTGCGCCAGAAGCGCAACAGCCAGTGGTCGGTGCCGCATGTGCTTTGGGCGCTGGTGAACCACAAGGGTGGGCTCGCGGAGCAGGTGCTGGCGAAGCTGAACGTGGACATGCGCCGCCTGAAGGAGCGCGTGGGGAAGGCGGTGGACCAGCTGCCGACGCTGGCCTACGACGTGGTGCAGATTTACACGACGCCGGAGGTGGTGCGGATGCTGGAGGTGGCGAACGCGGAGGCGGAACGGCTGAAGGATGAGTACGTGGGGGTGGAGCACCTGCTGATCGCGATCGCGGACAACGAGGAGAGCGGCGCGACGCGGCTGCTGGCCGAATTCGGGGTGACGAAGGAGGGCATCTACCGCGCGCTGCAGGAGATCCGCGGGAAGCAGCGGGTGACGAGCCAGACGGCCGAGAGCCGGTACCAGTCGCTCGAGAAGTACTCGGTGGACCTGACGGAGTTGGCGCGCCAGGGGAAGCTGGACCCGGTGATTGGCCGGGAGGCGGAGATCCGCCGGGTGATGCAGATTCTGAACCGGCGGACGAAGAACAATCCGGTGCTGATCGGCGAGGCTGGCGTGGGGAAGACGGCGATCGTGGAGGGGCTAGCGCAGAAGATCGTGGCTGGGGATGTGCCGGAGAACCTCGAGGGGAAGCGGCTGCTGTCGTTGGACATGGGGGCGTTGGTGGCGGGCTCGAAGTTCCGCGGGGAGTTCGAGGAGCGTCTGAAGGCGGTGATGGACGAGGTGAAACAGGCGGAGGGCCAGGTGATCCTCTTCATCGACGAGCTGCACACGGTGATGGGGGCCGGTGGTGCGGAGGGGGCGATCGATGCCTCGAACCTGATGAAGCCGGCGCTGGCCAGGGGCGAGCTGCACGTGATCGGGGCGACGACGTTGGACGAGTATCGGGAGCGGATCGAGAAGGACCCGGCGCTGGAGCGCCGTTTCGCCCCGGTGTTCGTGGAGGAGCCGAGCATCGAGGACACGATCGCGATCCTGAAGGGGCTGCGACCGAAGTACGAGGCGCACCACAAGGTGGAGATCACCGATGACGCGATCGAGGCGGCGGCGAAGCTCTCGGCGCGGTATCTGACGGAGCGGAAGCTGCCGGACAAGGCGATCGATTTGATCGACGAGGCGGCGAGCAAGCACGTGATCGAAGCCCAATCGCTGCCGGCCGAGCTCCGCGATTTGCAGCAGCAGCTGGAGGAGTTGGCGCTGGAGACGGAGGCCGCCGTCCAACGTGAGGATTACGAGGCGGCGGCGCGAATCAAGCAGCGGATTTTGCAGCTCCAGGACGAGTACCAGCGCCGGAAAGCGGCCTGGGAGCGGGAGCACCCGGCGGTGGACCGCCGGGTGACGGCTGAGGATATCGCTAGGCTCGTCTCGGATGTGACGGGGATCCCGGTTTCGAAGCTGGGCGAGACGGAGCAGGAGAGGCTGTTGCATCTGGAGGAGCACCTGCACCAGCGCGTGATCGGCCAGGATCGGGCGATTCGCGCGGTGGCCGATGCGATTCGTCGGGCACGGGCCGGGCTGAAGGACCCGAAACGGCCGATCGGCTCGTTCATCTTCTTGGGGCCGACGGGTGTCGGGAAGACGGAATTGGCGAAGGCGCTGGCGGAGTACCTGTTCGACAGCGAGGATGCGATGGTCCGCATCGATATGTCGGAGTACCAGGAGCGGCATTCGGTGAGCCGGTTGATCGGCGCACCGCCGGGGTATGTGGGCTACGAGGAAGGCGGCGCGCTGACGGAGGCGGTGCGGCGGCGGCCCTACCGGGTGATCCTCTTCGACGAGATCGAGAAGGCGCACCCGGATGTATTCAACACGCTGCTCCAGGTGCTCGACGACGGCCGGTTGACGGATGGCCAGGGGCGGACGGTGGACTTCCGCAACACGGTGATCATCATGACGAGCAACCTCGGGACGAGCGCTCAGGAGCGGGCGACGTTCGGCTTCACGGTGCGGACCGAGGGGATGAGCGAGCAGGAGATTCTGCAGGGCTCGGTGGAGAAGGCGCTCCGTGAGCACTTCCGGCCGGAGTTCCTGAACCGGATCGACGAGATCATCGTGTTCGAACCGCTGACGCAGGCGCAGCTGCTGCAGATCGTGGACCTGCTGGCGAACGACGTCCGCAAGCGGCTGGCGGAGCGGCGGATCGACTTCGAGCTGACGCCGGCGGCGAAGGCCGAGCTGGTGCGCGAGGGGTACGATCCGGTGTACGGGGCGCGCCCGCTGCGACGGACGGTGCAGCGCCGGGTGGAGAACGAGCTGGCCCGGCGGATCCTGGCCGGCGAGTTCCGCGAGGGTCAGAGGGTGGTTGTCGATTTCGTCGACGGGGAGTTCCGCTTCTCGGCGGTGAAAGCGGCCGCTTCCGGGGCCGAGGATGGCGAGGTGGTCGAAGGCGAGGTCATCGAGGTGCGCTGACGCGTGCGAGGTTGGTGCGCGGGAAGATGGGGGCTCCCAGGTGGGGCCCCCATCTCGCGCGGCCACGCACGAGCTCGCGCGACCGTGAGGTTATTGGACGGGGAAGGGCGGTTCGAACAGCTTGGCGTCGACTTTGTCGGAGTACTGCTTCAGGGTGATGGATGCGCCACCCTGCTGGTCGTACTGGATGGCGGTGAGGATCTTCTCTTTTTTGGCGACGCAGAGGACGAAGCTGGAGGTTCCGGTGACCTGCCAGCAGGCGGAGTCGAATCCGGCGATCTTGCGGTCGTCGAGCCGTTTGTAGGTGCTCGCGCCCTCTTGGAGCGAATCGAGGGACTGACGGAAGTCGAGGGCCTCGAAGGATGGGTCGGGCGCTTGGCGGCTGCAGAAGCCAGTGGTCCCGGCTTTGAAGCAGGTGAAGGTGTTCTGGTCGGTGGTGATGATGATGAAGCCACCTTGGGCGGATTCGATGCCGATGTAGCTCTTTTTGCCATCTTGGGCGAGGGTGAGCGTACCCTTTCCGGTGTCCTGGGTGATTTCGTAGGTGGAGGTGAAGGTAGCGCGCGTGTACGCTTCGGCGACGGAGCGGAGTTCGTCGGGGATAGTGCTGCTGCCGGACTCGGCTTGCCGGGTCGCCGATGGGGTCGTGGGGGATTGCTGCTGGGCGGGTGTTCGGTCGGACGCTGGGGTACTGGTGGCGGCGGGGGAGCCGCCGGTGTCGTCGTCGCCGCCGCAGGCCGCGGCGACGAGCCCAGCGGAGAGGACGACTGCGAGGGTGCCCGATAGGAATCGCTTGCTCAAGGTTGCTCCTCCGGCGGATGCCGTCGAGGTATTATTGCGCACGTTTCGCAATGCGGAAGGATGCGACGCGCAATCTTTCCCGAATCCCTGGAACGCAGGGGTGGCGGAGCAGTTTCGAATTGGATTCGGGAAGCGTAAAGTTTCGGCCACGCTCGACGCTGGAGGGACGGAGATGAACGAGGCGCTGAATGCGCGGATCCAGGAGCTGCTGCGCGACCAGATCGCGCGGGGAACGCAGCTCGGGGTGCAGGTTTGTGCGTACCTGGGCGGGGAGAAGGTGGTGGATGCCTGGGCGGGGCAGATGGGGCCGAACGACCCGCGGCCGGTGGGGCCGGACACGCTCTTCAGCAGTTTTTCGACGACGAAGGGGGTGGCGGCGACGGCGCTCCACATCCTGGCGGACCGAGGGGTGATCGAGTACGAACAGCCGGTCGCGCGCTATTGGGAGGCTTTCGGCCAGCGGGGGAAGGAGCGGGTGACGGT
>NZ_DAOUBJ010000057.1:0-13651 GCF_034432735.1 Tepidiforma sp. | reverse complement strand
GATCCTCCATTCGGAAGATATCGGCGTGAGCGCCACCTGCGTGCGCGTCCCGGTCTTCTTCAGCCACGCGATGAGCGTCTGGGCGGAATTCGAACGGCCCATCAGCGCTGCCGAGGCGCGTGCGCTGATGGAAACGGCGCCGGGGATCGAGCTCATGGACGACCCCACGGCGGAGCGATACCCCACCCCGTTGGACGCTGCCGGTAATGACCGTGTGTTGGTCGGGAGGGTGCGTGCGGACATCTCGCGGCCCGGGGGCATTACGTTCTGGACGGTAACCGACAGTATTCGCAAGGGGGCGGCGACCAACGTTGTCCAGGTGATCGAGGAGGCTGCGCGCCGCGGCTTGATTCGGCCGCGTGCAGGCGTCCGGTGATAGGCTCTTCGACTGCGCTATAGGCCGCGGCCCTGCCATAATGCGGACGAATACCTTCGGAGTTCGCACATGGCATTCACAGTCAATCCTGAGAAGTTTCGTTTTCCGGCCGAGTTCGGTGCGGGGGTGAAGGGCAAGCGTGTCCTCATCTCGGGGGCCGGGAAGGATGGCGGGCTCGGCCAGTCGTTCGCGCTCGCTGCGGGGCTGAACGGCGCGGAAAGCGTCGCGGTGCACTTCCATTCGTCCTACGACGACGGTTTGGACCTGGTGGACTACCTGCGGAGCCAGGGGGTCAATGCGTTTCCTCTGCAGGCGGACGTTACGAACATGGGGGACCTTTGGGCGAGCCGCAGCTACGTCATCGAAAAGATGGGCGGGATTCCGAATCTGGTGATCTGCAACTCGGGTCTGACCGAGAAGGGGTACTCCTTTGGCCGATCGCTTCGGGAAGTCGAGGGCGAGTCGATGGCGATGCGCCGTGCGCGGGTCCGGCAGGCGTTCATCAATAATTTGAACGAGACACGGCTGGTGCTCGACACGAAGATCGACGGATTCATGGCGATGACGCACCTTTGGTCGGGCGAGGCCGTTTATGCGAACGAGCCGATCGAGTTCGTGTACATCTCGTCTCGGCAGGCGATCGACCCCGGGGTGAGCGTTCCGGGGTACGCGATCGCCAACTGGGCGGTGCTCCAGCTGCCGAAGGTCTTGCAGGTGAATCTCGGCCGCAATGCCGAGCTGGTGACTGCCTTTTCTGTTCTCTACCCGTTCGTGCGGACTGGTATGACGAGCGAATACGCGGAGAACCCGAAGGTATTCGGCCGCTGGCAGCCCCGGATGTTGGAGACATTCGAAGCCGCTGAGGGCTTCATGCAGCTGCTCGCGCAGCCACGAGAAGTGATCGACCAGGGGATGTTCGAAGCGATCGTGGAGCCGCTGCCGGAGAGGGGCGACCGCGCCGTGAAGTTCACGTGGAAGCAGGTCCGCTTCGACATCCATGAAGAGTTGACCCCGTTCAGCGCGCAGCGACCACTGGAGTTCGCCTGACGCGACGATAATGGGCGGGCCCAGGGGGAGATATTCTGTCGAGCTCGAATCGGCCCGGGTGCTGTTCGTCAAAAGTATGTGAAGGTGAGTCCAGGGCGTCATAAGTTGCTTGGCGAGGTAGGCCCGCGGTCGCTCATAATCGCGGCGTTGGAGGCGGGGTGGTCGGGCAGCCCTCCTCGTTGACCGGACCGCAAGGCCGCTCGTCAAGGGGGGAGCCGGAACGGTGTCACGGCGCCGGACCGGCGAGGCTGCAGAACCGGACGCCCATCCGGCTCGCTCCGGTGGGAATCCGACCCGCAGCGTAGAGGGCCGTCGCGATTTTGCGGCCGCGCCCGGTGCTCGATGAACGTCCTCCAACTTCGGGAAGGAGCCGCTTTCACCTCCAGGGGTCAGAGAGCGGCTCCTTTCTCTGTTTTGCCCCGTGAAAGGACGCTCGGCAGCGGCGCAGCCTCGGCGCATCGTTTGCCAATCCCGCGATGGAGGCGAAGCATGCGGGGCGAACCGCGTTCGACGGTGAGCGGGACGGCCACGGAAGTGCTCGCGCGGCTGGGCTAGGCGATTCGCACGCTGGAGACTAGGCGTCTTCGCATCGTTGGATGTGGAGCTGCCGGGAGGGGCTAGGGGGCGGTGGTGCGGTTCGGAGGCTCTCTTCAGGCGATGCCAGCGCGCAGAGGGAGGACCGCTGGTTTTGCGCCCGGCTCGAAGGCCCGTTTCCACTAGCCGGGGAGCGGGCGTAGCATGGTCAGAGGCTCGCCGCCGGCACTTGCCATGCGCACTGCAAACTTCGTGTTCTCGATCGTCAGCATCATCCTCGGGGTCGTCCTGATCCTCTTTCTTCTCACCCAGGCAGTAGAGTGGAATATCGGCATGGCAATCGGTGTCGTTCTCATCCTCAACGGGGCGGTTCGGCTGTGGTTCGCGCAGGACGACCGATAATTCACGGACCGGGAATGAACATGGAGAGGCCGACGGGATGACGGAAGGCTGGCAGACGCTGCTCGTTCCGGTAAGTCGAGAGCCGGCCAGCTTGGAGGCTGTCCGGTTGGCCGCCTGGGTGGCAAAGTCTCGGAGGGCGAGGGTCCACCTCGTTCACGTCATCGAAGTGGTTCGCTCGCAGCCGCTGAATGTCGAGTTGGAGGCAGAATCGCGGCAAGCCCAGCAGCTCCTCGAGCGTGCGGGGGAAGTGGCGGCGGAGGCGGGGTTTCCAGGCGTGAAATCGACCGTGGTGCAGTCGCGCGAAGCTGGGCCCGCAGTGATCGAAGAGGCCCGGGCTCAGCAGGCGGATGTCATCGTGCTGGGGCTTCCGCCGTTCGAAGGGGAGGACCGCCCGTTCGCCATTGGGTCGACGGCAGAATTTCTGCTGCGGCATGCTCCGTGCGAGGTTTGGCTCGTGCGGCTACCGATGCACGCAGCCTACCGAGGAGGTCACCGGGTGCGATGAACGTGGTCATTATGGGATGTGGGCGTTTGGGTTCGCGGATTGCCGCGATGCTCGAGCGGCAGGGCCATGCCGTGACCGTGGTCGACATCAACGAGAGCGCGTTCCGGCGGCTTCCCGAGGGGTTCGGGGGGCGCAGGATCGTCGGCAATGGGATGGACCTTGCGACGCTGGAACGCGCCGGTATCCGGGACGCGGATGCTTTCTTCGCTGTGACCCAGGGCGATAACCGGAATTACTTCGCAAGCCAGGTAGCGCGGGAGATTTTCGGCGTTCGGCGTGTGCTTTGCCGGGTCTACGATCCGGTCCGTGAGGGAATTTTCCGCGACCTTGGGCTCGAGACATTCAGCCCGACGAGCTACGGCGCTCAAATCATGATCGATATGCTGTTGAACGAGCCAACCCGGAGGTAGCCCGTGTACATCATCGTCGGCGGCGGTGGCAAAGTCGGCTTCCATCTCGCCCTGGAGCTCATCGAACAGGACCACGAAGTGCTCGTCATCGAGCAGGATGCGACGCGAGTGGCGAACATCCGCGACGAGCTGGCCGGCAACGTCTTGTTCGGCGATGCATGTGAGGCGACGACGTTGGACGCTGCCGGCGTGAGCAGGGCGGATTTGGTAGCGGCGGTGACCGGCGACGACGAAGACAACCTGGTGATCTGCGACCTCGCCCGCTACCGGGGTGTGAAACGGACGATCGCCCGTATCAACAACCCGCGAAACGAGCTCATCTTCCGGAAGCGTGGCATCGAAACGACAATTTCTGCGACTCAGGCTGTGCTCGCGCAGATCGAGCAGGAACTGCCGACGCAGTCGATGATCCCGTTGCTCCAGCTGCATTCAGGGCTCGAACTCATCGAAGTGAAGCTTCCTGAGACCTCGCCGGTGGTCGGGCGTTCGGTTCGAGAGATTCTTCTCCCGGCCGAGTCGCTCATCTCGTTGGTCGTCGATCCGGGTGGGGTTCCCAGGATGCCGAGCGGGGATACGCGCCTCCATGCGGGCGATGCGCTCGTGGTGGTGGCTCCGAAGGACAGCCTCGACATGCTCCGGGAGCAACTCGTGGGTTCGACCCACGGGCTCGACACCTAGGCGAAGAACGATGGTGCGGATTGCCTATCTCGGGCCTCCTGGAACGTTCGGCGAGCTCGCTGCGATGCGGTACGACCCTACGGCCGAGCTCATGCCGTTTCCGTCCCACGCGGCCGTGGCAGCGGCCGTCGAGTCAGGGATGGCGGACGTCGGCGTGGTGGCCATCGAAAACCTCATCAACGGCTCGGTCCAGGAGACGCTCGACATCCTCATCCACGAGACGGATCTCCAGATTCAAGCGGAGCTCGTGGTGCCCGTTCGCCACAACCTCGTCGCGCGACCGGGGACGCGGCCCGCGGATGTTCGGGTCATCTACTCTCATCCCCAGGCGTTGGGTCAGTGCCGGCGATTCCTGGAGCGCTGTTTCCCACGCGCGCAGGCCGAAGCTGCGCTCTCGACTACGGAGGCTGTGGAGCTTGCCCTCCGGCGGGATGGGGATGCCGCGGCCATCGCCACTGAGCGGGCAGCAGAGCTGCTCGGTGCCGAGGTGCTTGCGCACGACATCCAGGACTCGGAAAACAACGTTACGCGGTTCCTGGTTCTGGGCCGTGGGCTGGCGGCACCGACGGGCAGGGACCGAACATCGATCGCGTTCACGCTTGCCGAAGACCGGCCAGGCGCCCTCGCGAGTGTGCTGAATGCGTTCGCGGATGCGAACATCAACTGCACCAAGGTCGAGAGCCGACCGACGAAAGCGACGTTCGGCGAGTACGTGTTCCTCGTCGACTTCGAGGGGCACCAGGATGACCCGGTGGTGCGCGGCGTCCTCGAGAAGATTCGGACCCTCGGGGCCGATGTGAAGGTTTTCGGGAGCTACCCTCGTGCCCATTGAGCGCAGTGGCCATCGGATGGTGTGAAGATGCCGGCTGGTCGGTGAGGCCGCCGGAGACTGTGAGGGTCTATGGGTAGTACTCTTGGCAGCTCATCGGCCAGACGAAGACAGCACCATTCCCGTAGCAGCGGTCGTAGCCGGAACCTCCATTGAGGGTCTCGAAGTTGCCTGGGCCGCCGATGAGCACGTCATTGCCGGCCTGGCCTCTGAGGTTGTCATCTCCGCCACCCCCGACGATACAGTCGTCACCTCCGCCACCGCTGAGCGTCTCCGAGGCCGGGGTGCCAAGAACCAGGTCATTTCCGCCGCCGCCGGAACCTCCGTAGACGATAGACGTAAGCGCCATGCCCGCGCATTGGGGGGGTGCCAGCTGTGCGATGGAGAGGGGCACCTGGGACGTGCCGAGGAGTGTGGGGGGAACTGTGTTCGATGCTGCCGAGGCGGTGAGCGCGACGAGGAGGGTCGTGCCGGCGAGCAATCCCGCCGCTACTCGGAGCAGCGCTCGGGGGCTCACGCCGCGCGCTCCGTGCCGTATTCGAGGGGCGGACCGGCATACCGATAGACCACTGCACCGTCGCGGACGTAACAGATGTGGGCGTCGGGACGGATCTCCTGGAGCACGACTCCACCGATACGCTCGGCGACGCGTTCGAGGTCGTGAAGGCTGGCGACCTCGATGACTTCGGCTGCTTCGAACGGGGTACCGCCGGCGATGCGAACTGCGAGCGTTGCTCGCTCTTTTCCCCATCCGCGTCGGGCCGCGGCGGTGAGAAGCCCGAAAGCCGCCGCCATGGCAAGCACTGAGCCGGCAGCTCCGACCAGTCGCGCGGCGAGGACTGGTAGTTCAACGAACCAAATTTGGACGGAGTTCGTGACCCGCTGCTGGGCGGTCGCAGTGCCAGCTTCGGTCGGAGCGAGGGCCTTCTCCGGGGTTCCACTGTTGAGCCATAGACGGCTGCGGTCGAGCGCGAGCGGGAGCGCGGCAGCATCGAAGTTCGTCTTCAGCGCAACCCCGTCGAGACTTCCCTCGACGGCGATGCGGGGACGAATGGTGACGGTGTAGCGGTCGCTCCGAACGTCGGATTGCGCCTCGAGCGTGCCGATTTGGTCGAGGACGTCGGCGAGCCTGAGGGTCCCGGTAGCTCGGAAGCTGGTGCCCTCGAAGGAGCCAGGCTCGGCGAGCGGGATTGTCCGCTTCCAACCTGCGGTATCGCCAATCTCGGCCACGAGGTGGTATGTGCCGCGGATGTCTGCCGCGGCTGGCGAGCTGAACTCGTAGTCGAAGGCGAAGTTCACGGCGTCGCTCAAGCGCAGGTATACCGGCTCGCCGGTCGTGGCCCGACCTGCGTCGTAGATACGGCCGTCGGCGGAGTCGGCCTCGTAGCTGAAGCTGCCGTGCTGGGTGTAAGGGCGCTCGGCGGGCACCTCCTTTTCGAGCCCGCTGGCAAATCCGACCCAGGCGAGCAGTCCGAATGCGATGGCAGCGGCCAGCAGGAGCACGAGGGTGTCTTGCCAGTTTCGGATGACGGTATTCATGAGAGGTCCTCCCTTCCCGGGACTAGGACTCGGGCGCACGAACTGCGCCTTGCCGGATGGGCTACCGCCGAGCAGGCCGGCGAAGGCGAAGAGGAGCACGAGCCCGCCCCAGAACGGCGAACGAAGGTGCCAGAACAGTTGGCCGAGGCGAGGTACGTGAATCCAAAGCCGCCCAACGACTTCGCCCCTCCCCGGGTGGTATGAATCGAGGAAGTCGTTGTTATCGCCCTCGAGGGTGAACCGACCGGCTTCCTCGGAGACGATGCGGTGGATAACGAAGCCAAGGTCTGGATGGCGGTAGGTGACGACGTCGCCGGGCCGGTAGTCGTCGGCAGGGCGTACGAGCGCGAGGTCGCCCCGATGCATGCCAGGCTCCATCGAGTTGCCATTGACGATGACATAGGCGGTTTGGCCGCCGAGCTGCTGTGGAGCGAAGAACACCCAAGCGAGCAGTACAGCGACGACGAGAAGCGCCGTCGCTACGGCAGCGCCGGGGCGGAGCCTGGGGGCCTGTGCGAGTTGGAACGATTTGCGAACCCTGCCCAAGGTCTCCCGCTCCTTCTGCAGTTACTGTCCCGCGACGACCCGGAGGCCGGTGACGGAGGCGACGTTTGCGGTGGTCGTGCAGGTGATGGTGGCGCCGGTACCGCACGGAGGTGACCAGGTTGCGCCGCCATTGGTCGAGATGCGCACCGTTCCCCCCGCCGGGACGCTTGGCGAGATGCTGAAGGTGACCGACGCGAGCTGCTGTGGATTGATGGGATCGAGGTTGTAGTGGACGTTCGTGACGGTGAACCCGCTCACCGCTGCCGAGCCATCGCCCGCGCGGCTCGCGGGTACGGTGTTGGTCGCTGCGAATCCGTAGGATGCCGCGGTCACCACTGCCAGGAGGCCGACCAAGACCGCGCGGCGGTGCAGGTGCAGAATACGAACGATCATGTGCGCCCTCCCCGGCGCGCCCGCCCGGGAGCGACTTCCCGGGCGGGGCTGGCATCGACGGGGGACCAGCGTGACCGGCGCTGGTCCTGGACTCGACGTCGTCGCTACTGGGCCGCCACGACGCGGAGGCTGGTGAACCCGCTGCCGATGGGCTGCGGGGAAGAGAAGGTGCAGGTGAGGTTGGTGGTACCGGTGCAGTTGTTGGACCAGGTGGCGCCACCATCGAAGGAAATGCGGGCCGTGCCGCCCGCGGCGAGCGCCGGGCTAATGTCGAACGTCACGGAGTCGGCGTTGGCCGGGTTGGTGGCGTTGAGGTTGTAGTGGATGTTGGAGACGGTGTAACCGGAAACCGACCCGCTGCCGTCACCGGCATTGCTCGCCGGGACCGTGTTGGTGGCTGCGAAGCCAAGCGCCGAGACCGCGACGATGGAGAAGACCGCGGCAGCCATCAGGCGCCGGGGGCTCCTCAAAGAATGAACGAACATGTGCTCTCCTCCAGGACGTTTTGGCGGGCCCTCCGCCGTGGTGTGGGGCGAACGCCCTCGGTGATGAAGTTCGTCAGGGTTTTCCCTGAGCGAAGAGCGAGAGGCGGGGCTATACTTCATTGCGTACTACAACATTCCGTAAAAGAGATTGAGTTTCGCCGCTACTTGCCGATTGAGCGTGAAAACGGGAGCGAGGGAGAGTCCGGAAATGCGTGTGAAGAAGCCGGCGTTGCAACCTGGCGTCATCGAGCGCACGATTGAGCTGTGGACGTCGAACTGTACCGTGAGATGAGGGAAGCGCTGCGGCGGGGCGAACCGGTGGCGCTCGCGACGGTAACACGGGCCCGCGGCTCGACTCCGCGGAAGCCCGGTGCGAAGATGCTCATCCGCCGGGATGGTTCGTTCATCGGGACTATCGGCGGTGGATGCGGCGAGGCGGAAGTCTGGCAGGAGGCGATGGCTGCGCTCGAAGATGGCCGCCCGCGAACGGTGGTGGTGGACCTTACGGAGCCGACCGACGGCGAAGACAAGATCTGCGGCGGAGTTATGGACGTATTCGTTGAACGACTGGGGTAAGCATCGTCAGGGTCGCTCACTCTGGTCGCCGTGGTAGCATCAAGGTAGCGCCCGGGGAGCCGGGCCGCAGGAAGAAGGTAGCCATGTTCGGTTCGCTTGGAGCTCCGGAGCTTATCATCATCGCGCTCGTGATCGTTCTCATTTTCGGAGTGGGGAAGATCTCCGGCCTCGGCCGTGAGCTTGGGACTTCTATCAAGGAATTTCGCCGCGCTGTGAAGGACGAGGACGAAGAGTCCCGGAAGCAGGCGCAGCAGGCTCCGGCGCCGCAGTCATACCAATCTGTTCAGGCACCGCCGCCCCCTCCCGTGGCAGCGCAGCCACCTGCGGCTCCGCGACCGAATAGCGAAGCGAATCAGGGCAACGAGCCGAACATCTTTTGAGCCCTTCTGATGCGGCAAACCTTGCCGTTCAATAGCGAAACCGGCCTTGTGAGCAGGGAGGGCCGGTTTCTTCGTTCGCGTATCGGCAATTCGGGCGAACGAGGCAATCGCCGCAGCGCGGCTGGCGCTTGCGACAGAGACGTTTGGCATGGAGGACGATGAGGGCATGCGCCCTGGCGGCCCCGGCTGCGCCGCTCCAGCGAGGATGTGGCGCGACGGCGGCCGCGAGCCATGCCTGCCACTGTTCGTAGGTGTCGCTGCTCGGACCCACTCCGAGGCGGCGGAAGGTGCGCATGGTGTACGCATCGACCACGAATACGTCCCTGCCAGCGGCGTAACAGCAGATGCAATCGGCGGTCTCGGGGCCGATGCCCCAGGTAGCGAGCAAGCGCCGTCGAAGCTCGGGTGTCGGGAGGGCGAGGAGGCATTCGAGGCCTCCGGCAGCGAGACAGGTGGCAGCGAAGGCGAGGAGCTTGCGAGCTTTTTGGCGGAACTGACCACTGGGCCGGACGAGGTCTTCCAGTCGGTTGAGGTCGGTCGTCGCTATGACGACGGGGTCGAGTGCGCCCGCTGCGCGGAGCCGTTCGACCGCCCGTTCGGCGTTGGTCCAGGTGGTGTTCTGGACGAGGATGGCCCCAGCACAGACTTCGAAGGGATGGGTTTCCGGGTCCCAATGCCACCGTTCGTTTCCGTGCATGGCCTCGAGCGCTTCGAGGAAACGAACGACGGGCGGGTTCATACTGGTGCGACCGTTTCTGGTGGCAGGGTTGGGAGCTGGCCTGTGCGTTCGGTTCGCCAGGTGCGGTAGGCGACTGCCCCCACAATGATCGCGCCACCGACGACGGCCCAGGGGCCCGGGGTCTCGCCGAGCACGAGGTAGACCCAAAGGGGATTGAGAACGGGTTCGAGCATCCCTATCAGCGAGGCTTCGAGTGCGGCGACCGTGCGCATCGCGTAGCCGAAGAGAAGGTAAGCGAATCCGATTTGGACGACTCCGAGGAAGAGGAGTCCGGCGAGGTCTCGAAGGGACGGGAACAAGGTGCCGTCTGGATCTCGAACGAGGTTCACCGGAAGGAGGGTGGCGACGAGAACGAGGTTGCCGAGGAGCATGGCGAGCGGGCGAGTGGCCTCGCTGCACCCTGGCGTTCGGAGGAGCAGGAACATCGCTGCGAGGGTCACGCCGGAGGCGGCGGCGAGCAGGTTGCCACCGAGGGCGTCACCTTGTATGCGGCCGACGAAAAAGAGACTCATGCCACCGAATGCGACGAAGACGGTCGCGATGTCGAGTCGGGTGGCCCGTTCGCGCAGGAGGAGAGGGCCGGCGAAGAGGAGGTACACGGGGGCGGTGTATTGCAAGAAGATGGCATTTGCCGCGGTGGTGAGCTTGGTGGCGGCGACGAACATGACGAGCGTGAGCGCGTAGGTTGCGGCGATAGCCCAAGTGACCGGCGAGGAACGCCAGGGGAAATCGGCTCGAGGCTTGACGAGAATGGCGATGGTGATGGCGGCGAAGAAGGACCGCCACATCGTCACGGCGAGAGCGTCGAGCGAGACCCACTTGATGAACAGCCCACCGGTGCTCCAGAGGATAGCCGCGGCGAGCACGGCAAGGAGGCCGCGCTGACGGGCGGTGAGGGCCGCTGCGGCGTGGCTTGGCGCCTTTGCTCGATCCATGAAGGAAGTTTGCGGCGGCTACCGGTTGGAGCAAAGTGACAGTGTGCGTGGACGGGCCTTTGCCAAATAGCTATGCTATCGATAGTGCAGCTGGTGGGACGATAGGCCCGCATCTGCCACCACGCAGGAGGAT
The DNA here is from genome assembly GCF_034432735.1 of Tepidiforma sp. Taxonomy (GTDB): domain Bacteria; phylum Chloroflexota; class Dehalococcoidia; order Tepidiformales; family Tepidiformaceae; genus Tepidiforma. The sequence continues at coordinate 3,144 of NZ_DAOUBJ010000057.1, read as the reverse complement.
GTCGAATGTCTGTCGAACCCGGCGCGTCGGTCGCGCTCGTGAACATCACCGAACGGGCCGCTGAGAAGGCCCGTGCACTCCTCGAAGCCCGCGAACTGCCGAATGGCGCATTGCGCGTTTTCGTTGCCGGTGGCGGCTGCTCCGGCTACCAGTATGGGATGGCTCTTGCCCGCTCCTCGGAGGAGGACGACATCGTCGTCGAGCAATTCGGCGTCCGGATACTCATCGACCCCGAGAGCGCCCGGTATTTGGAAGGGGCCGAGATCGATTACGTGGACGATATCATGAAGAGCGGGTTCAGCATCTATAACCCGAATGCCGTCAAGAGCTGCGCTTGTGGCTCGAGCTTCCAGGCGGCGGACGGGAGCGGCCAGCCTCGCGCCTGCTGCTAGGCCGCCGGTCGGTCCGGTAGGGATTGGCATCGTTACGAGGGAGGCGAGTTCGCCTCCCTCGTCGCGTTTGGGGAAGTCCCGGCACGGTCGGCTACATGAGGCGGCGGAGCAGATGGGTTTCCGTGGTGAGGAACACCATCGTGGCGCGGGTGGCAGCTCGGAGGCGGGCAAATTCGGCGTCGGTGACAGCCATTTCGTCGAACTTTTCGAGCTCTGCGAGTGAATCGAACTCGGCGACGATGGAGACCCCGCTGGTGTGTCCGGTCATCGAGCTCCAGACGCTGGTTGTCGCGTCGACTCCTCGCTGCTTTTGATAGTCGAGCGCGTTGGAAACGGCGAGCACGAACTCGCGGTGGTGGCCTGGCTGCACCTCGCCGCTGAGCACCCGCATGAACTTCCTGGGGGCCGTCGCCTCTTCGGAGGTCATGAGGCCTTCGGAATGATAGGCGAGGCGGTGGATTGAGACTTCGACGTGGTCGTACACCATGTGGGTGCGCACGGCGCGTCGAACCTGGGCGAACCGCGCATCTTCGGTGGCGAGGTCGGTCCACTTTTCGAGGTCTTCGAGCGTGTTGAAGTCGGCAGCGATAAGAACGCCGTTGTTGCGACCTGTCATGGAACCCCAGACCGCGGTTCGAGCGCGGATCCCGCGTTCGAGCTGGAAGTCCGTGGCGATGCGCATGGCTTCAAGGAACTCACGCGTCTTGCCCTGGGACACGATTCCGGAGAGGACTCGTCGGTACATTGGCTCGAACCTCAGCGGCTGGGCTGCGTGCCGTGCCGCGCGGCAAGTCTACCAGAGGGTCTGGCTTTGGTCGGCCCCGGTATAATGCGGGCGATGGCGCTCTACGTTGCCTACTTCACCTTCAAGCCCGGTACCAGTGTTCTTCAGGGGCTCGAAGCGTTCGAGCGACGGAAATCGTTCCAGCATCCACGCGGTGCCGATGTGCTGACGGAGCTTTGGGTGAATGCCCCGGAGGGGTTTCCTCAGGTGGTCCTCGCCTGGGAGGCTGAGGATGAGGGACCGGGCGACTACTACGAGGCGGCGTGGGGTGACATTTTCGACATCACGATCGCGCAGGCCACCAGGCCGGTGACCGAGCTTCCCGCGGAGCTGCCTGAGGAGGTCCGGAAGCGAATGGAGGGCGCGGGCGGGGCCTAGGGAGGCGATATCACTGGGGGTTGGTCGGCCGCGATCTGCGGCCGGAATGGGCGGTTCGGGGATTCGTCAGCGGCCCTTGAAGACGGGCTCTCGGCGCTCGGCGAAAGCAGCGAGTCCTTCTTTGAAGTCTTCGCTCTGGAAGAGCGGCAGGAGCTGGAGATAGATGTGGTCGACTGCTGCCTCGAAGGTTTCCTCCATGCCGAGTCGCATCATGCGTTTGGTTGCCTGGACGCTGAGGGGGGCGTTGTTGGCGATCTTCGTCGCCCAGGCGCGTGCTTCGGTCATGAGCTGGTCGTGGGGAACGACCTTGTTGACGAGGCCGAGCTCGAGCGATCGCTGGGCATCCAAGACGTCGCCGAGGAAGGCGACTTCGGCCGCCCGGGCCCAGCCGAGCAGGCGGGGGAGGTACCAGCAGCCGCCGCTTTCGGGGAGGACGCCGCGCTTCGCGAAGACGGCGCCCATCTTCGCATGTTCGCTGGCGATTCGGATGTCGCAGCCGAGCGCAAGGTCCATGCCGTAACCGGCTGCTGCGCCGTTGAGGGCGCAGATCATCGGCTTGTCCATGCGGTTGATGACAATCGGGGGCGAGTTGTGGAGGTCGAAAAGTTGGTAACTTCCACGCCCGGGCTGGATGGTGCCGTCGCTGCCGTTGGCTGCCTGGTCTTTGAGGTCGAGGCCCGCGCAGAATCCTCGGCCGGCCCCGGTCAGGATGACTACCCGGACGTCTCGGTCGATGTTCGCTTCTTGGAGAGTCCGGGAGAGTGCGCTGAGCATGGGGCCGCTGATAGCGTTGAGCCGGTCGGGCCGGTTGAGGGTGATGGTGAGGATGTAGTCGCTGTGCTCGACGAGCAGTTCAGGGGTTGGGGAGGGCGAGACCACCGGGAATCTCCTGTAGGGGCGAGATAGCTGCTGCGGAAGTGTGGCACCCTCCCCCGGCGGCGGCAAGCGCGGAACTCAGCGCTGCTGGAGGTACTCTCTCAAGGTGAGGCCGGAGCGGTGGACGTCGGCAGCGACATCGCGGCCAACGTACCTGATATGCCATGGTTCGTAGGCGTAGCCGGTGATGGATTCTTTTCCGTCCGGGTAGCTCACGATGAAGCCGTATTTCCATGCATTCGCTTCGAGCCACTCGGCCTCTGGTGTCCCGGCGAACGCTTCGAGCATGAGACCGCGGGCGCCGACGTCGACGGCGGTGCCCAGTTGGTGCTCGGAGTGACCGGGGCGCGCGCTGGTGCGGCTCGCGTAGGCCTCGCCGTAGAGCTGGACCCAGGTTGCGTAGGTTTGGGCCTGCACGTCGTAACTGCGGTAGGCGCTGTTGACGGTCAGCTCGTAGCCAACAGCGCGAGCGGCGTCGAACAGGTCGAGGAGGGCATGCAACGCTTCGCGGCGGAGGTACTGCGGGCCTCCGACGGAGATGTTCTCGGGGAGGCGGACGAGATCGGCTGGCTCGCAGTCGGCCGGGAGCCGATGTTGTTTGTCGAGCGGGGCAAGGATATCGCCACAGGGCACGACGATGGTCCCATCGAGCCCGGGGGTCGGCTTTGCGGTGGGCGATGGGGTGGGTGTCGGGTCAGCGGGGGTCGTGGCTGG
>NZ_DAOUBJ010000056.1:0-49981 GCF_034432735.1 Tepidiforma sp. | reverse complement strand
AGATGGTGACATAGGGGTCGGTTAGGCGGGGAGAAAGGGTCGATAGGGAGGAGCGATGGGGCTATCGAGCGAATTTCGTGTTGTGACGTGGCGAATTGTCCATACTGGAGTCGGCGCCCGATTCGGCGCCGGAGGGACGCGTGGAGTTCGATACGCTGCTTTCGGCGCGCGCCCTGATGGGGTTGTCGCTGGTTTTCCATACGTTTTTCACGCCGTTAGGCATTGGGCTTCCGGTGCTGCTGTTCGCGGCGGAGGGCCTGGCGCTGAGGACGGGGGACCAGCGGTATCGTGAGCTGGCGCGGGCGTGGACGCCGGCGGTGGGGCTGCTCTTTGCGGTGGGTGCGGTTTCGGGCACGGTGCTGTCGTTCGAGCTGGGGCTGCTCTGGCCGCGCTTCATGGAGTATGCCGGCGGGATCATCGGGATGCCGTTTTCGCTGGAGGGGTTCGCGTTTTTTACGGAGGCGATCTTCCTCGCGATCTACATCTACGGCTGGAATCGGATGTCGGCCTTTGCGCACTGGCTGGTGACGATTCCGATCGTGGTGAGCTCGGCGATCTCGGCGGTGTTCGTCATCTCGGCGAATGCGTGGATGAACACGCCGGAGGGGTTCCGGGTGGTGGATGGGCGGGTGGTGGATGTGGACCCTTGGGATGCGATGTTCAATGCGGCGTGGTTGCACGAGGCGATCCACGGGACGCTGGCTTCGTATGTGGTGACGGGGTTCGCGGTGGCGGCGGTGTATGCGTGGTTGATCTGGCGGCGGGTCCCGGCGGTCCATCCGCGGCTGGGGCTCCAATTGGCGATGGTGTTGGCGGCGGTGGCGATTCCGCTGCAGATCGTGGCGGGGGATTTCGCGGCGCGGCGGGTGGCGGAACTCCAGCCGGTGAAGTTCGCGGCGATGGAGGGGCAGTACGAGACGGAGCGTGGGGCGCCGCTGCGGATCGGTGGGATTCCGATGGACGGAGAGACGCGCTATGCGATCGAGATTCCGAAGCTCTTGAGCTTCCTCGGCTACCGTGATTTCGATGCCGAGGTGATGGGGCTGAACGCGGTGCCGCCGGAGGATCGGCCGAACGAGCTTTTGACGCACCTATCGTTCCAGGTGATGGTGGGGGCGGGGTTCGCGCTGTTGTTCATCGCTGGTTGGTACTGGGTGGCGTGGTGGCGGAGGCGGAAGGCTGGGGAGTGGCTGCCGGGGCGGGCGCTTCGCTGGGCGCTGGTGGCGGGTGGGTTCCTCTCGTTCGCGGCGCTCCAGGCGGGCTGGTTCGTGACGGAGTTCGGGCGGCAGCCGTGGGTGGTGTATGGTTTTTTGCGGACGTCGGAGGGGGTGACGGAGCGGGACGGGATTCTCGTCTTCTTCGTGCTGTTCACGCTGTTGTACGTGGTGATTTCGGCCGGGCTGGTGGTGGCGCTGCTCCGCTGGCCGCACGGTCCGCGGCGGGCGGCGGGGTTGCCGGGTGGGGCGCGAAGGGAGGCCGAGGGTGTCGCCTGAGCTGGTCGCGGCGGGGGTGGCCCTCGTCGCGGTGATGATGTACGCGGTCTTCGGCGGGGCGGATTTCGGGGGCGGGATCTGGTCGCTCTTGGCGTGGGGGCCGCGCCGACAGGAGCAGCGGCTGGCGTTGGAGCGGGCGATCGGCCCGGTTTGGGAGACGAACCACGTGTGGTTGATCCTGTTGGTGGTGACGCTCTTCGTGGTCTTTCCGGCGGCCTACGCGGTGATTTTCGAGGCGCTCTATGTGCCGTTGTTCGTGGCACTGATCGGCATCGTGGCGCGGGGCGCTGCGTTCGCGTTTCGCCACTATGGCCGGCGGGAGAGTGGGTTGGCGCGCCAATCGCTGCAGTGGTTTTCGTGGGCGAGTGTGATGACGCCGTTCACCTTCGGGCTGGTGATTGGCGCGGTGACCGGGGGGCAGATCGAGGTGGAGGGGACGCGCGTGCTTTCGGGCCCGTTCGAGGGGTGGCTGCGGCCGTTCGCGTTGGTGTGCGGCCTGATCGGGCTGTCGATCTGCGCGTTTCTCGCGGCGGCCTATATGGTGCCGCGGACGGAGGGGGCGCTCCGGGAGGATTTTCGGCGGCGGGCGATCGCGGCGTCGTTGGCGCTCGGTGCGGTGACGACGATCGCGATTCCGGTGGCGGCGTTCGACGCGAAGGCGTTTGCGGCGCACCTCGACGATGCGCGGGTGGTAGGGGCGATGGCGGTGACGGCGCTGCTGGGGCTCGCGGGCTTGTGGGCGCTCTGGACGCGTCGCTACCGTTTGGCGCCGCCGCTGGCCGCGGCGACGGTGGCCGGGGTGGTCGGGGCGTGGGGGTTGGCCCAGGAACCGTACCTCTTGGCGGAGGCGTTGACCTACCGGGAGGCGGCGGCGGAGCGGACCACGGTGGTGTCGTTCCTGGCGGCGTTGCCGGCGGGGGCGCTCATCCTGGTGCCGTCGCTCTGGCTTTTGTATTGGACGTTTTCGCGGGAGACGTTGCGGGGCGACGAGACGGCGCACTGAGCTCGGCGCTCAGGCGAGGGCGGCGAGGTAGTGCTGGACGGCGTCGGCGTAGCCTTCGGGGTCGACGTTCCAGCTCCGGACGTGGCCGGCGGCGGGGACGCGGACGTAGCGGACGATATCGGGCCGGGCGGCGGCGAGGCTGTCGCTCGTGGCGACGGGGACGACGGGGTCGGCGTCGCCATGGAAGAGCAGGACGGGTACTTGCAGGTCGATGGCGGTTCGGCGGTAGTCGAAGTCGTCCCAGTCGAAGCGGTAGCGGCGGGCGGCGATGCGGTTGGAGATGGCGAGGTAACGAACGGGGATGCGGCGTTGGCGGGCTCCGTGGGCGATGGTGGAACGGAGGTCGAGCATGGGGGCATCGAGGATGAGGCCGGCTACGCGCGGGGCGAGGTCGGAGCGCTCCATGAGGGAGAGGCAGATGGCGCCGCCCATGGAGTAGCCGACGAGGAGGATGCGCTGGGCGCCGAGGCCGAGGGCGAACTGGATGGCGGCCTCGAGCTCTTCGTATTCGTCGCGGCCGTAGGTGTAGCGACCGCCAGGTGCGGGTGGGCAACCTTCGTCGTTGCGGTAGGTGATGGCGAGGGCGGGGAAACCGACGGCGGTGAGGAGGGGAAGGAGGCGGAGCGTTTCGCGGCGGTTGGCGCCTTTGCCGTGGACCATGATGGCCCAGGTATCGCGCTGGCCGGGGATGTACCAGGCGGGGAAGGAGCCGAGCGGGGCGTGGATTTGGACTTCTTCGAAGGCGAGGCCGTGGGCTTGGCGGGGGTCGCCGGGGTAGGCGAAGGGGTCGAGGCGGGCGAGATCGCCGGCGCGGAGGCTGCCCAGGAGGTGGTGGTATGCGCGGATGGCGACGACGCCGTTGGTTTCGAGGATGGGGCCGAGGGAGGCCTGGCCGCGGGCGGCATCGAGGAGGTAGCGGCCGGGCTCGAGGTGGGCGTTAGGTGGTGCCCCAGGGGCGGGACGAAGGGTGAGCCGCCCGGGGGCGATGGCGGTGACGCGGACGGTGTACGGTTCGGGGAGGCGGTCGGTGGCTGGGTCGAAGCCGGCGCGATGGAGCATGCGGGAGAGGAGGACTCCGGGGCCGAGGGCGAGGGCCCCGGCGGCGGCGAGGCTGGAGGCGAGGGTGCGGGTGCGCATGGAACGATGGTAGCGGAGCGACCGCTCAGAAGATGGCGATGGGGTTGACGGGGGAGCCGGTGCCGCCGCGGATGTTGAGCGGCGCGATGGTGAGGAGGAATTCCCAGCGGCCTTCTTCGCGGCAGGCGGCTGCGAGCGGGTCGAGGTTGGCGTTGTCGAGGAGGGGGAGGCCGGCGAAGACGATGGCGAGGACGTGGACGGGGCCGCCGGCGCGGGGCGGGTCGTCGAAGAGCGGGTAGCCGCTGGGGCGGGCATCCATCATGTCCCAGCCGAGGAGGGCGGTATCGTGCCGCTTGAGGACGGGCACGGTATCGGCGTGGAGCCCGGGCGAGGGCTGGACGCCGGGCGTGCGCTCGGGGTTGGCGGCGTAGAAGGCGCTCCGGCCGCTGTAGACGAGGACGGCATCGCCGGGCTCGAGCGGGGTGCCCTGGGCCGCGGCGGCGGCTTCGAGCTCCCAGCCGCGGACCGGGGCATCGAGCGTGACGCAGGGGGTGCCGCGGAATCGCGGGATGTCGATGAGCACGCCGCGGGTGACGATGCCGTCTTTCCAGGCATCGACGGCGCCGGCGCGCGCGCCGAGGGAGGTGACTTCGGTGGCTGGTTTGCCGTTGTACATCTGGCCCTGCCAGAAGATGTGGCAGAGGGCATCGATGTGGGTGGTGGCGTAGCCGTGGAAGAGGAGGCCGAGGTAGTCGACGGAGAAGTCGGCGCCGACGCGCAACCAGTGTTGGGCGGGGTTCCAGTTGCCGGGGCCGCCGACGGTGGCGAGGGGATGCGCGATGGAGACGGTCCGGCCGCTCCGCACGAGGGCGGCGGCTCGGCGGCGTTTTTCGGGGGTGATGAGGTTGATGGTGCCGGCGGAGTCGTCGGGGCCCCAGCGGCCCCAGTTGGAGCAGAGGTCGAAGTAACCGGCGACCTCTTCGGGGGTGGGCAGGGCGTGGTTGGACACGGGGCGCCTCCGGGCGAGGTTGGCAGGCAAGTGTAGCGCGCGGCGGAGGGCGACAGACGATGGGCGTGGGGGCAAAATGCGCGCATGGAAGGTGGCCGCGGGTTCATCGTGGAGCCGGAACGGCGCGTGCCGGTTATCGCGGAGGCGGATGTGCTCGTGGTGGGTGGCGGGGCGGCGGGCATCGCGGCGGCGGTCGCGGCGGCCAGGCAGGGCGCGCGGACGATGCTCGTGGAGCGCTACGGTTCGCTCGGGGGTCTGGCGACGAACGGGCTGATCGTGCTCTTGCTGACGCTGGACGACGGGCGGGGGCGGCAGGTGGTGGCGGGACTCTGCCAGGAGATGGTGGACCGGCTCTCGGCGCGGGGGGCGTGCTTCGCGCCGCCGCGCGAGGAGTGGGGCTCGCCCGATCCGGCGCTCGTGGAGCGGTACCGGCGACTGGGCCTGGTCTGGGGGAGCGGGCCGCACGTGGTGCGGTATTCGGCGGCGTACGACCCGGAGGAGTTCCGGGTGGAGGCGGACGGCCTGGTGTTGGAGGCGGGGGTGGACCTTCGCTTCCATCGCTGGGCGGTGGGGGTACGTCGGGAGGGGCAGCGCATCACGCATGTGGTGTTCGAGTCGAAGGCGGGGCGGGAGGCGGTGGCCTGTGGGGTGGTGGTGGATGCGACGGGCGATGCGGATGTGGCGGTGCTCGCTGGCGAGCAGGTGGAACGGGAGCTGGTGCACCCGTGGCTCTGGTTTCGGACGGCGAACGTGGTGGAGGATGCGGCGGAGGCTTCGCCCCAGCGGCTTTCGTATTACCGGACGGTGCATCCGGGGGGATACTTGCATCCGTGGGGGGCGGCGGAGCGGATTGGGCGGGCGATCGATGCGACGAACCCGGACGATCTGACCTACGCGGAGGTGGAGTGCCGGCGGCTGGCGCGGGCGGAGCTGGACCGGCTGCGAGCGAAGGTGCCGGGTTTCGAACGTGCTTGGCTGGCCGGGTTCGCGGCGACGCTGGGCATCACGGAGTCGCGGCGGCTGGTGGGTATCCATCAGCTGAGCCGCGAGGAGATGGACCTTCCGTTCGACGATGTGGTGGCGGTGACCGGCCACTGGACGAAGTACGGCGCGGTCTACGAGATTCCGTGGCGCTCGCTCTTGGCGCGGGAGACGGAGAATTTGGCGGTGGCGGGGCGGTGCATCTCTGTGGATCACCGTGTGCATCATGCGACGAAGGAGATTCCGGCCTGTTTCGCGACGGGGGAGGCGGCGGGGACGGGGGCGGCGATGGCGTTGGAGCGGGGTGTTCCGCTCGCGGGGGTGGCGGTGAGCGCGCTGCAGGCGCGGCTCGGCGCGGCGGGGGCCTGGCTCCCGGGCCGCGTTCTGGGGCGGTAGCGTAGGATCGGCGCAACCTTTCGAAGGGGGCGAAGGCGATGAAAGCGGTGGTGATCACGCGGCCCGGCGGGCCGGAGGTGCTGGAATACCGGGAGGTGCCGGACCCGGTGGCCGGGCCGGAGGATTTGCTCGTGCGGGTGCGGGCGACAGCGCTGAACCGGGCCGACTTGTTGCAACGGATGGGGGGCTACCCGCAGCCGGGGCCGAAGCCCGCCTTCGAGGTGCCGGGGCTGGAGTATGCGGGCGAGGTGGCGGCGGTGGGCGAGCGGGTGGAGGGGTTCGCCGTGGGCGACCGCGTGATGGGGCTGTTGGCGGGTGGCGGGTATGCGGAGCTGGTGGTGACCCATCACCGCTTGGCGATGAAGGTGCCGGAGACGCTTTCGTGGGAGGAGGCAGGAGCGACGCCGGAGGTGTACATCACGGCGCACGATGCGCTGCTGCAGTGCGGACTCGTGGCCGGGGAGCGGGTGCTGGTGCATGCGGCGGGGAGCGGCGTGGGGGTGGCTGCTGTGCAGATCGCGAAGGTGATGGGCGCCTCGTTGGTGGTCGGGACGGCGGGGAGTGCGGCCAAGCTGGCGCGGGCGGCCGAACTGGGGCTGGACGTGGGCATCGACTACCACGAGGAGGATTTTGCCGAGGCGGTGCTCCGAGCGACGGACGGGAAGGGGGTGGATGTGATTCTCGATGTCATCGGGGCGGACTACTGGGAGCGGAATCTGAAAGCGCTCGCGGTGAGGGGCCGGATGGTCATCGTGGGGCTGATGGGCGGGAGTGTCGCGCAGGCGAACCTGGGCGTTCTGCTGCAGAAGCGGCTGCAGGTGCGCGGGACGACGCTCCGGGCGCGGCCGCTGGAGGAGAAGGCGTTGGCGACACGGGCGTTCGAGAAGAGTGTGTTGCCGCACATCGCGAGTGGACGCGTGCGGGTCGTGATCGACCGGGTGTATGCGCTGGCGGATGCGGCGGAGGCGCACGCGTACATGGCGACGAACGCGAACTTCGGCAAGATCGTGTTGGTGGCGGGGTGAGGAGTTGACGCGCCGACGGGGGAGAGGCTAGCGTGCTCGGTACCCGCAGTGCGTTTCGCTTTCGAACGACGCTCGGGAATTTCGCTGGTACGTGAGGAGTACGCAGGCATGGCCGTCGACGGAACCTGGAACATCACCCTTTCGACGCCGATGGGCGAGCGCCCGGCGCAGCTGACGCTGCGGAGTGATGGGACCGCGCTGAGCGGGACGTTCGGGAGCGAGCGCGGCTCGCAGGAGTTCACGGGCGGGACGGTGAACGGGAACGAGGTGAGCTGGAAGACGATGTTCAACGGTGCGATGGGGCCGATGGAGCTGACCTTCACGGGCAAGGTGGAGGGGGACTCGATCGGGGGGACGGTGCAGTTCGGCGCGTTCGGCTCGGGCAGTTGGAAGGGTACGCGGGCCTGAGGGGCGTGAGATGAGCTGGGCCGGGGGCTGCGATAGGCACCCCCGGTCCTTTTTTTGGCGAAGGTAAAGGATTTCGCGAACTTTTGTCGAATTCTTGCGGGCGCAATTTGTCGCGCCGGTGTCGCGGGTAGAATGCCGGCCAACTTCGCGTCGGGAGCGTTTGGATGCCGACTGTCGAGACGAGCTTTGGGCGGCTGGAGGGGTTATCGCGGGGCGACCATGTGGCGTTCTACGGGGTGCCGTTCGCGGCTCCACCGGTGGGGCCGCTGCGGTGGCGAGCGCCGATGCCCCCGGTGGCCTGGCCGGGCACCCGTCCGGCGAAGGTGGCTGGGCCTGCCGCGCGGCAGACGGGCCACCCGATTCCTGGGTTCGCAGCGAGCGGGCCGCAGAGCGAGGACTGCCTCTACCTGAACGTTTTCACCCCGGGCTGCGATGGCGCGCGGCGGCCGGTGATGTTCTGGATTCACGGTGGGGGGTTCACGCACGGGAGTGGCTCGGAGGCACTCTACGATGGGGGCCGGTTGGCACGGCGGGGCGATCTGGTGGTGGTGACGATCAACTATCGCCTAGGGGCGTTCGGCTATGCGCACCCGGCGACCCGCATCCCTGGCCGCGGGCTGGCGAACAACTGCGGCCAGCTGGATGCGATAGCGGCGTTGCGCTGGGTGCACGAGCACATCGGGGCGTTCGGTGGCGACCCGGGCAACGTGACGATCTTCGGGGAGTCGGCGGGGGCGGCATCGGTGGGGACGCTTTTGGCGATGCCGGGCGCCCGTGGCCTCTTCCACAAGGCGATCTTGCAGAGCGGGGCGGGGCGCGCGGCCAGCCTGGAGGCGGCGGGCGAGGTGGTGGACCGTTTGGCTGGGGCCGCGGGCCTGGCGTCGGCGGAGGGGTTGTTGACCCTGAGCGATGACCGGCTGCTGGAGGCACAATCGGCGGTAGCAGCGAGCCGCGGCTTCGGGACGCTGCTCTTCGCGCCGGTGGTGGATGGAGAGACGTTGCCGATGCAGCCGTTGGACGCGGTGGCTGCTGGTGCGGCGGCCGGGATTCCGGTGATGGTGGGGACGAACCGCGACGAGGTGAAGCTCTTCACGGCGATGCAGCGGCGGGAGCCCTTGGACGATGCGGCGCTGGAGCGGGCGATCGCGGGGATGTTCCCGGGAGCAACGGCGGCGGCTATTCGCGAGGCGATCGCCGCGGTGCGGGGGAGTCGCAGCCGCCGGGGGCTGCCGGCGGAGAATCTCGATCTGCTGGACGCGATCTGGTCGGAGGGGATGTTTCGGGCGAATGCGCTCCGGCTGGCGCTGGCGCAGCGGCAGCACGAGGAGCGGACGTACGTCTATCTGTTCACGTACGCATCGCCGGCCAAGGGTGGCGCGCTCGGGGCGTGCCATGCGCTGGAGATGCCGTTCGTGTTCGGGACGCTGGACGCGCCGGGACAGGATCGCTTCGCGGGGACGGGTCCGGACGTGGAGCGGCTCTCGGCGAACATGATGGATGCGTGGATCGCGTTCGCGCGGACGGGCGATCCGTCGCACGAGGGAATCGGGCGGTGGGATCCGTACGACGCCGAGAGGCGCCCGACGATGGTGTTCGATCGGGAGTGCGGGCTGGCTGGGGATCCCTACGGGGAGGAGCGGCTAGCGGCTGCAGGGCTGACGGGCTGAGCCCAGTGAGGGGAGGTGTGGTTCGGCGGGACGGAACGGCGGCGCCCCGGGACGAGGGCGCCGCCGCGCGAGGATGCCGGGACCGACGGACTAGGCGTCGAAGTAGAGTTCGAATTCGTACGGGTGCGGGCGCATCCGGATGGGGTCGACTTCGTTCTCGTACTTGTAGGCGATCCAGGTTTCGAGGACGTCTTCGGTGAAGACGCCGCCCTTGAGGAGGAATTCGTGGTCTTCTTCGAGGGCTTTGAGGGAGCCGTCGAGCGATTGGGCGACGGTGGGGATCCTGCTGAGTTCGTCGGGGCTGAGGTCGAAGAGGTTGACTTTATCGAGGGGCTCGCCGGGGTCCCACTCGTTGATGATGCCGTCGAGGCCGGCCAAGAGGATGGCGGCGAAGGTGAGGTAGGGGTTGCCGGATGGGTCGGGTGGGCGGAACTCGACGCGCTTTTGGCGCGGGTCGGGGCTGACGAGGGGGATGCGACAAGCGGCGGAGCGGTTGCGCGCGGAGTAGACGAGGTTGACGGGCGCTTCGTAGCCGGGCACGAGGCGCTTGTAGCTGTTGGTGGTGGGGGCGGCGATGGCCATGAGGGCGCGGCCGTGGCGGATGAGCCCGGCGATGTAGTGTTTGCAGAGCTTGGAGATGCCGGCGTACTCCTCTCCGGCGAAGAGGTTGACGCCGTTCTTCCAGATGGAGAGGTGGGTGTGCATGCCGGAGCCGTTGTCGCCGAAGAGGGGCTTCGGCATGAAGGTGGCGACCCGGCCGTTCCGCTTGGCGACGTTCTTGACGATGTACTTGTAGAGGAGGGCTTTGTCGCCCATGCGGGTGAGGGTATCGAACCGCATGTCGATTTCGCCTTGGCCGGCGGTGGCGACTTCGTGGTGGTGGAGTTCGACTTGGATGCCGCACTGCTCCATGACCTCGACCATTTCGTTGCGGATGTCGGTCAGGGTGTCGTGGGGTGCGACGGGGAAGTAGCCGCCTTTGACGCGGGGGCGGTAGCCCTGGTTGAGGTCGCCGCGGAGGGTGGCTTCGGCGCTGGAGTTCCAGATGCCCTCGTCGGAATCGACGATGTAGGAGGCGGTGTGCATCTGGTTGGAGAAGCGGACTTCATCGAAGACGAAGAATTCGAGCTCGGGGCCGATGTAGACGGTGTCGCCGACACCGGTCTCGCGGAGGTACTGCTCGGCCTTTTTTGCGATGTAGCGGGCATCGCGGGTGTAGGCTTCGCGGGTGACGGGGTCTTCGACGTTCGCGATGACGGAGAGGGTGGGGACTTGGATGAAGGGGTCGATGAAGGCGGTTTCCGGGTCGGGGACGAGGAGCATGTCGGACTCCTCGATTTTTTGGAAGCCGCGGATGGAGGAGCCGTCGAAGCCGTAGCCGTTTCGCCAGGGAGAGCGGTTGTAGTCGGTCCAGTCGTTGAGCTCGCGGATGGGGCGGGTGATGTGCTGCCACTGGCCGAACAGGTCGACGAATTTGATGTCGACGAAGCGGACGCCGTGCTGTTCGCAGTAGGCCTTGATTTCCTCTGGGGTCATCGAACTCCTCTGGCGGATGGGGTTGGGCGGGTCTCCTGCATTGTCGCCCGGCCGGTGGTTATGGCCTTGGCGTGGGGCCTTTGGCTGGATGAAGTTCGTGTTACGGCCGGGCTGGGCTGCATGGAGTCCTGCGTGCTGGGCCAAGGGTAGGGCGGGCGGATTTCGCGGGAGTTGCGCGGGTGTTACGAACAGGTTTCGCCCCGGTCGGGGTGGGGCGGTTCGCGGCAAGGGGGCGGCCCGCGTAGGATGGGATGCGGTGCCCGGGCGGGCACGGGAGTGGTGATGTACGAGCGATCGATTTTGGCGAACGGGCTGCGCGTGGTGACGGCGGAGCTGCCGCATACGCGGTCGGCGACGGTGAGCATTTACGTCGGTGCGGGCAGCCGCTACGAGCGCGACGAGGAGGCGGGGCTTTCGCACTTTCTGGAGCACATGCTCTTCAAGGGGGCTTCGCGGCGACCGACGGCGCGGGAGATTTCGGAGGCTATCGAATCGGTGGGCGGGGTGCACAATGCGGCGACGGACCGTGAGGCGACGCTCTACTACGCGAAGGTGCCGCATACGGCGGCGATGACGGTGATCGACATTCTGGCGGATATGGTGACGGAGCCGGTGATGGACCCGGCGGAGCTGGAGAAGGAGCGAGCGGTGATTCTGGAGGAGCTGGCGGGGGTGGAGGACAGCCCGGCGGAGTTGAGCGCGATCCTGGTGGACGAAGCGCTCTGGCCGGGGCAGCCGCTGGGCCGGGAGATCGGCGGGACGCCCGAGAGTGTGCGGGCGCTGCCCCTGGAGGCGGTGGTGCGCTATTTCCGGCGGCAGTACGTGCCGGGGAACATGGTGCTTGCGGTGGCGGGCAATGTCCGCCATGGGGAGGTGGTGGCGGCGGCCGAGGAGTGGCTCGGGGGGGTGCCGGCGGCCGAGCCTGGGCCGTGGTTCCCGGTGATGGGGCGCGATGGGGCGCCACGCCTCCGGGTGCGCGAGAAGCCGACGGAGCAGGCGCACCTCTGTTTCGCCTTTCCGGGCGTGCCGCTCGGGAGCGACGACCGGTTCGCGGTGAGCTTGTTGAACATGTTGTTGGGCGAGGGGATGTCGAGCCGGCTCTTCCTGGAATTGCGGGAGGAGCAGGCGTTGGTGTACGACATCCACAGCTATACGAGCGAGTACCGCGATGCGGGGTCGCTGACGATTTACGCAGGCTGCGACCCGGAGAACGCCCGGGTGACGGCGGAGGCGACGCTGGAGGAGACGCTCCGGTTGCTGGAGGGGGTGCCGGCGGCGGAGCTCCGGAAGGCAAAAGAGATGGCGAAGGGGCGTATCCAGTTGCGGATGGAGGATACGCGCTCGGTGGCGGGTTGGCTGGGCTCGCAGGAGCTGTTGCGGGGCCGGGTGTTGACGGTGGACGAGGTGGTGGCGCGCTTCGATGCGGTGACGGTGGACGAGCTGTTGGCGGTGGGGCGGCGCATCCTCGACCCGGGGCAGGCGGTGTTGGCGGCGGTGGGGCCGCTCGACGAGGGGACGTTCGCCGGCATCCTGGGCTGAGGGGCTTCGACAGGGGCGGGCGTGGGGGGCAGAATCAGCGGGTGAGGCAGGCGTTTTTCGGCAGGCCGCAGGATTCGTTCGTGCCGGGCGGGGCGCACGTGGCGGTCTACGTGGTGCCGGTCTTCGCGGGGCAGCTGCTGGTGTTCGATGTCGATGCGCCTGGGGTGCGGGGCCGCTGGCTCCCCTGGACGGTGCTGGAGTACGGGGCGAATCCGTACGAGACGGCGGCGGCGCTGGGCGATGACTGGTGCGAGGGGGCGGTATCGGCGCTGGAGGTGGTGGATGTGCTTTCGTTTCCTTACGAGCTGGATGGCTGGGAGCTGGCGCTGGTGTTCCGAGCGGAGCTGACGACGCCCCCGAGGGGAGATGCGCACCGCCGGCCGGTGTTGGTAGCCCCGGGGAGGCTCGATGCTATCGGCCCGTTCGACCCGGTGGATTTGTTGCGATGGGTGGAACGTGGCGCGGCCTGCGACCCGGGGGTGGGGCGGGGGGCCGATCCGCTCGTCTTCTGAGAGCGACGTTAGAACGGCTTGAAGACGGCGAGCCAGGAGAGGAGTGGCACGCTGAGGACGAGGATGGTGCCGAATACGATGGGGACGCGGTCTTCGAGCACTTGGCGGAGTTCTTCGGTTTCTTCGCCTTTTTTCTGGGCGATGAGGGCAGCGAGGCGTGCGCGGCGGAGCCCGAACCCGAGCAGGGGCAGGCAGACGAAGTAGAAGAGGATGTAGAGGAGGGTGAGGACGCCGAGCCAGGCGTCTCGGAGGAAGTTGTACTCGGCGGCGACGGCCCAGAAGAAGCCGGTGATGCCGCTGGCCATGGCGCCGGGGAGGAGGACGCGTGTTTCGTTGTTGGCGGCTTCGATGAGGAGGGTGGCGCGGTATTTCAGGTCGTTGGTGGCCCAGGCACGGAGGATGAGGGGGTAGGTTGCGCCGAGGCCGGCGCCGAGCCAGATGAGGGAGAGGACATGGACGATGCGCCACCAGTCCAAGCGATGCCTCCGAATGGGTCTGGGGTGCGGAGCACCGATTGCTCCGCACCCCAGACTAGGTGCAGCCAGTGACTGGGTCGAGGGTTCAGGCGGCGGCCGGCTGCAGGAGCTGGAGCGCGGAGAGGATGACGCGGGCTGCTGCGGCCGGTTCGAGCCGGTCGGTGTTGATGGCGAGGTCGTAGCTCGCGGGGGCGAGCCATTCGGCGCCGAAGTAGTCGCGGAAGTAGGCGATGCGTTCGGCATCGGTTCGGCGGGCGAGTTCGCGCGCGTGGTCTTCGTCGCAGTGCATTTGCTGGACGATGCGGCCGACGCGGGCGGGTTCGCTCCCGGTGACGAGGACGCGGAAGACGCCTGGCCGGTCGCGCAGCATGAACTGGGCGCCGTGGCCGAGGAAGACGACGCGCCCGTGATTCGCGAAGTCTTCGACGACCTGCTGGACGAGCTGGCGGTAGTCGGCCGAGGTGAGGATGGGGGTGGCGCCGATGTTGACGGGCTCGCCCCACTGGACGGCGCCGGCGGCGGGGTTGCGGGCGAGGGCCTCGAGGATGCGGGCGAAGAAGGAGGGGCGGCGCTCGGCTTCGGCGATGGTCTCGGGGGAGACGCCGGCTTCGATGGCGGCCTCTTGGACGATGCGGTAATCGAGGAGGCGATACTGGAGTGCTTCGGCGACGCGGGCGGCGATTTCTTCGCCGCCGGTTCCGACTTGGCGGGCGATGGTGATGACGGAGATGGGCATGGTGCTTCTCCTGGCGATGGGCCGCCTATTCTACGACGGTGAGTTCGCGGGGTGAGGTGGCGGCGATGGTGACGATGCCGCCGATTTCGCTGACGGTGCCTTTGACGCAGACCTCGCGGTTGGCGAAGCCGAGGAGGGGGTCTGCGGGGAAGTTGGCCCGGCTGCCCGAGGGGATGACGACCTCGACGCGGAGGAGGGCATCCATCGGGGCGCCGACGGCGAGGACGGCATCGCCGTTTCGGTCCATGACGCCGAAGACGCGCCCTTGGACTTCGGCCTGCTGTCCGCGGTAGATGCGGGCCTCGAGCGGGCCGACGGGTGCGGTGCAGGTGAACGTGGGCTGGAAGACGACGGGGGTGGCAGTCGCCTCGGGGGTGGCGTTGGCGGTGGTGGGGGCCGGGCTGGCGGCGCCGGTGGGCGAGCCGGTGGCCGTGGCGGCGGGGCTCTGGGCGGCCGGGGTGGGCGTCGCTCCGTTGTCGTCGTCTCCGCCGCAGGCGGCGAGGAGGATGGCGGGGAGGACAACGGCGAGGAGAAGCGCGGCCGGGCGGCCGCCTGGATACCTCAAGAGGCTACCTCGAGGACACGCCGCGCGGGGATGGCGACGGCTGGCGTGAGCGCGGGCGAGAGGCGGTGGACGGGCCAGAGCAGCGTGCCATAGGTGAACTCGCCGGTGGAGGGGTGGTATTCGACGGGGCCAGCGATGCCGCAATCGACGGCTATTTCGCTGGCGAGTTCGCGAATGACGGCCCGGATCTCGTCGAACCGGACGACACGGAGGGAGACGGCGAGCGACTCGCGCCCGATATCGGCGGAGACGCCGGTTTGGGGATGGGGAGGGACGAGCCCATCGACGGGGAGATGGACTTCGCAGAGGAGGTCGGTTTTGATGCGGACGAAAGGGAGGCCGACGATCCGCTCGCCGGAGACGAGTGCCCAGGAGCGGAGGCGGGTAGCGGCTTCGGCGACGCGGGTGAGTTGGAGCTCTGCTTCTCGGTAGACGGTGCGGCGGGGGCCGATGGTGGATGGCGAGATGGCGTATTGCATGCGCGTACCTCCTTGGTGCTGGCGGCGGGCCCTGGCGGCCCGCCAGTGGCCGGGTTGCAGAGGAGGCAGAGGCTCCTCCGAACGCCTACGGGGTTAGCTGACGGGTTCGGCGTCGGAAGTCGCCGTCCTTCCGGTGAGGGAAGGATTCACCCCGGTGGGTGGGTCCCCCGTTCCCGGGCGGGGCCCGGGATTCGGCACCTGCAGGGTACCACAGGCCGAGCGCGGTGGGAGACGCCGGCCGGTGGTTGTTATGGGGTTGTAATCTGGGGTGAGGGCGGTGTGAGGCGAGGGGCTTAGGGGGCCGCGATGCGGACGGTGAGCTCCATGCCGGCGGCGCGGTGGCCGGTGATGTCGCAGTAGATGGGGTATTGGCCGCTCTTGGGGGCCGTCCAGGTGATTTTGCGGGTTTTGCCGGCGGGGATGACGACTTCGTCGATGCCGGCTTCGTCGCTTTCGAATTCGTGGTCGCCGCTGCCTTGGTTCTCGACGTAGAAGGTGACTTTTTCGCCTGGGGCGAGCTGGAGGGTGGCGGGCTGGAAATACATGGTGCCATCGGGGCGGTCGCCGGCGAGGATGTCGATTCGTCGGCCTTCTTGGCCGGAGCAGGCGACGGAGGCTGCGGCGAGGGCGGCCAGGGCGAGGGGAAGGGCGAGCCGGGCGAGGATGGTGCGGTGGTTCATGCGGCGGGGACTCCGGGGGTGGCTGCCGGGCGGGCGGCGGGCCGGCCGGCGAGGATGAAGATGGCGACAGCGAGAAGGAGGTAGCTCGCGTAGGCGATGACCTGGCCGGCGAAGGGGCTCGCGTCGTAGCCGAGGAGGGTTGCGAGGAAGCGGCCGGCGCCGTAGTTGTCGGGCAGAAGGGTGTAGGTGTCCCAGAGGCGCGGACCGAGCCCGAAGAGGAGGTCGGCTTCGTGGAGTTCTTCGAGCGCGTTGGGAATCATGCCGGCTGCGAGGAGGATGAGGGCGATGGCGGTGACGTTGAAGAAGCTGCGGAGGGGGATGGCGGCGGAGCCGCGATAGATGGCGATGCCGGCGACGGTGGCGAGGGCGAGGCCGGCGATGGCGCCGAACCAGTAGGCACCGATGGATTCGGCGCGGCCGCTGCCACCGAAGAGGAAGAGGGCGGTTTCGAGGCCTTCACGGCCGACGGCGCTGAAGGCGAGGAGGCCGAGGGCGAAGCCGGAGCCGGTATCGAGGGCGAGGTCGACGCGCTGGCGGAGTTCGCGGCCGATGGTGGCGGACTGGCGGCGCATCCAGGCGAGCATCCAGGTGAGGACGGCGGCGGCGAGGAGCATGGCTCCGCCTTCGATGGCTTCCTGCCAGCGTCCGGGGAGTTCGAGGGCGAGGAGCTCGAGGGCGAGCGCTGCGCCGATGCTGACGATGCCGGCGAGGCTGGCGCCGAGCCAGACGGGGCGGGTGGTTGCCCTGGGTGCGGCGCGGTGGAGGTAGGAGAGGACGATGCCGAGGATGAGGGCGGCTTCGAGGCCTTCGCGGAAGGTGATGAGCAGGGCGTAGATCATGCGCATTCCTCGAGGATGACGTGCGATGTTATCTCGCAGCTGATGACCGTACTCTAGAAATTAGGCGTACCTAATGTCTAGTGACAGGAATGACACATGAGCGTGGGGCATGAGGCGGGGAGGGCGATCGGGTAGGATGGGGGTATGCGAGAGGGTGCGGCCGGCGGCGGCCAGGAGGATGTGGCCCTCCTGGTGGATTGGGAGAATTTGAAGTTCAGTCTGCAGCAGCGGAACCGGCGGCCGAACGTGACGGCGCTACGTGAGGCGGCGGAGCGGTTCGGCCGGGTGGCGTATGCGCGGGCGTACGCGGATTGGATGGACCCGGTGCATGCGGGTGATCCTGCATCGTTGTACACGGCGGGGCTGGAGCCGGTCTATGTGCTGACGCGCCGGTACACGACGGCGGAGGGGGATGCGCGGATCCAGAATTCGGTGGATGTGAAGCTGGCGGTGGATTGTGTGGAGGCGAGCCACCTCTATCCGAACATCGGCACGTTCGTGATCGCGTCGGGGGATCACAGTTTTTTCCATGTGGTGATGTTGCTGCGGGCGCGGGGGAGGCGGGTGGTGGTGATCGGGGTTTCGTGGGCGACGTCGGGGCAGCTGGTTCAGCAGGCGGATGTGGTGCTCTATTACGACCTGGATGTGGATCCGGAGGTGGATGGGGTGGGTGGTGCGGCGCCGAAGGAGCCGGTGGTGGTGGCGAAGATCGATCCGAGGCTGGCGGGGGCGGCGGCTCGTGCGCTGGAGCTTGCGCAGGCGAAGGGCCCGCTGACGGCGGAGCCGCGCGAGATCGTGGATGTTCTCGGGGCGATGATGGCGGTGGTGGAGGATTTTCGGAAGAACGGCCGCGATCTGCCGCTTTCGCTGGTGGGGCAGGAGCTGCAGAAGCGGATGCCGCAGGCGGATTTTCAGCGCTTGGCGCGTGGGCGGGCCGGTGATTTTGCCCGGGCGCTGCACGAGGCGGGGCTGATCCGGATGGTGAACGCGGATTTTACGGATTGGCTGTTTTTGCCGAACGAGCGCTCGGAGGTCTCGGAGGTGATGGTGCGCTCGCGGAATGTGGGGCAGGAGCCGGCGAAGTACGACTACACGCGGTTCAACTACAGCGACTTGGGGGAGGATCAGCGGCACCAGGTGATCGTGGCGGTGCACGACGAGCGGAACAGGCCGGGGGTTGGCTGGCTGACGTTCAATCGCATCGTGGAGACGTTGAAGCCGGTGGTCCGCCGTGAGGAGACGGACGTGAAGAATTTGGTGAGCAGCATGATTGCATGGGGTGTGTTGCGTACCGGCGAGGTGCGGACGGGGCATGCGCCGGATACGGGGGCGGTCTACGAGTACAAGACGTTCGAGCTGGACCTTCAGCACCCTGATGTGCGCCGGGCTCTCCACCTGGAGTAGGACGGTCGGGGTCAGGCGGTAGCGGGTGCTGCGGCCCCGGCGGGCTGATGGGCAAGGGCGGCGCCGATGAAGGCACGGAAGAGCGGGTGTGGCCGATTGGGCCGGCTTTGGAGCTCGGGGTGGAACTGGGTGCCGAGCATGAATGGATGGTCGACGACTTCGGAGATTTCGACGAGGGCGCCATCGGGGGAGGTGCCGCTGACGCGGAGCCCGGCGGCTTGGAGGCGGGGCCGGTAGGCGTTGTTGAACTCCCAGCGGTGGCGGTGGCGCTCGCTGACGAGGTCGGCGCCGTAGGCGCGCTGGGCGACGCTCCCAGGGAGGAGGCGGCAGGGGTAGGCGCCGAGGCGCATGGTTCCGCCGAGGTTGACGACGCCGTGTTGTTCTTCGAGGAGGCTGATGACGGGGTGCGGGGTCTCGGGGTCGAATTCGGTGCTGTTGGCGCCGACGAGTCCGGCGGCGTTGCGTGCGAATTCGGTGACGAGGGCTTGCATGCCGAGGCAGAGCCCGAGGTAGGGGGTGCGGGTGGCGCGGCAGTATTCGGCGGCTCGGATTTTGCCTTCCCAGCCGCGTTCGCCGAAGCCGCCGGGGACGACGACACCGGCGACGCCGGCGAGGAGGTCGGCGGGGGGGCGGGATTCGAGGGCTTCGGCGGGCACCCAGCGGATGGCGACTTCGGCTTCGTGGGCGATGCCGGCGTGGACGAGGGCTTCTTTGACGGAGATGTAGGCGTCGCGGAGTTCGACGTATTTGCCGACGACGGCGATTTCGGTGGTGTGGCGGGGGTGTTTGAGGCGGTGGACGAGGGCGCGCCATTCGGCGAGGTCGCGCTGGCCGGTGAGCCCGAGGCGGTCGAGGACGAAGTCGCCGAGCCCGCGTTCTTCGAGGGTGATGGGGACTTCGTAGATGGTTTCGGCGGTCTCCATGGGGATGACGGCGCGTGGTTCGACGTCGCAGAAGAGGGCGACCTTGTCGGTGATGTCGCGGGGGACGGGGTGATCGCTACGGAGGACGATGACGTCGGGCTGGATGCCTTTGGAGCGAAGTTCGCGAACGGAGTGTTGGGTGGGTTTGGTCTTGAGTTCGCCGGTGGCGCCGACCCAAGGGAGGAAGCAGACGTGGACGCTGAGGCAGGTGTCGCGTGGTTGTTCGTGGCGGATTTGGCGGATGGCTTCGATGAAGGTTTCGCCTTCGATGTCGCCGACGGTGCCGCCGACTTCGCAGATGAGGACATCGCAGCGGGTCTGTTCGGCGACGCTGTAGATGCGGGCTTTGATTTCGTTGGTGAGGTGGGGGACTTGCTGGATGGTGCCGCCGAGGTAGTCGCCCCGGCGTTCGCGTTCGAGGACGGCGAGGTAGACTTGGCCGGAGGTGACGGAGGAGGC
This sequence comes from Tepidiforma sp., assembly GCF_034432735.1. Lineage (GTDB taxonomy): Bacteria > Chloroflexota > Dehalococcoidia > Tepidiformales > Tepidiformaceae > Tepidiforma. Next base: position 30,774 of record NZ_DAOUBJ010000056.1, on the reverse strand, counting down.
GGCGGTGAGGTCTTGGTCGATGAACCGTTCGTAGTGGCCGAGGTCGAGGTCGGTTTCAGCGCCGTCGACGGTGACGAAGACTTCCCCGTGTTGGTAGGGGGACATGGTGCCGGGGTCGACGTTGAGGTAGGGGTCGAGTTTTTGGATGGAGACTTGGATGCCGCGGGATTTGAGGATGCGGCCGAGGCTGGCGGTGGTGATTCCTTTGCCGACCGAGCTGACGACGCCGCCGGTGACGAAGATGAATTTCGGCATGGCCTCCTGCGTCCCGCGTTGCTCGTTCGATGCTACGTCCGGGCTGGGCGGCGGTCAACGAACATTTGTGTTACGTGGTGCTGGGGGTGTTGGCGGCCTGGCGGGCGGCGAGGCGTTGGCGGGCGAAGGTGGTGACCATGTCGGCGATGCCCATGAGGCCCATGCCTTTGCCCATGGAGACTTCTTTGCCGAAGACGGTGAAGACGGCGTCGCAGGGGACGGCGGCGACTTGTTCGAGGGGCTGGCCGGAGAGGGTCTCGTCGAGGATGACGGCCCAGGCTTTGGCGGAGAGCCCTTGGGGGTTTTCGACGGCGAAGTGGAATTTGAGGGTGCCGTCGGGGAGGTCTTCGGCCCAGACGTAGGCGTCGGACTCGCATTTTTGGACGTGGTGTTCTTCGGGGAAGGGGCGGGTGGCGATGCGCTCGGGGACTTCCTGGAATCGGTCGGCGTATTCGATGAGCAGGTCGATCCGCTCTTGGCGGTCGGCGAAGGCGAAGTCTTCGATGACCTGCTGGAAGGCTTTGGGGGGCTGGGCCATGGGGTGCTCCGGGGAATGGTGCGGCGGGCAGCCGGGCCGCCCGCCGCTGGTCTCGATTCCAGGGTAGCGAATGTCAGCGTTCGATGGGGACGCCGACGGAGTTGCCCCACTCGGTCCACGAGCCGTCGTAGTTGCGGACGTTGGGGTAGCCGAGGAGGTATTTGAGGACGAACCAGGTGTGGGAGCTGCGTTCGCCGATGCGGCAGTAGGCGATGACTTCGTCGTTGGGCGAGAGGCCCTGTTCTTGTTCGTAGATGGCGCGGAGTTCTTCGGCGGATTTGAAGGTGCCGTCTTCGGGGTTGGCGGCGCGTGCCCAGGGGACGTTTTTGGCGCCGGGGATGTGGCCGCCGCGGAGGACGCCTTCCTGGGGGTATTCGGGCATGTGGGTGCGTTCGCCGGTGTATTCCTGGGGGCTGCGGACGTCGACGAGCTTGACGCCGGTGCCGAGCTTTTTGAGGACTTCGTCGCGGAAGATGCGGATTTTGGTGTCGTCGCGTTCGGGGGCGCGGTATTCGGTGGGCGGGTAGGTGGGGACTTCTCTGGTGAGGGGGCGGCCTTCTTTTTCCCATTTGAGGCGGCCGCCGTCCATGACTTTGGCGTTGGTGTGGCCGAAGAGCTGGAAGACCCAGAAGGCGTAGCAGGCCCACCAGTTGTTTTTGTCGCCGTAGAAGATGACGGTGGTTTGGGGGGTGATGCCGATGCGGCTGGCGAGTTTTTCGAATCCGACGCGGTCGAGGTAGTCGCGGCGGAGGGGGTCGTTGAGGTCGGCTGCCCAGTCGACTTGGACGGCGCCGGGGATGTGGCCGGAGGGGTAGAGGAGGGGGTCTTCGTTGGATTCGATGATGCGAATGGTGGGGTCGTCGAGGTGGTCGGCGACCCACTGGGTGCTGACGAGGACTTCAGGGTGGGCGTATCCGCGGGTGGCGATATCGGCGTCGGTCATGGCGAATGCTCCGTTGGGTTCGGGGAGGATTGCGGCTGGGCCGCTGGTTTCTACTTTACGGCGCGGTCCGAAGAAAGTCGAGTGAGGAAGTCAACAATTATCGAGAGGCGAGGAAGTCGTCGCGATCGGGGAGGCGGCGGGTGAGTTGGCCGCCATCGACGGGGAGGTCGTGGCCGGTGATGAAGCTGGCGGCATCGGAGGCGAGCCAGGTGATGGCTTCGACGACGTCGTCGACGGTGCCCATGCGGCGGAGTGGGGTTTCGCGGATGAAGGCGCGAACGACGGGGGGGACGAACATGTGGGCGGTCATGGGGGTTTCGATGAGGCCGGGGGAGACGACGTTGACGCGGACGCCGTGGGGGCCGTATTCGAGGGCGGCGATGCGGGTGATGTGGTCGATGGCGGCTTTGGAGCCGCCGTAGGCGGCGAGGCCTTCGCCGACGAGCCGGGCGGTGATGGAGGAGATGGTGATGAGGGAGCCGCCGCCGCTAGCAGCCATGGCGTTGGCCATGTGGCGGATGAAGGAGACGGCGCCGAGGAATTGGACGCTGGCCATGGCGTGGAGCCGCTCGGGGGTGAGGTCGCGGATGGGGGTGCTTTGCTCGAAGCCGGCGGTGTTGAGGGCGATGTCGAGGGTGCCGTATCGCTCGAGGGCGAGCTGGGCGAGCGCGGCGACTTGGTCGTCGCGGGTGATGTCGCAGGGGACGGGGATGGCGTTGCATTCGCGGGCGAGGGTTTCGAGCGCTGGCAGCCGGCGGGCGGCGGCGATGACGGTGGCCCCTTCGCTGGCGAAGCGGAGGGCGGCGGCGCGGCCGAGGCCGGAGGATGCGCCGAGGACGACGGCGATTTTGCCGGCGAGCCGGCGGGCGGGGTGGGTGGTGGGTGGGGCTGGGGTGGTGGGCTCGGAGCTCATGGGAGGGTGCCCCAGAGCTGTTTTGCCTGGGCGCGCAGTTCGGCGCGGTAGTCGGGATGGGCGATGGCGATGAGCTCTTCGGCGCGCTGGCGGTGGTTCTTATCGAGCAGACGGGCGATGCCGTATTCGGTGATGACGGTGTCGGCGAGGTAGCGGGGGACGGTGACGAGGGTGCCTTCGGGGTGCTGGGCGACGATCTTGGAGATGGTGCCATCGAGGGCGGTGGACCGGAGGACGGTGATGGCCCGGCCGTCGGGGCAGAGGGCGGCGGAGAGGTGGGCGTCGGGCTGGCCGCCGGTGCCGTTGACCATGTGGCCGCCGAATCGATCTTCGCTGGCGACTTGGCCGAGGAGGTCGACGGCGACGGCGCTGTTGATGGAGGTCATCTGGCGGTTCTGAGCCATCAGGAGGGGGTTGAGGAGGTAGTTGGAGTCGTACAGTTCGAAGGCGGGGTTTTCGGCGATGATGCGGAGGTCGGTCCCGTCGCAGCCGGTCCAGGCGGTGGCGACGGCGCGGCCGCGGTGGATGGATTTGCGGGCGCCGGTGAGGACGCCTTTTTCCCAGAGGCGGGCGAGGCCGGGTGAGCCGAGCTCGGTGTGGAGGCCGAGGTCGTGGGCGTGGTCGAAGGCTCCGGCTTTGAACATGAGGGAGCTGGGCTGGCCGACGCCGACTTGGATGGTGTCGCCGTCGCGGATGAGGGTCTTGAGGTGGTCGGCGATGGCTTGGGCGGCGGGGTCGACGTCGGCGAGGCCGAAGGCTTGCTGGAGAATGCCCGGCGGCATGAGGTGGAACATGTCTTCGACGAGGGCGACTTGGTCGGGCGATGCTTGCTGGAGGATGTCGAGGAGGGCGGCGCGGTGTTCGGGTGGTGCCTGGGTTTCGATGCGCTGGCGTACGGCGGGGAGGTCGACGGGTTGGATGTAGCCATCGACGAAGGTTTCGATTTCGGAGATGTGGATCCAGGTGTCGCCGTAGACGGGCTGGATGTTGGGGTCGATGGCGGCGATGGTGTGGCGGCAGCGGCGGACGTAGGCTTTTTTGTGCCACATGTGGGGGCCGAAGTTGACGTAGCCTTTTTCGTTGGGCGGAGAGACGGCGACGAGGAAGACATCGGGGATACGGGCTTCGGGGCGGCCGGCATCGAAGGCTTTGAAGCCGAGCATGAAGGTGTTGGGGAGGTAGGTGGCGATGCGCTGGTCGTGTGCGGGGCGGAGGGCATCGCCGATGAAGAGCTCGATCTCTTTTTCGCCTTTGGGGCCATCGGGAGAGAAGATGGGCACTTCGCGTGGGGCGAGGCAGCGGATATCGACGCGGTCGAGCTGGCGGGCGCGTTCGAGGAGGGCTTGGGTGAGGATGCCTGGGCAGAGGATGCCGAGTCCGACGAGGTGGCCGTTCTGGACGATCTGGAGGGCTTCGGCGGGGCTCTTTTTGCGTGCTTCGAATTCGTCGCGCCAGTTGGTGTAGTGACGGGTGGTGGGTGCGGTCATGGTGGGTCCTCCTGGGGGCTGGGCGGGGGTGGGGCGGGCCGAATGGCGGCGACTTCGCGGGCGGCCCGGCGGATGGCTTCGGGGAAGGCGGCCGGGGGGAGTTGGCCTGTCTGGAGGCGGCGGACTGTGGCGTGGACGGCGGCGAGGATGGCGAGCTGGCGGGTGGCTTCGCGGGCGAGCCAGGCGGGCGGGGCGGCGGCGGCGTGGCTGCGGAGTTCGTCGGCGGTGTACAGCCCGGCCTCGCGAAGGAGGCCGGGCAGGCGGTACAGGACGAAGGGGCGAAGGTCGGGCAGGGCGCTGTGGAAGGCGGCGGTGGTCTGGCCGAGGGGCGCGTGTCGAAACGCCCGGCGAGCGGTGGTTTCGAGGTGGGAGCGGGCGCTTTCGAGGGCGCGCAGGAGTTGTTCGGATTCGGCGGCGGTGGCGGATGCCGCCTGGGCGAGAGCCTCGGCGAGCGTCTCGGGGGTGGGTGGGTTTTCGAACCAGGCGAGCGCGCAGGGCGCGGGCATAGCCGCTATTCGAGCTCCATCCAGCGGTCGTAGAGCTGGTGGAAGTGGCGGATTTTGGTTTCGTTGTAGCTGGCGAAGACGACTTCGGGCCGTTTCATGGTTTTGAGGCCGATCTGGACTTTGGGGATGTTGAAGGTGTCCTGGTTGAAGACGCGGGCGAGCATGCCGAGTTCTGGGGCGTCGGCCCAGTCGTCATCGGGGCCGAGCCAGTGGATGGGGGCTGCGGGGGGCTTGGGCTCGCCTTTGGGCCAGGGGGCGAGGAACATGCACTCCATGATGCATTCGTCTGGGTTGTCTCCGTGGGGGCGGAAGCGGTAGGTGATCCGGTTGAAGGCCCCCCAGGGGTGGAAGTTGGGAAAGACGGTGAAGTAGAAGGAATCGAGGTATTCGGCGTCGCAGTAGGTGTCGGCGTCGTCGCCGATGACGGCCCGCATGCCTTCGCGGCTGAGCATGGCGGCGAATTGGCGGGCGCTCATGCCGGGTGGGACTTCGGCGAGGGGCGGGGTATCGAGGTTGCGGTCGAACATGGCATCGAGCATGTCTTGCTGGCTGGGGGTTTCGCGCAGGTGGGGGCTGGGGGTGCCGTTGGGGGTGATGGCGCGGGAGAAGTTGCCGAAGACGTCGTATTGGGAGTTGGAATCGCCGATGCCGCTGAGGAGCTGGGGGTGGGTGGCGACGACGTGGTAGGCCTCCATGAAGGCTTCTTGAGCGACTTTCCAGTTGCAGCGGAGGATTTTGGCGACGTGGGCCTGTTTGAAGCGGTTGGCGAGGTCCCACCGTTGGAAGTGGCGGGGGAGTTCGCCGAGGAATTGCTCGAGGGGCTCGGCGTCGGGGTCGGGGTTGATGAAGACGAAGCCTCCCCAGGTGCCGACTTTGACTTCGGGGAGGTGGTAATCCCGTTCGTTGACTTCGGGGAAGTCCCACTGGCAGACGACTTCTTTGAGGGAGCCGTCGATTTCCCAGCACCAGCCGTGGAAGGGGCAGCGGAATTCTTGGGCGCCGCGGCCATCGAATTCGCGGAGTTGGCGGCCGCGGTGGAGGCAGGCGTTGTGGAAGGCTTGGATGCGGTCGGGTGCGCTACGGACGACGAGGAAGGAGAGGTGGGCGATGTCGTAGACGATGTAGTCGCCGACTTCGGGGATGTCTTCTTCGCGGCAGGCCATTTGCCAGACGCGCTTCCAGATTTTTTCGACTTCCCGGTCGTGGATGGCTTTGCTGTAGTACTGTTCGGCGGGGACGCGGGTGACGCCGGGGGCGATGGGCGATTCGCGGCGGAGGACTTCCGGCACGGGGCGGGAGTCTTGGTCGAGCAATTCTTGGTAGAGGGTGCCTGCGGAGCGGTAGCCGGCTTCGGTGGGACGTCCCTGGTCGCCAACGGTCTTGAGTGCCATGGTGGGTGCCTCCGTGGGAAGGTTCAGTCGTGGACGATTTCGATGCCGCGGGCACGTTCGGCGCGGTGGCCGAGGCCTTCGACGGGCTTGCCGCCGACCCAGATGAGCATGTGTGGGTCGGCGTAGGTGAGGGGGCCTTCGAGGTGGCGGGTGGTGAGGGCATCGAAGATGCCCCAACTTTCGCCTTTGGTGACGTGGACGCGGTTGCCGGGGAGTTCGAGGTAGATGGCGCCGGAGAGGGGGTGGCGTTTTTTGCGGGGTGGCCGGTCGAGGGCGGGCGCGGGTTCGGGTGGTGTTTCGGCCATGGCTATCGTCTCTGCCAGATTTTTGGCCGTATGGCCAGTGCGGCGACTATACTGTGCGCCAGAAACGATTGCAACGGTCTCTTCCGGCTATCGACCGGGGGAATCGGAGGGAGGGCACGATGCGACGGTGGGAGGGCGAGGCCGAGCTCGAGGTGCTGCGGGCTGGCTATCGGCGGCGGGTGATGCTGGAGCTGTTCACGAAGCCGACGCCGCCGGGGCGGGTGCAGGGCTGGGGTGGGGCGTTTCGGGCGGAGCCGTTGGTGGTCCCTGCGATCGGGCGGGGGGTGGTGACGCTGGACGATGGTGACCAGCTGGAGGTGATGGTGGAGAGCTTCGATGCGGTGACCGGCAAGGGGACGCTCTTCGGGCTGGGCGCGCCGCCGCGGGTGTTGCGGGCTTAGGCGTCGGTGGCGGCGTGCTGGGTGCGCGCTGGCGTGGAGCCTGGCGTGGGCAGGACGGTGACGGGCATCCGCTCTGGTTCGAGGCCGAGGGTGATGAGGACTTTGGCGAGGCCGAGGAAGAGGCCGACGCCGAGGGTGAGTTCGGCGAGGCCGGCTTCGCCGAGTTCGGCGCGGAGGGCGGCGCCGAGGGCCGGGGTGGCACGGGCGGGATCGCCGATGATGGCATCGGTGTACTGGAGGATGAGCTTTTCGCGTGGGGAGAGCGGTGCTTCGAGGTAGTGGTCGTCGACGAGGGCGAGGGTGACCTCGTCGAGGCCTTCTTCTCGTGCGAGCGAGAAGCGGACCTGGCGGCAGAAGCCGCAGGCGGTGACTCTGGCGTTACGGATGCGGGCGAGCTCTTTGTCGCGCTGGGAGATGGCCGGGTCCATCCAGAATTTGGCGTAGAGGTCGGCGAATCGCCGCTGGATCTCGGGGGCGTGGGCGAGCACGGTGTGGAAGGCGGGCGGCTGCTGGGGGATGGCGGAGGGAACGCGGGGGACGGTGGACATGGTCAGGCTCCTCGGAGGCGTTGGGCGACGGTGGTCATCCGGCAGAGGGCATCGAACATGGCGAGGGCGGCGAGGAGGGTGACGACGGCGCGTTCGCCGCACGCTTCGCGGAAGGCGAGGACGGGCGGGTCGGCGAGCTCGTGGTGGCTCCAGGGGATGTGGCTGGCGATTTCGAGCGCGAGCCGATCGGAGTCGGGAAGGGCTGGCGGGATCTCTCGCCGGGCGAGCGCTTCGATTTCGACGGCCGGGAGCTCGGCGAAGGTGGGGCCGCAGGTGGTGGGGTCGGCATCGTGGAGGGCGGCGACCATGCGGCGGCAGCGCTCGAGGGTGGGGGCGGGGAGGGCGGTGGTATCGAAGCAGGCGGCGAGGAAGTGGGCGAAGTCTTCGTGCAGCGTGGGGATGGGGGCGAGGTGCTCGGAGAGTGGCCCGGGGATGACATTCGGTGCCATGTGGCGCATGTTGGACTATTGGCCAAAGCTTTGTCCAGCAGGATAAACTGCCGGCGATTCGTTTCTGGGAGGAAGCCATGGAGATTGCGGGCAAGGTCGCGCTGGTGACGGGCGCGGGTTCGGGCATTGGGCGCGCGTGCGCGGAGCGGCTGGCGCGGGAGGGCGCGAAGGTGGTGGTGGTCGATGTCGACGTTGCGGGCGGGGAGGAAACGGTCCGGCGGGTGGCGGCGGCTGGGGGAGAGGCGGTGTTCGTGCGCGGCGATGTGGGGACGCCGGAAGGTATCGCGGAGACGTTCCGGGCGGCGAAGCGGGTCTTCGGTCGGCTGGACATCGTGCACAACAATGCGGGGATCATGACGGGCGATACGCCGGGCTGGCCGGACGCTCCGCTGGAGAAGGTGTACCGCGTGATTGCGGTGAACACGTCGGGGGTGGTGATGGGGACGCGGGCGGCGGTGGAGGCGTTCCGGGAGCACGGCGGGGGCGGTGTCGTGGTGAACACGGCGAGCATCGCGGGGCTGGGGCCGCTGCCGTTCGACCCGGTGTACGCGGCATCGAAGGCGGCGGTGATCCACTTCACGAAGTCGTGCGCGATGTTGAAGGAGCTGGAGAATGTGCGTGTGAACGCGGTGGCGCCGGGGATGGTCGATACGCCGATCATTGCGAAGACGGGCGATGGGACGCGGCCGGCGAAGTGGCTGGAGCCGTCGCTGGAGGGGGCGGTGCTGCTACCGCCGGAGCGGATCGCAGAGGAGGTGGTTCGGCTGATTCGGGATGACGCGCTCGCGGGGGAGGTGAGTGTGGTGATGCACGAGAGCGCGCAAGCCGCTGGGGGCGGGTAGGATCGGGCGGGCTGCCGCCCGGGGGCTGGCCGGGGGCCATTGGCCAACCGGTGGTTGGAGATTCTCGTGAAAGGATGGTCTGGAGATGGCACTGGAGAGTCTGCCGGTCGAGTTCCTTTTTACGATGACGGCGAATGTCGGGGCACCGACGATGATTCCGGGGGGCCCCCAGGGGTCGCGGCTGATCGTGAGTGTGCCGGGTGGGACGTTCGAAGGTCCGAAGTTGCGGGGGACGATCGTGGCGCACTCGGGGGGCGACTGGGTGACGCTGCGGCCGGATGGGAGCATGAAGCTCGACGTGCGCCTGACGCTGCAGACGGATGACGGGGCGTACATCCTGATGACCTATACGGGGATCGGCACGCGTGCGAGCGATGGGAGCACCAAGGTGTATTCGACGCCGCTCTTCGAGACGGGGGCCGAGAAGTATGCTTGGTTGAACGGGGTGCAGGGGGTGGGGGTGGGGAGCACGGGTCCCCAGGGCGTGACGTACGAGGTGTACGCGCTTCGGGTGTAATCAGGTCCCGAGGCGGCGGGCGGCTTCGGCGAGGAGCTCGAGGGGCGACGGGTGCCAGCCGACGAGCGTGGCGATTTGGTCGGCGGTGACCTCGGCTTGCATGAGTGCACCGAGGGAGGCGATGAGTTCGTGGGCGCCCGGCCCGGCCGCCTGGGCGCCGAGGATTTCTCCGGTGCGGCGATCGGCGTGGAGGCGAAGGAGGCCGGGGTGGCCGCCCCGCGCGATTGCGGCCGCGGTGCCTTCGAAGCCGAGGGTGGCACTGGCGAGGGGGAGGCCGGCGCGCTCTGCGGCGGCAGCGGTCAGGCCGACGGCGGCGAGGGGCGGCACGGTGTGGACGAGGGTGGGGATGGCGCCGAGCCGGACGGGCGTCGGTTGGCCGGCGGCGCCGGCACCGGCAGCGCGGCCCTGGGCTGCCGCCATCGAGGAGAGCATGCCCCGCCCGGTGATGTCGCCGGCGGCGTAGACGCCGGGTACGGGCGTGGCGCACGTCTCGTCGACGGGGATGGCGCCATCGGGGGTCGGGGCGAGGCCCAATCGCTCGAGGTGGAGGCCCCGGGTATCGAGGACGCGTGGATCGGCGGCGAGGACGACGGCGGCGTCGACCTGCTGCTGGCCGGTGGCGGTCGCGAGGGCGATGGCGCCGTCCGTGGCAGCGATGGGTGAGGCTCCGGCGAGGACGGTGATGCCGAGCGGCGCGAGGAGGTCGACGACGAGGGGCTGGAGGTCGTCGTCGAAGGCGGGAAAAACGGCTGCTCGGGGCTGGGCGAGGGTGACTTGGGAGCCAGCGAGCGCGAGGAGCACCGCGTATTCGAGGGCGAAGGTCCCCTCGGAGGGACCGCCCCCGAGGACGAGGCAGGAAGGGGGCGGCTGACGCCAGGTCTGGACGATATCCGGGGTGACCAGGCGGTCGGCGGGCAGCCCGAGAATGGTGGGGGGTTCCCAGCGGGCGCCGCAGGCGATGACGACGGCGTGGGCGGCGAGTTCTCCGCTGCCTTCGAGGGTGAGCCGCTGAGGTTCGAGGAAGGCGGCGTGCCCTTGGACGACTTCGACGCGGGCGCGGCGCAGGGAGCTTTCGACGGCCTTGGCGAGGGTGCGCGCGAGTGTCCGGGCGCGGTCGTTGGCGCGGCCGAGTTGGAAGCTTTCGCCGGCGGCGAGGATGCCGCCGACGGCGAGTTCGCGGGCGCGGGCGAAGCCTTCCGCGGCATCGAGCAGGATGGAGGTGGGGATACAGGTGAAATGGACGCAGGAGCCGCCTGGGCGCTCGGCTTCGACGAGGGCGACGGTGGCGCCGAGGCGGGCGGCTTCGAGGGCTGCAGCGACGCCGGCGGCGCCGCCGCCGATGATGGCGACGTCGTAGGGGGGCGGCGCGCTCATGGCAGGAGGAGCCGATAGGGGGATTGGAGGAGGTCGCGGATGGTAGCGAGGAAGGCGGCCCCGGGGGCGCCATCGACGGCGCGGTGGTCGATGGTGAGGGAGAGGGTGAGGGTCCGTGCGCGGATGGGGCGATCGCCATCCCAGCGGAGGTCATCGACGATCTGGCCGATGCCGAGGATGGCGACGTTGGGCGGGTTGATGATGGGGGTGAAGAATTCGACGCCGGCCATGCCGAGGGAGGTGACGGAGAAGGTCTGGCCGGCGTAGTCATCGAGCCCGAGGGTCCCGGCGCGGGCGGCTTCGGCGAGGCGGGAGGTTTCGCGGGCGAGGTCGTGCAGGGGGAGGGTATCGGCGTTGCGGATGACGGGGACGACGAGGCCGCTTTCGAGGGCGACGGCCATGCCGATATGGATTTCTGGTTCGAGGACGATGGCATCGGGCTCGACGCGGGCGTTGAGGGCAGGGTGCTGGCGAAGGGCGCGGGCGACGGCCCGGATGACGAAGTCGGTGATGGAGGGGCGGATGCCCTCGGGCTGCCACTCGACGATGAGCCCTTCGCGGAGGCGGAGTGCTTCGTCCATGTGGACGCGCATGCCGAGGGTGAGCTGTGCCATCTCCTGGAGGCTGCGGTGCATGCGGTCGGCGATGGTCTTGCGCATGCCGCGGAGGGGGAGGCGCTGGCCTGGGGCGGGGGTAGAGGCAGCGGGGGGAGCGGGAGGCGGGGTCGGGGCGGGCCGGGTGGCGGCGGCTTGGACGTCTTCTTTGGTGATGCGGCCGCCCGGGCCGGTGCCGTGGACGCTGGTGAGGTCGACGCCGAGCTCGCGGGCGAGGGCACGGGCCACGGGGGTGGCCGGCGGGGGTTCGGCGGGGGCGGGGGCGGTATGGGCGCGGCGGACGTCGTCTTCGGTGATGCGGCCGCCCGGGCCGGTGCCGAGGACGGTGGTGAGGTCGACACCCAGCTCGGCCGCGAGGCGGCGGGCGGCGGGCGAGGCGAAGACCTGCCCTGCCTGGGGTGGCGGGGGAGGCGGAGGCGGCCCACTGGCTGGTGTGGGGGCTGGCGGCGGAGCGGCAGCTGGTGGGGCTTCGCCCGGGGCGAGGATGTAGCCGACGACGGAACCGGGCGGGAGGGTGGTGCCGGCCGGGACGGCGTGGTGGAGGGTGCCATCGGCTTCGGCTTCGACCTGGAATTCGATTTTTTCGGTTTCGAGGCGATAGACGATATCGCCGGCGCGAACCTGGGCACCGTGGGGCACGAGCCATTCGGCGACGGTGCCTTCGGTCATCGTCATGCCGAGCTTGGGGATGAGGACGTCAGTGGCCATGGTTCGCTCCTGGGGATGCTTCGGCGAAGAGGCCGGCCGCGGCTGCTCGCCGGAGGATGCGGCCGGGTTCGAGGACGAGGGGACCCCGGGAGCAGGGAAGGAGGCGCGCACGCTGCCCGGGGAGAAGGCGGCGCTCGCGTTCGCCGTCGAGCGCGAGAATTCCGGGTCCGTACCATTCGATGGGCTCGCCGAAGGGGATGGGCCGATGGCTGCGAACCGGGATCGGGACGACGAGCCCGGGGGCGAGCGGAACGCGGACGGTGTGGCCGGGTTCGCCGAATTCGAGGGCGAGTGCACCGGCGGCCGGTTCGGGGAGGCCGAGCATCCCGCCGATGGCGGCCAAGCCGGTGACGGCGGGGTCGGAGCGAAGGAGGAGGGCGGCGAGGAGCTCGGCGGGCTTCCAGACGGCACGGGTACCGCTGAACTGGCCCTGGACGAGGGCGGCATCGACGAGGGCGAGGTCGGGCGGCTCGCCATCGATCTCGACGTGGATGGAGGGGTACTGGTGGGCGGCGGCCAGGAGGGGAACGCGGCCACTGGCGACGAGGCCGGCTGCGAGGCCGGCGATGGTCGGCTCGCAGGCGAGCGGAAAGACGTTGTTGGTGCCGGTGGAGAGGGGCAAGAGGGGGATTTCGGGCCAGGCGACGGCTGCGGCTCGACAGGTACCATCGCCGCCGAGGACGACGACGGCGCCGGCGCCGCGTTGGCGGAGGAGGCAGGCGGCAGCGCGCGTATCGTGGGCGGAATCAGTGAGGTCGATGGGCAGGGGTTCGGCTCGGAGCTCCGGGGTGAGCCCGTGGAGGGCTTCTTCGACGAGGCGATGGGGGCCGGGCAGGTACTGGACGTGGAGGGGGCCCGAGGCCGCGACTCCGCTGAGGAGCCGCCGGAGGATGCCGCGCTTGGCGGCATCGGTGACGACGGCGGCGTGGGCGACGAGGCGGCGGATGTCTTTCCCGGAGGCGGGATTGGCGATGATGCCGAGGATGTGGGGCTCCATGGTCAGGCGGCGCGCCCGAGCAGGCGCAGGACCTCTCCGACGATGCGGTCGGCGTTGGGGACGTAGTGGGCCTCGAGCGCGGGGCTGAAGGGTACGGGCGAGAAGGGGGCGCCGACGCGCCCGACGGGTGCATCGAGGTAGTCGAAGGCTGCTTCTTGGATTTGGGCGGCGATTTCGGCGCCGAAGCCGGCGAAGCGGACGGCTTCGTGGACGACGAGGGCGCGGTGGGTCTTGCGGACGGACTCGACGAGGGTGGCGGTATCGAGGGGGACGAGGGAGCGGGGGTCGATGACTTCGGCGTCGATGCCGTGTTCGCGCAGCTTTTCTGCGGCGGCGAGGCTTTCCTGGACCATGCGGCCGGTGGCGACGATGGTGAAGTTGGTGCCGGGGCGGAGGATGGCGGCCTGGCCGAGGGGGATTTCGTACATCTCTTCGGGGACGGGGCCGGCGAAGCCGAGGAGGGCCTTGTTGTTGACGACGATGACGGGGCTGTCGTCGTGGACGGCGGCGATGAGGAGCCCTTTGGCTTCGTAGGGGCCCGAGGCCATCACGACTTTGAGGCCGGGGACGTGGCAGAACCAGGCTTCGAGGCTCTGGGAGTGCTGGGCGGCGAGGTTGAGGCCGGCGCCGGCCATGGTGTGGATGGTGAGGGGGAGGCGGGCCTTGCCGCCGAACATGTAGCGCATTTTGGCGGCCTGGTTGACGAGTTGGTCCATGGCGACGCCCATGAAGTCCATGAACATGATGTCGATGATGGGGCGGAGGCCGGTGGCGGCGGCGCCGACGCCGAGGCCGACGAGGGCCGCTTCGGAGATGGGGGTATCGACGACGCGTTCGGGGCCGAATTCTTCGAGGAGGCCGCGGCTGAAGCCGAAGACGGAGCCGTAGAGGGCGACGTCTTCCCCGGCGAGGAAGACGGTGGGGTTCTCGTGCATGAGCTGGCGGAGGGCTTCGTTGATGGCCATTACGACGGGGAGCTGGCGCTGGGCGGTTGCGGTGGTCATGGCGGGGGCTCCGTGGGGGCTAGCTGGCGTAGACGTCGGCGACGAGGGTGGATGGGTCGGGGAAGGGGCTGGATTCGGCGAAGGCGACGGCCTCGCGCACTTCGGCTTGGATACGGTCGCGGACGGCGGCGGCGCCAGCGGCATCGAGGATGCCGAGTTCGGCGAGCCGGCCTTCGAGGAGGGTTATCGGGTCGCGTTCGCGCCAGGCGCGGACTTCGTCGTCGGAGCGGTAGACGACGCCCATGCCGCGGACGCCGACGTGGTCGAAGAAGCGGTAGGTTTTGCACTCGAGGAGGGTGGGCCCTTCGCCGCGGCGGGCGCGGGCGACGGCTTCGCTGGCGGCTTCGTAGACGGCGACGACATCCATGCCATCGACGACGATGCCCGGGAAACCGTAGCCGGCGGCGCGGTCGGCGATATCGCGGATGGCCTGGTGGCGCTCTTGCCGGGTGAATTCGCCGAAGCCGTTGTTTTCGCAGACGAAGATGAGGGGGAGGCGGTAGAGGCCGGCCATGTTGGCGGCTTCGTGGAAGCTGCCTTCGTTGGAGGCGCCATCGCCGAAGAAGCAGGCGGTGATGTTTTCGGTTTTTCGGTATTTGTTGGAGAAGGCGGCGCCGACGGCGATGGGGGGGCCGCCGCCGACGATGCCGTTGGCGCCGAGCATGCCGAGGTCGATATCGGCGATGTGCATGGAGCCGCCTTTGCCGTGGCAGTAGCCGGTGGCACGGCCGAAGAGTTCGGCGAACATTTGGCGGAAGTCGCCGCCGACGGCGACGAGGTGGCCGTGGCCGCGGTGGGTGCTGGTGACCTGGTCGCCGGGGCGGAGGTTGGCGGCGACGCCGGCGGCGACGGCTTCTTCGCCGACGTAGAGGTGGAGGGCGCCGGGGATGCGGCCGGCTTCGGAGAGCCGGCCAGCCTCCTCTTCGAAGAGGCGGATGCGAAGCATGCGGCGATGGAGGTCGAGGAGGGTTTCGGAGCTGGGCGTCATTGGCATCACCGGATAGGACTTTGGCTGGCCGTCCAAGCGCGCGCTACTGTACCGAATCGTTTGGGGGAGAAAAAGGGGCGTTCAGGGCGTTGGGCTGGTAGTCTGGATGCAAGACAGCAATACCAGTGCGGAGGCCAGGTATCCGCGGGAGCATTGTGACGTATGGCTCGATTGGATATCAATGCGATTCGACGGCGACAGATTATCGAGGCGGCGGTGGCGGTGATGGCGGAGAAGGGGTGGGCGGAGACGTCCATCGACGAGGCGACCCGGCGGGCGGAGGTGAGCCGGGGGCTGGTCTCGTACCACTTCAAGGACAAGGCGGACCTGCTTTCGGGCGTGCTGGCCCGGTGCCAGGAGATTTTCAACGAGTCGGTGGCGGAGGGGGTGGCGAGTAGCGAGGACCCGGTCGTGCAGATGCGCCGGGTGCTGGAGATTTCGGTCGATCTGGCGGTCGTGAATCCAGTGCCGTACGAGGTGTTCGTCCAGTTCACGGCGAGTGCCAAACGGGATCCGCGGCTGGGGGAGGAGATCCGGGCGCTCTGGGATGGCTTCCGGAAGTACACGGCGCGGGCGATCGAGGCGGGGCAGCGGAAGGGTGTGTTCCGCGCGGATATCGATCCGATGGTCGCGGCGACGCGCCAGATCGGGGCGGTGACGGGCATTGCGTTGCAGTGGCTGTTGGAGCCGGGCGCCTTCGATTTCCCTGCGACGAAGCGGGAAACGGTGGACATGCTGATGCGTGCGCTGGTGGCGGAGGGGGTCGACCCGCAGGCTGGCGCGGAGCGGGCTGAGGTTTCGGCGAGCCTCGACGGCTGAACCCGGGGTTCGGCTCGCGGGGTTTGGCCAGTTCCTTGGCCGATCTTCCAATCTTTCGGGCAATGTGGTAAAAGCGTCCGGCAGCAGTGGCGGGGCATCTCCGAGCATGCCCCGCGGCATCCGGAGGGACGCAGATGCAGATGCTCGAAGGGAAGGTGGCCGCGGTGACCGGAGGGAGCCGCGGCATCGGCAGGGGGCTCGTCGAGGCCTTCCTGCGGGAAGGGGCGCTCGTCGCTTTCTGCGGGCGCGACCGGGCGAAGGGCGAGCGGGCGCTGGCGGAGCTAGGGGCGAGCGACCGGACCGTGTTCGTGCAGGGGGATGCGCGGCAGAGCGCCGATGTGAAGCGGCTGGTGGACGCGGCGGTCGAACGGTGGGGTCGGCTGGACATCATGGTGAACAATGCGGGCGGTATCACGAAGCCGGCTCCCGTGGCGCAGCTCGACGACGAGGCGTGGGAGAACGATATCCGCTGGAATCTGAGCAGCGTGTTCTACGGGACGAAGTGGGCGCTCCAGCAGATGATTCCGCGCGGCTGGGGGCGGATCATCAATATCTCGTCGGTGGAGGGGAAGCAGGGGGTGGCCGGGATGGCGGGGTACGCGGCGGCGAAGCACGGGGTGAATGGTTTGACGAAATCGACGGCGTTGGAGGTGGGGCGGTTGGGCATTACCTGTAACGCGATCTGCCCGGGACTGATCATCACGGATGCGGTGCGGGATTCGGGGGATGCGACGGCGAAGGCGATGGGGCTTTCGGGGCTGGACGAGATGGTGGAGAAGATTTTCAAGGCGAAGACGGCGACGGGCGATATCAACACGGTCGAGCAGGTCGCTGCCGTCGCCTTGCTTTTGGCGAGCGATGTGGGCGCGGGGATCACGGGTGCGTGCATTTCGGTCGATTGCGGCACGGCGCAGTACTGAGGGGGCGGGACGATGGCCAACGGAAAGCTTTGTTCGTGGGATGCGGAGCCGAACCCCCGCTACCGGTTGGTGACGACGGGGAACGTGGAGGAGGTGCTCCCCGGGGTGATCAAGCCCCTGACGGCGGATTTGATCAACCAGTGGGATTATCGCTTCACCACGCGGATGGCGGAGGAGCTCGGGGTGTTGGACCTGGTGCCGACGGCGCCACCGCCGGCGATGAACGTGCTCGGGGTGGTAGGCGGGCGGTGGACGCTCGGGGTGGCGTGGTCGATGGCGATTACCTCGACCTATCAGGTGAGCGGCGGGACGGACATGCTGCAGCAGTTCGTGGAGGGGGATGCGCTGACGGCGGCCCAGGCGCAGGATGTGGAGCGGGCTCGGGCGGCGCGCAAGCGGATTGTGGCCAGGTGGAGGAATGCGGAGCGTGAGATCGCGCGGGGGACGGCGGTTTCGACGAGGGCGTATCGGCAGGCGTGGGCGCGTGAGTATCCGCGCGCGAGCGGTGCCGATCTGCTCCGGGCGATCGACGAGAACCTCGAGGTTGTGGCGGGGCTGTTCGTTTCGCATGTGATCGTTTCGGTCGGTGGCGCGGAGTACACGGGGATGCTGGGTGGGATCCTCGACCAGTACGTGCCGAACCACCCGGCGAGCTGGGTGACGACGCTGACGAGCGCGCTGCGGGATGTGGAGAGCGCGAAGCCGGGGAAGGCGACGTGGGACTTGGCGCGGGCGGGGAGGCGGAGCCCAGCGATCGCGGTGGCGTTCGCCGAGCTGCCGACGGAGGCGCTTTTGGCACGGCTGGCGGCGCCGGTTTCTCCGGCCTGGGAGGAGTTCGCGGCCGGGTACCGGGAGCTGGTCCGGGAGTACGGGTTCCGTGGGCAGCGGGAGACGGACCCTTCGACGCCGACGTGGGACGAGGCACCGGGGTTCCTGATCGGGGCGCTGCGGGCGGATATGGCTGCACCGGCTTCTGCGGATCCGCACCGGAAGGAGGAGCGAGCGGCGGCGGCGCGGGAGCGGCTGGAGGCGCGGGTGGAGGGGTCGCTGCCGAAGGAGGCTCGGCGGCAGTTCCGCGCGACGCTGACGATGGCGCAGCGGCTGAATCGCGGCCGCGAGGGGACGAAGGCGAACTGGGCGCGGGCGTGCCGGGCGTTTCGCCCGCCGTTGCTGGAGATCGGGCGGCGGCTGGCGGGGCGGGGTGCGCTGGAGCGGGCGGAGGATGTGTTCTTTCTTCGGCTGGCCGAAGTCCGGCAGTTCGAGACGCTGGACGCGGCGGTGGCGAAGGCTGCTATCCGCGACCGGATGGAGGAGTTTCACCGGCTGGAGGGGTACCGGTTGCCGGAGGGGGTGTTCGAGTTGCCGACGCAGCTGGTTCCGATCGGGGCGGCGGCCGGGCCGGGAGCGACGAGTCTGTGCGGCCAAGGGGTGAGCCCTGGGAAGGCGACGGGCCGGGCGCGCGTCATCCGGAGCGTGGAGGCGGCGCTGGAGACGGAGGTGGAGCCGGGCGATGTGCTGGTGCTGCCGGTGTTCGACGCGCCGCTGGCGCCACTCTTCGTTCCCGCTGCGGGGCTGGTGGTGGAGACGGGCGGGATGTTGAGCCATGCCGCGATCGTGGCGCGGGAGTACGGCATCCCCGCGGTGGTCGGTGCGAAGGACGCGACACGAGTTATCCGCGATGGTCAGGCGGTGACGGTGGACGGGGATGCCGGAACGGTGACGCTGGCGTGAGCAGGTCGAGAACGAACGGGAGCTGTTCCCGGGAAGGAGCTAGGTGAGATGGATCTTGGGCTACAAGGCAAGCGTGCGCTGATCACGGGTGCGAGCCGGGGCATCGGCCGGGCGATCGCCGAGGCGCTGGCGGCGGAGGGCGTCCACCTTGGGATTTGCGCGCGGACGCCGGAGGGGCTGCAGGCGGCGGCCGATGCGCTGCGCCAGCACGGCGTGACGGTAGTGGCCGAGGCGGTCGATGTCGGGAAGCGGGACGATTATCTGGCCTGGATCGCGCGGGCCGGCGAGCAGCTGGGCGGCATCGACATCTTCGTGAGCAATACGAGCGGCGGCGCTGCACCGGGCGAGCAGGGGTTCGTCCAGAACTTCGAGGTCGATATGCTCGGGGCAGTGCGGGGGTTCGAGGCTGCGCGGCCGTTCCTGGAGAAGTCGGAGGCGCCGGCGGTGGTGTTCGTGAGTACGACGGCGGCTGTGGAGACGTTCGGGCAGCCGAATGGGTACGGGGCGATGAAGGCGGCGCTGATCAACTATGCGAATGCGCTGTCGCAGGCGTACGCGGCGAAGGGGATCCGGGTGAATGTGGTTTCGCCGGGTCCGATTTATTTCGAGGGCGGGCCTTGGGCGATGATCCGGCAGGCGATGCCGCCGTTCTACGAGGCGACGTTGAAGCAGCAGCCGATGGGGCGGATGGGCACGCCGGAGGAGGTGGCGCGGGCGGTGGCGTTTCTGGTGAGCCCGGCGGCGTCGTGGATCACGGGCGTGAACTTGGTGGTCGATGGCGGCTTTACGAAGCGGGTGAATTTCTAGGAGCCCGGAGCGCCGGCGAACGAAGGAGGGGTGCGGAATGGGCCGGATCGATGGCTACTTGGTGTGCGGCGGGAACTGGCACGATTTCGACTATCCGCGGCTGCGGCTGCTGGAGCTACTGGCGGAGCACGAGGAGGTGCGCGTGCTCGTGGGGCGCGATTTTCGCGACACCGAGGGCATCGCGGGCTGTCGGTTTCTGGTGACGTATACGTGCGACCTGCGGCCGAGCGAGGCGGAGGTGGAGAATCTGGCGCGGTTCGTGGAGCGGGGCGGGCGCTGGCTGGCGCTCCACGGGACGAACGCGGTGTTCGAGATGGAGGCGGACGGGGTGCACAGTCCGCGGATCCTGCGGCGGTACATGGAGACGCTGGGCAGTCAGTTCATCGCGCACCCGCCGGTGGGGCGGTACCCGGTATGGCCGGTAGCGGACCACCCGCTCGTCGAGGGGCTGGGGCGGTGGGAGACGGGCGATGCGGAGGAGCTGTACTTGTGCGAGTACTTCGGGGAGATTCGTCCGCTGATGGCGACGCGTTTCGCTGGCGAGGCGCCAGGCTTCGCGGAGGCGTCGTGGCCGGTGGAGCGGGAGTGGCCGGTGCTGTATCTGCATCCGTTCGGCGAGGGGGCGGTGCTGTATCTGACGCCCGGGCACCGGCGTCGGAAGTACGACATGCTGGTGGCGCCGGGCGGGGAGGCGTTCGGCAGTGGGGCGGGCCGGTTCCGCTTTCCGGAGTATCCGCGGTTCGAGCCCGGGTCGTGGGAGGTGCCGGAGTATCTCGAGCTCTTGCGGCGGGGCATCCGCTGGGCGAAGGGGGAGTACCCGCTGCTGTGAGGGCTCGGGCCCGCTGGCGAGGCCGGGCGGGGAGCGGGGGACGGGGGCGGTTGGCGCTGACGCTGGGGCTTGCGGTCAGTCGCGCGGGAGGCCGAGGCCCCGCTGGGCGATGATGTTGCGTTGGATTTCGCTGGTGCCGCCGGCGATGGTGAGGGAGACGGCGTTGAGGTAGGAGCGGGCGGCTTCGCCCCGGAAGGGGGCGGTGGCGTCCATGAGGGAGCCAGCGGTCCCGAGCATGCGTAGGGCGGTGTGGGCGATGCGCTGGCCGGTTTCGGAGGTGAAGAGTTTGGCGATCGAGGCTTCGGCGTTGGGGATTTGGCCGGCGGCCTGCATGCTGATGATGCGGTAGGCGAGGAGGGTGAGGACCTGGACCTCGACGGCGCGGTCGGCCCAGGCGAGGCGGGCGGCCGCTGCGGTGGAGGGCGGGAGTTCGGGGCGGTGCTCGCGGAGCCAGCCGGTGTACCGTTCGATGCTTTTGCGCTGACCGACGGCGGTGCCGATGGAGGAGCGCTCGAAATCGAGGGTGGTGGCGCCGACGTACCAGCCGCGATTGACTTCGCCGACGACGTTTCGCGCGGGGACGCGGACGTCTTCGAAGAAGACTTCGTTGAAGTCGTGGCCGTTGGCTAGGTTGACGAGTGGCCGGACGGTGATACCCGGCGATTTCATATCGACGAGGAAGTAGGTGATGCCGCGGTGCTTGGGGGCGGCGGGGTCGGTGCGCGCGAGGAGGAAGCACCAGTCGGCGAAGTGGGCGAAGGAGGTCCAGATTTTCTGGCCGTTGATGACGAAGTCGTCGCCGTCGCGAACGGCGCGGGTCTGGAGGCCGGCGAGGTCGGAGCCGGCGCCGGGCTCGGAGTAGCCCTGACACCAGAGGACTTCGCCGTTGAGGATGCGGGGGAGGTGTTCGCGCTTTTGCTCTTCGGTACCGTGGGCGATGAGGGTGGGGCCGAGCATCATGACGCCGAGCCCGCCGGGTTGGGGTGCGCCGGCTTCGGCGAATTCTTGGTTGAGGATGAACTGTTCGACGACGGTGAGGCCGGCGCCGCCGTATTCCTTGGGCCAGGCGGGGGCGATCCAACCGCGACGGACGAGGGCGTCGCGCCACTGGCCGAAGGCGGGGTTGGTGCGGGGATCGTAGAAGTAGCCGGTGACGCCGCGGATTTCGGCGGGGAGGTTTTCGCGGATGAAGGTGCGGACTTCTGCTCGCCAGGCGGCCTGTTCGGGGGTGTCGCGGAGCTGCATCGGGGCGGTGGTCTCCTTAGGCGGGGTCGAATTCGAGGTGGAGGGCCTTGAGGCCGCGGAGGATGACGCTCGGGACGTGGGTGTAGTCGTTCTTGCCTTCGGCGGCGCGGATGTTCTGGAGGCGGCGAAGGAGGTGGGTGAAGGCGACGCGTGCTTCGAGCCGGGCGAGGGCTGCTCCGAGGCAGTAGTGGATGCCGCGGCCGAAGGCGAGGTGGCCTTCGGGGGTTTCGCGCTGGATGTCGATCTGGTCGGCGTGGGGGAATTCGGCTTCGTCGCGATTGGCCGAGGCGTAGGAGAGGAGGATGCGGGAGCCGGCGGGGATGGGGGTGCCGCCGATTTCGGTATCGACGACGGCTTGGCGGAAGAGGCCCTGGACGGGCGATTCGAGGCGGAGGGCTTCTTCGACGAAGTTGGGGATGAGGTCGGGTTGGGCGCGGAGGCGGTCCATGAGCTGGGGGTGCTGGAGGAGGAGCATCATGCCGGAGGCGATCAGGTTGGTGGTGGTTTCGTTTCCGGCGACGAGGATTTGCTGGAGGATGCTGAGCATTTCGGCCATGTCGAGGGGGCGGGATTCTTCGCCTTCGAGGCCGATGTGGGCGTGGAGGAGATCGGTGAGGATATCGTCGCGGGGGTTGGTGCGGCGTTCTTCGAGACGGGCGGCGAAGTAGTGCTGGAATTCGACGATGGACTTGGCGCACTCGATTTCGCGCTCGCGGGTGAGGAATCCGCCGAGCGGGGCGACGGAGTCGTCGGACCAACGTTTGAAGGCGTCCATATCGGCGCGGTCGACGCCGAGGGCGTCGGCGATGACGGTGAGCGGGAGGGGGACGGCGAATTGGCGGACGAGTTCGACGTGGCGGTCGTGGATGAAGCGGTCGATGAGGTCGTTGGCGATGGCGGTGATGGAGGGTTCGAGGCTGGCGACGCGCCTTGCCGAGAAGGCTCTGTTGACGAGGGCGCGGTAGCGGGAGTGGGCTGGCGGGTCCTGGGTGAGGAGGGTGTTCACGGGCATCCAGCCCTGGCGCATGATGGCGAGCACTTCTTCGTCGGGGACGGGGCGGAGGCCGGGGCCGGATTTGGAGGAGAAGATTTCGGGGTGGCGGAGGACGTGAAGGATGTCTTCGAAGCGGGAGACGATGAAGAAGCCGGCACCGGGCACCTGGTAGACGGGGCATTCGCGGCGCATGGCGGCGTAGAAGGGGAAGGGGCACTCTGCCGTTTCGGGTGCGAGGGGGTCGATTTCGGCGAGGCTCGGCATTTGGCTACTTCCTCAAGGTTTTGGCTGTCCGGCCAGCGTCGGGCAGTGTAGCGCCCTCCGGGCGGGCCGTGAAGGGGTGGATTGGCGGCGTCGATGGTTGCAATGGAGGCGACCGGGCCTATAATACCGCCGACCCGACTCTTGGCCAGATGGCCAATCTTTTGGACCAACGCCTTTGCGGGTCGACCAACGGGGAGGGACACCGATGAATTCGACGTATTGGAGCCGTTACTGGCGCGCCCGGCTGCGCCGGCGCACATTCCTCGCTGCGAGCGGGGTGGCGGCCCTCGGCGCGGCGGGCCTGACGGTGGGCTGCGGCGACGACGACGACAATGAGCAGGGCGGTGCGACGGCGACGCCCGCGGCTGGTACCCAGCCGGCGGGGAGCCCGACGGCGGCGCCGGCCGGCAAGCGGGGCGGGACGATGCGGGTGGCGAAGGCCGCGCCGGACACGGGGCTCGACCCGCACATTGTGGTGACGAACCCGATCCATCCGGCGAAGGCGTACTCGCACCTGTGGACGTACCAGGCTTCGACGAAGACGGTGTGCTACGACTTGGGGCTGGAACACGAGCAGGTCGACCCGCTGACGCTGCGGGTGAAGATCCGGCAGGGGGTAAAGTTCCAAGCGGATGTGGCGAACGGCCGGGAGTTGACGGCGGAGGATGTGGCCTATTCGTACACGCGCTTCCCGGTGGCCCTGACGAAGGGGTCGCAGGTGAACCAGATCCAGTGGGGCTGGATCGACAAGATCGAGACGCCCGACAAGTACACGGTCGTGATCAAGCAGAAGAATCCGTTCGCTTCGAATGTGATCGCGCTGGGTTCGAGCGCTTTCGCGGTGGTGGCGAAGGAGGTGGTGGAGGCGAACGGCGGCGACTTGATGCGGGTGATGAACGCGGGGAGCGGGCCGTACCGGATGGTGAAACGGGAGCCGACGGGCACGCGCTACGAGCGGAATCCGGACTACTTCCAGCACGATCCTGCTTCGCCGACGTACGTGAAGGAGGGGCCGTACATCGATGTCTGGGAGGAGTCGATCATCCCGGACCCTGCGACGGTGAAGGCGAAGTTTTTGGCGGGCGAGCTGGACGTGCTGACGGTCGTCAACATCGACCGGCTGGTGGCGGACGAGCTGGCCCGGGAGAAGGGGGTCAAGGTGGTGAAGGGGCCGGCGAACGGCCACTTGATCATGCAGTTCGACAATTTCAAGTGGACGGACAAGCGGCTGCGCCAGGCGATCTGGATGGCGATCGACCGGGATGCGTTCATCAAGAACTTGTACTTGGGCGAGGGGCTGTACGGCGGGCCGACGGCCTCGGAGTTCGCGAAGGAGGGCTACGGCCTTTCGCAGGAGGAGCTGAAGAAGCTGCAGGCGTTCAACCCGGGGGACGCGAAGAAGCTGTGGCAGGAGGCGGGCGGGCCGCAGACGTTCCCGGTCATCAAGATGGTGACGATGCAGGCGATTCCGATCTTCGCGACGGCGACGGAGTTCGTGAAGAAGCAGCTGGAGCAGAATCTGGGTGCGAAGGTGGAGGTGGAGGTGGTGGACCCGGCGACGTATGTGGCGCGGGCGGTGGCGGGCTTCGCCGAGAAGGCCCCGAAGCCGTGGGATCTGTTCATTGCGTGGGAGCTCTCGCTGCAGACGATCCCGGATTACAACGCGTTGGCGCACTACGTTCCGGTGGGGTACGGCGCGATCTTCGGCAACCTCCGTCCGGATTCGCCGAAGTCGGAAACGGCGGCGTTCGCTGGGCGGATGCAGCAGCTTTGGAGCGCTCAGGCGCAGGAGCTGAACCCGGAAGCCCGCAAGCAGAAGGTGCAGGAGCTGGTGCGGGTGATCCATCAGGAGTACGGGCCAGCGGTACCGCTGCCGGTTCCGGAGTTCCAGTACGCGGCGTTCCGCGACCGGGTGAAGAACTACCCGGAGAAGGATTTCATGTACGCGAACGCTGGCACCGGGCTTTTCCGCGTCCAGAACCTCTGGTTGGACGCCTGAAAGGAGCCGAGGGGAAGGCGGGACCGCCCCGTTCCGCGCTTCCCCGAGGCGGTCGGGAGGGACCAGGATGCGGACGTACATTCTGCGGCGGCTGGCGCTGTTTCCGCTGACGTTGCTGGGCGTCTCGATCCTTTCGTTCACGCTCATCCGGGCACTGCCGGCGGATGCGGCGACGATTCGGCTAGGCGCCTCTGGGTCGGCCTGCGAAGAGTGCATCGAGGTGGTGCGGAAGGAGCTGGGGCTGGACCGATCGAAGCCGGAGCAGTATGTGCTTTGGCTCGGCAATGCGCTGCGCGGCGACTTCGGCCTTTCGACGGCGAGCCGGCAGGAGATCACGCCGGAGCTTCGCGATCGGTTCTTCACGACGTTGCAGCTGGGCTTGGTGACGGTCGTGTTCACGCTGGCGATCGGGGTGCCGGTCGGGACGCTTTCGGCAGTCCGCGCCCATTCGCTGGGCGATTACACGGCCCGGTTCTTTTCGATCCTGGGGCTTTCGGTGCCGAGCTTTTGGTTGGGGACGCTGGTGATTTATTTGCCGGCGAACTGGTGGGGCTGGACGCCGGTGAAGCAATGGCGCGGCCTGACGGACGATCCGATTGCGCATTTCGGGCTGCTGTTGGTGCCGGCGCTGGTGCTGGCCGTGGGGGCTTCGGCGTACGTGGCTCGGATCGTGCGGTCGAGCATGATCGAGGCGCTGTACGCGGATTATGTTCGGACGGCTCGGGCTAAGGGGCTGCGGGAGCGGAGTGTGGTGTGGGTTCATGTGTTCCGCAACTCGGTGCTGACGCTGTTGACGGTGCTGGGGCTGCAGTTCGGGCTCATCCTGGGTGGTTCGATCGTGATCGAGCAGCTCTTCGGCATCCCGGGGATGGGGTCGATGGCGGCCAAGGCGGTGGCCGACCGGGACCACCAGACGATTCAGGCGGTGACGGTCACGATCGCGGCTTCGTTCCTGATGGTGACGCTCATCGTGGACGTGCTGTACGCGTGGGCCGACCCGCGGCTGCGGGCATGACGGGGGCCAAGGGGGAGCATCGATGGCTACGGAGGCTCAGGCAGGCGTTCTGGTAGGCCCGGCGCGACGCCCGACGCTGGGGCTGGGCCGGCTGCGGCGATTCTTTCGGCGCCAGCCGCTGGGCGCGGCCTCGGCGGTCGTGATCGTGGGGCTGGTGTTGGCGGCGGTCTTCGCCGACGCCCCGTTCATGCGGACGGCGGACCCGAAGGAGTTCGGCTCGGATATTCTGGTGGGGCCGAGCGCCGACCACTGGTTCGGAACGAATCGGAACGGTCAGGACCTTTACTCGCGGGTGGTGTACGGTGCGCGCCCTTCGCTGATGGTTGGTATCGCGACGGTGTTGATCAGTGTGGTCGGCGGGACGGTTCTGGGGCTGCTGGCGGGCTATCTGGGGGGTGCGGTCGATACGCTCATCAGCCGGTTGGCGGAGGTGTTGCTTTCGTTCCCGGCGATTCTCTTCGGGTTGGTGGTGGCGACGTGGCTGGGGCCGGGGTTGCGGTCGGTGATCATCGCGATCAGTATCATCTTTACGCCCGTGATCATGCGGATCATCCGCGGGGGCGTGCTCGTGGAGCGCCATCGGATGTATGTGGAGGCGGCGCGGGTGGTGGGGTGTTCGGAGGCTCGGCTGATGTTCCGCCACATTCTGCCGAACATCGGGCCGCTGGTGATCGTGGTGGCGAGCACGACGCTTCCGGCGGCGATCCTGGCGGAATCGGCGTTGACGTTTTTGGGGGTGGGGCTGCCGCTGGGCGAGCCTTCGTGGGGGAACGACCTCGGGCCGCAGGCGCGGGCCTACTTCGATACGGCCTGGTGGTTGGCGGTGTTCCCCGGGCTGGCGTTGAGCCTCACGGTGCTGGCGTTCAATCTCCTCGGGGACGCGCTGCGTGATGAGCTCGATCCGCGGCTGCGGGGAAGCGGGTTGGGCGAACGCTAACGAGCGCGGGTGCGGCGTAAAGGCGCTTCCGTGTTCCGTAGCGGGCCGGGTGGTAATCTCCGGGGAGGGCCGCCAGCCGATGTGGCGGGCGGCTCGGTCGTGATTTTTCGGAGCAGGAACGGAACGCCCATGTCGAATCGCCAGTCGCGTCGGGAGATGAGCCGGACGCAGGGGACGCGGCCCCAGCGGGCCGCGCGCCAATCCATGCCAGGGCCGCGGAGCACCGGTGGCGGGGGTGGGGTTTTCACCCGTCCGTTCGTGTTGGTCGTGGCGGCGGTGATCGTGATTCTCGGGGCGATCCTCGCGGTGGTGATCGCGACGTCGGGCGGCGGTTCGAGCGGGGATATCGCTTCCCGCCTGCGGGACAAGGCGGACGAGCTGCCGTTGGATTTGGCCGACGGGATGAAGCTGGGGAAGGCGGACGCGCCCATCCGGCTCACGGTGTTCGCCGATTTCCAGTGCCCGTTCTGCCTTCAGTTCACCGGCGGCGACGAGATCACGATCATCGACGAGTTCGTCAAGACCGGGAAGGTGCGACTGGAGTACCAGAATCTGCCGATCCTCGGCGCGGAATCGGTGCGGGCGGCGATCGCTGGGATGTGCGCAGCGGACCAGAACAAGTTCTGGCCGTACCACAACAAGCTCTTTCTGGTGCAAGCGGAGGCGGGGCAGCTGGATAACGAGAAGCTCAACGTTGGCCGGCTCTCGGACGAGAATTTGAAGAAGTACGCGGCCGAAGTGGGGCTGGATACGCAGCAGTTCGACCAATGTCTGGATAGCTCGCAGCACCTCGACGAGGTGACGGAGCAGCAGCGGACGGCGAATTCGTTCGGGATCCGGGGGACGCCAGGCTTCTTGGTGAATGGCCAGCCGCTGGGGGCGGGGGCGCCGGCGAACATGGACGCGTGGCGGAGCCTCTTCCAGCAGGTGGAAGCGCAATTGGCGACGGCGACCGCCGGGGCGGGCGCGAGTGGCACGCCAGCCGCTTCGCCGACTGCCGGGGCGAGCCCCACGGCAAAGCCGACACCCTAGGCCAGTTCAGAGGGGAGGGCCGGGGCTTCGCGGTTGACCTCGGCGACGAGGGCCATGAAGCGTCCGAGCGTTTCGAGCCGCTCGGCGAGCGTTTCGCCGGCAGGGCTGACTTGGATGGTGGTGACGCCGCCGTCGCGGTAGGCGCGGATGCGGTCGCGGACCATGGCCTCGGTGCCGAGGAGGTTGGCCTCGAGGACGAACGCATCGGGGATGAGCGCGGCGGCTTCTTCGCGGCGGCGCTCGAGCCAGAGGGCCTGGACGCGCTCGACGAGCTCGTGCCAGCCCTGTCGGGCGTAGGCATCTTTGTAGAAGTTGTGCTCGCGGGAGCCCATGGCGCCGATTTCGAAGGCGAAGCCGGGCTTGCGGGCTGCGGCGAGGCGCTCGATGTCGTCGCCGAACTGGACGACGCCGCCGGCGACGATTTCGAAGCGGTCGAGGGAGCGGCCGGCGCGGGCGGCACCGCGGCGGATGGGCTCGAGGAAGGTGCTGGAGCGGGTGGGCATGAACGACGAGGCGATCCAGCCGTCGGCGATTTCGCCGGTGACCTCGAGGGCGCGCGGCCCGAGCGTTGCGAGGTAGATGGGCACGTCGGCAGGCGGGGCGCTGGTGCGCAGCGGCCGGCCTTCGCCACCCGGCAGTGGCAGGCGATAGACGCTGCCCTGGTAGGCGAGCCGTTCGCCCCGGCAGGCTGCGCGGACGATATCGACGGTTTCGCGGAGGCGCTGGAGCGGGCGCTGGAAGGGGATGCCGTGCCACCCTTCGATGACCTGCGGGCCGCTCGAACCGAGGCCGAGGATGAAGCGCCCGCCGGAGATGGCCTGGAGGGTGAGGGCCGTCATCGCGATGAGGGCGGGGGTGCGGGTGCCGACCTGGACGATGCCGGTACCGAGGCGGATCCGTTCGGTCTGGCCGGCGAGGAGCGCGAGGGGGGTGACGGCATCGAAGCCCCAGGCTTCGGAGGTCCAGGCGGAGTCGACGCCGAGCCGTTCGGCTTCGCGAACGTAGGCGAGCGCCTCGGGCCAGCCGCCGGGGCCCGGGCCGAAGCCGATGCCGACGCGGAGGGGAGTCACGCTTCGACTCCTTGGCCGGCTCCTTCGCCGAGGGCAGCGGCGATCGCCTGGAGCTGGCGGAGGTGGTCGAGGTCGTGGACGCGCATGAAGAGCAACCACTCGCGCCAGTTGAGGTCGCCGAACATGGGGTGGCGGATGGTGGTGTGGAGGTGCTCGTCGCCACGCGCGGCGGCGACGCGGGCGAGGAGCTGTTCGCGGCGGGCGTGGTAGCGGGCGTGGCACTCGGGGCCGCCCGGGAGCGCGCGGGCGGCCTGGCGGATGGAGTCATCGACGACGCGGACGGGCGGTTGGTGCCCTTGGAGGATCGCCTCGATGGCGGCGGCTCCGACTTCGTTCATTTCGATGATGTGGGCCCAGACGTCGGCAGCCGACCATTGGCCGGGGGCAGGCGCCTGACGAAAGCGATGGGGTGGCACGAGGGCGGCGGCAGCGGCGAGGGGCTGGCAATCTCGCCGGACCTTTTCTACGAGCTCGGGGAGGGAGAGCTTGGCAGCTTGGGCGACGAGGTAGGAGCGGATGCGTTCGGCTTCGGTCGTTGGTTGGGTCATGGTGCCGTTCTGCGAGTGAGTTGCGTAATGCTACTCACTGGCGCGACGGTGCGTCAACCGCGTGGCCTGGGTAGGATAGGAACGATGCTCAGCGGGCCGCGCGGATGGATGGTGGCCTCCGGGGTGCTCGGGGTGGCGGTCGTCGTCCTGGCCGGGCTGCTGGCCTGGCGGTGGGATGGGGAGGGAGGGGGCGGTGCGCCGACGAACTCGCCGGGGTGGACGGCCGCGGGGCCGCGTTCGGCGACGCACGAGCACGCGGACTTTGCGCTCGTCATCCGGGGCGAGCGGTTCGATTTTGGCGAGCCGCGGTTCCTTTCGGACACGGAAGGCAAGGAGCTGAGCGAGCATGTGCACATCCACGCGCCGCGGTTCGGCGTGGTGCATGTGCACTCGACGCTGGCGACGTGGGACGAGTTCTTCCGGAGCCTCGGCTTTACGCTGACGGACCCATCGTTCCCGGGGGTGACGGCGGAGCGGACGTGCCTCGCGTTGCCCTCGGGTGAGAAGCTCTGCAATTCGGCGACGGAGCGATGGTCGTTCATCGCGAACGGGGTGCCGGTCGATGGGCTGGCGACGGTGAATATCGGCGATCTGAGCCGGGTGCTCTTGAGCTATGGTCCGGAGACGCCGGGGGAGGCGATGGCGAAGTATTGGGGCCTGGTGACGGACGAGGCGTGCATCCCATCGGAGCTGTGCCGGGAGCGCATTCCGGCGAACGAGCCGCCGGAGACGTGCTCGGGCCGGGGGAGCTGCACGCGCTAGAACGGGGCTCCGGGGCTAGACGGCGGCCCAGTCGTTGGTGGTGAAGATATCGACGTCGTGGGGGGTGCGCTCGCCGAGTTGGAGGCGGTAGCCGGCGACGGCGCCGATCATGGCGGCATTGTCGGTGCAGAACTTGGGCGGCGGGATGCGGACGGGGACCGGGCAACGGCGCTGGAGCTCTTCGCGGAGGCGGGCATTGGCAGCGACGCCTCCGGCGACGAGGACGTTGCGGGCGCCGAGCTCGCGGGCGAGCCGGGATGTTTTGCCGGCGAGGACATCGACGACGGCCTCTTGGAACTCCCAAGCGACTTCGGGTACCGGGTAGCGGCCCTCGCGGACGGTGTGGAGGACGGCGGTCTTGAGGCCGCTGAAGCTGAAGTCGAAGGTGCCGTGCAGCCAGGCGCGGGGGAGTTCGAGCGAGGATGGCCCACCTTCGAGGGCGGCTTTGGCGATGTGGGGACCGCCGGGGAAGGGGAGACCGAGGAGGCGCCCGGCTTTGTCGAAGGCTTCTCCGGCGGCGTCGTCGCGCGTGCCGCCGATGCGCTCGTATTGGCCGTGGCCCCGCATGAAGACGAGGTCGGTGTGCCCCCCGGAGACGACCAGGCAGAGGGCGGGGAACTCAGGTTCGGGGCCTTCGACGAGCCAGTTCGCGTAGATGTGACCTTCGAGGTGATTGATGCCGATGAACGGCAGGCCGCGGCCGAAGGCGATGGCGCGGGCGGCGTTGTAGCCGACCAAGAGGCTGCCGGCGAGGCCGGGGCCCCGGGTGCCGGCGACGGCATCGATGTCGTCGAGGGTGCAGTTCGCGGCTTCGAGCGCTTCGCGGATGACGGGCACGATTTTGAGCAGGTGCTGGCGGCTGGCCACTTCGGGGACGACGCCGCCGTATTTTGCGTGGAGGTCGATTTGGGATGAGACGATGGAGGAGAGCGCCAGGCGGCCATCCTCGACGACGGCCGCGGCGGTCTCGTCGCACGACGATTCGATCGCGAGCACTTTCACGCTCTTCAGGATAGCAAGGG
>NZ_DAOUBJ010000055.1:0-11806 GCF_034432735.1 Tepidiforma sp. | reverse complement strand
TCGAGTTCGAGCCGCTCGACCCCACCGATTCGCTCCAGGCCGCCCTCGTCCGCCGCCTCTCCGAAACCGAAGCCTGGCTCGCCATGCTTGCCCACCGCGGAGCCGACGCTCGTCTCCGCGCCTTCTCCGCCCTGCTCAGCCACGGCGAGCTCGAGGCGTTGCAAGCCGCCCGCCCGTTCACCCGCGACCAGCTCGCAATGGCCACCCTGACATCCCGAGCCAGCATCGCTCGCGCTCTTCGCTCCCTCCGTCGGGCCAGCTCCTGACCCGCGCCAAGACAGGCGCCCCGCGTTCTGGCAGAATCGCCAGGCACGTCATCCCGGCCGCACCGCTCGGCCCATACCGGAGGTTCGTTCGTCCCATGGATCTGCGCTTCGGCGAAAAAGAGGAGGCCCTCCGCGCGGAGGTCCGGAAGTTCCTCCAGGAGACCCTCGGCAGCCGCCTCGAAGAAGGCGGCGAGCAGCTCGGCTCCCGATCCGACGAAGAGTTCGAGTTCGCTCGCGAATTCAACCGTAAGCTCGCCGAGCGCGGCTGGATCGCCCCCGCTTGGCCCAAGGAATACGGCGGCCTCGGCGCCTCCGTATTCGAGCAAATGGTCTTCAACGAAGAGTTCGGCTACTGGGGCGCTCCCGACACCGGCACCCGTGGCTTCGGCGTCGGCATGATCGGCCCTACCCTCATCATCCACGGCACCGAAGAACAGAAGCGAAAATACCTCCCCAAAATCACGAGCGGTGAGCACATCTGGTGCCAGGGATATTCCGAGCCGGGCGCAGGCTCCGACCTCGCCTCCCTCCAAACCCGCGCCGTCCGCGACGGCGACGACTACATCGTCAACGGCCAGAAGATCTGGACCTCCGGAGGGCACCGCGCCAACCAGATGTTCTGCCTTGTCCGCACCGACCCGGAGGCCCCCAAACACCGCGGCATCAGCTTCCTCCTCATCGACGACATCAAGAACACCCCCGGGCTCACCATCCGCCCGCTCATCAACATGGCCAACCGCCACCACTTCAACGAAGTCTTCTTCGAAGATGTGCGCGTCCCCGCGGCCAACCTCGTCGGAGAGGAAAACCGCGGCTGGTACGTCGCCATGACCCTTCTCGATTTCGAACGCTCCGGCATCGGCACCACAGCATCCCAAAAGCGCACCCTCGAAAAGCTCGCCCGCACCCTCCGTGAAGGGCCCGCCCACCGGCGCGAACGGTATCGCACACGGCTTGCCGACCTCGTCATCGCCAACAACGTTGGTCGCTACCTCGGCTACCGTATCGGCTACATCCAGTCCAAGGGGCAGGTGCCGAACTACGAGGCTTCCGTCGTCAAAATCTTCCAGTCCGAGCTCGGCCAGCGCATTTACAACTTCGGAGTGAACATGCTGGGTCTCGGCGGCCAGCTCCGTCCGGAGGAGCCGCGCGCACCGCTTCACGGCGAACTACCCGAGTCCTATCTCATATCCGTCCCCTCGACCATCTACTCCGGAACGAACGAAATCCAGCGCAACATCATCGCCACCCGCGGTCTCGGCCTGCCGCGCGGCTGAGCAGCGCCCCTCCGGCCGCCCGAGGTGCCGAACGCGCCTCGGGCGGCCCCCGGGGTACAATCGCTTGCGTGCTGACCCCGGCGGATTTCGAGCGCCGCCTCCACGTCATCTCCGCGCTCGCCTTCGCCTTCTTTTTCGTCGTGCTCGCTGCCCTCGCATGGTGGCAAGTGCTCGATACCGGCCTTGCGAACCAAGACCGTAACCCGCGCATCCTCGCTCGCTTCTACGACACCAACCGGGGACGCATCCTCGACCGCGACGGCAACGTCATCGTCGAGACCCTGCCCGATGGCCGCCGCTACCTCCACGAGGCGTCCCTCGCCCACGTCGTCGGATACCTCGACCCGCGCTACGGATCCCAAGGAGTGGAACTCGCCTACGAAGCCGTGCTCTCCGGTCGATCCGCCAGCGGCTGGTCCGGCGCCCTTCGGCACGAATTCCTCCGTGAGCCCGTCCGCGGCGACGACGTCCGCCTCACCATCGACCCCGCCGTCCAGGCCGCCGCTCGCGAGGCACTCGGCAGCCGCAAAGGCGCGGTTGTGGCGCTCGATCCGGGCACCGGCGAAATCCTCGCCATGGTGAGCGTTCCGACCTTCGACCCTGGCGCCCTCGGGACCGTCGGCGAAGAGCTGCTCGCCGACCCCAGTGCACCACTCCTCAACCGAGCCACCCAAGGCCTCTACCCCCCAGGCTCCACCTTCAAAACGGTAACGGCGCTCGGGGCCCTCGAAGCCGGCATCGTCGCGGCCGATACCCCCGTCGATTGTCCCGGCGAAATCATCATCGACGGATTCCCGATCTCCTGTCGCAACACGCCCCAAGGGGTTGGGAAATACCCATTCAGCCACGCGTTCACCTACTCGGTGAATGCCGTCTTCGCGCAGATCGGCGTCCAACTCGGCTGGCGACGGCTCGACGACATCGCCACGCGGCTCGGATTCGGCCGGTCCATCGATTTCCCCCTCCAAACCGCCCCCTCCCAGCTCACCTCCCCCGGCGCGCCGCGCACGACCGTCCTGCTCGCCTCGACGGCATTCGGCCAGGGCCAGCTCCTTGCCACCCCCCTCCAGATGGCGCTCGTTGCTGCAATGGTCGCCAATCGGGGCGAGATTCCGGCGCCGCGCATCGCGCTCGACGCCCTTCGCGATGGCCACGCAGTGCAGACGCTCTCGAGCCCTTCCCGGCGCCGCGTCGTCGATGCCAGCACCGCCGAGACCGTCGCGGCGATGATGCAGTCGGTCGTCGCCGCCGGTCAGGCTACGGGGGTCACGATTCCCGGCGTCACCGTGGCGGGAAAGACGGGCACAGCCGAGGCCGGGGACGGTACCTCGCACGCGTGGTTCATCGCCTTTGCCCCCGTCGAATCACCTCGCGTGGCGGTAGCCGTCATCGTCGAATCCGGCGGCCAGGGTGGCACCGTCGCCGCGCCCATCGCGGGGAGGATCATTCGTGCGGCGGTGTCGCCGTGAGCGAACCTTCTTCGCTCGAACGGCTCGCCGCTCGCGCGCTCCGACTGGGGCTGCCTCGCGCCCTTCATCCCGCCACCCTCGTGCAGCAAGTGGTCGATGCCGTCCTTGCCGGCGCCCGCGGGGGCGAAGCCCCCAACCGTATCGTCGTCCGGCTCAGCCCCGCCGATTCCGGGCGGCTCGCCGCCATCGCCGAAGAGCTACGGGATGCCGTCACCGCCTCGCTCGAGGCTGCCTGCCGGGCGGCTGGCGTCCGCCCCTTCGGCCCCTGGGAGCTCACCTTCCAGCCCGCCAGCGCGACCCCGGAGGGCGACCCGGCCGTCACCGTCGACTTTCACGACCCGGCCGCCCCCGCCAGCACGACCACCACACGAGAGACCATCAGACTCCGCCGGGTCCGAGGCCTCCGACTTCGTCTCGATGGGGGGCCCTCGGTCGCGCTCACCCACACGCCATTCATCATCGGTCGCGGTCCCGAAGCCGACCTCGTCCTCGCCGATCTATCCGTTTCCCGCCGCCACGCCGAAATTCGGCTCCGCAGCGATGGCGCCCTCGAAATTCGCGACCTCGGCAGCCGCAACGGAACGTTCCTCGATGGCACGCGAATTGCCGCGGCGGTCCTCGAAATCGGCGACCGGATTACCCTCGGCCAGGTAACCATCGAACTCGAGGGCGCCGAATGAACGACTCCGTCGAGCTACTCCTCCTCAGGCTCGCCATGTTCCTCGTCATCTTCGGCACCTGTGCGGCAGTCGTCCGCTCGCTTCGCGCCGACTATCGACCGGCCCCCCGGCGAACTGCGAGAGCTGCCCCCGCCGCCCAATGGCGACTCGTCCTCGAAGCGCCCGGCGAGTCGGGGGTCCCCCGCGGCACCGCCTATCGACTCGCCGCTGCCATGGAGATCGGCCGCGATGGCGCTTCTGGCATTGTCATCGGTGACTCGTCGGTCTCCGCACGCCACGCTCGCATCGAGCGCCTGCCCGATGGCTGGCTCGTGCGCGATCTCGGCAGCACGAACGGAACCTTCGTCGAAGGACGCGCCGTACCGGAGCGCGGCCTTCGACTAGCGGGAGGTGAGCGCATCCAGCTCGGAGCGGTCGTCTTTCGCCTCGTGCCCCCGGACGGTCGGTAGCGACTCACCGCCGGGCTTCGAGCCGCTCCAACCGGTCCCGCAACTTCGCGTTCTCGTCCCGAAGCTGCTCGAACTCCTCGCGCAGCTTGCGAACCTCGTCATCCATCACCGTGCCCTTGCGCAGCGCTAATACGTTCTCGCGGGCCATCCGTATACCCCGGCCGTCCAGTTCTCGCGCGGCCATCCGCTCGAGCGCTGGCACCTGCGAGGCGTCGCCGAGCGTCTTGAGCGCATTTGCCGCCGCAATCCGGACGCGGAAGTCGCGGTCATCGAGGTAAGAGGCGATGGTTTCACCGAGCGCCTTCTTCCGCTCGGGGAAGAACTGCCCGAGCCGCGCCATCGCGCCGACAGCAGCAGGGCGGGCCTGAAACGGTTCGCCGTAACGCGCCGCCCGTTCGAAGAGGGCGAACGCCCGCTCGTCGCGGAGCTCCACCAACCCATCGATGCACCCGACCCGCACGACCTGCCGAAACGATGGTCGATCGAACTGAGCAGCGAGTAACTCGAACGACCGTGCCAATCGAAGCTTGCCAACGCTGCGGCAGGCCTCCGCTTCCACGAACCACGAGCTGTCGCGTCGAGCCAGCGGCACGAGCGCCTCGAAGATCGCCTCGTCGCCCCGGAATTCTCCCAGCGCGGCGACCACAGCGCGCCGCGCCCGGGGCTGGCGAACCTTCAGGCAACGCAGGAGCGCATCACGCGCCGCCGTCGTGCGGATGTCCCCCAACGCCTTCGCTGCCGCCGCCTGGACACCCCACCAGCGATCGCCGGTTACCGCGGCCTCGAGCGCCGCCACGGCCTCGGCACCGCCCTTCTTCCCGAGTTCGGCCGCGGCCCACGCCCTCCCGAAAATACTGTCGTCGTCGCGCAGTTGGAGCCGAAGCTCGGCTGCCGACTTCTCCCACTCCAACTCCTTCAGCAACCAGCCGTACGGATCGAATCGGCAAAGGTCCGGCTTCCAAGGCAACGGAAAGACGAAACGTTCGTCCGCCCGCGTGATCTCCACGCGGAACACCTGCGGCTTCCCGCGCCCTTTGCGGAAATCGACCGTAACCGGCAGCCGGAAGATCGGCGTCCCCTCCTTCGTGTCCTGCAGTTGCCGCACGCTCACGGTCGCGAGTCCGGTGCCGTCGTCCCAGCTCCAACTCACCTTTAGCTTCGGGTGGCCCGCCCGGTAGACCCACTGGTCGAAAAACCACTCCAGACTCCGACCGGTCTCCGCCGCAATCGTATCGACGAGGTCCTGCGTGATGACATTCTGCTCCGCGTGATCGCGGACATACCGCTGAATGCATCGGAAAAACGCCTCGTCACCCAGCTCGCCCCGCAGCATGTGCAACACCAGCGAGCCCTTCTCGTAAAGGTGCCGGTCGAAAATATCGATGGGGTCGTGGAATACGTTCGTGACGATTGGCCGCCGGTACCGCTCCTCCAGATACAGGCGCGTGTTGTCGATGACTCCTTGCCGATATCGATCGATTCCGTGGTGATGCTCGTCCCACAGCATCTCGAAGTAGGTCGCGAAGCCCTCGTTGAGCCAGCCGTGCGACCAATCCCGGCACGTTAGAAGGTCCCCGAACCACTGGTGGGCAAGCTCGTGCGAAACCAAGTCATCGCTATCGGCATCCCGCTTCGCCTTCGCGTCCAGCAAGATGTTCTCGGTCATCGTCGTCGCGCTCGTGTTCTCCATCCCGCCGAACACGAAATCCCGCACCACGACCTGGCTGTACTTCGCCCAGGGATACGGCACACCCGTTAGCCGCGCGAAAAGCTCCACCATCGCCGGCGTCCGCCCGAAGGTGCGCTCGACCGCCTCGACATCCTTCGGTTCCACGTAGTAGTCGATCGGAACCCCGTCGGCTGCGCCCTCCACGCGCGCGAACTCCCCCGCTGCGATGGTCAGCAGATATGCAGGGTGCGGCCGATCCTGGTGCCAGTGAAAGGTGCGTGTACCATCCCGATTCCTCCGATCCTGCAGGAGCCGGCCATTCGAGAGCGCGAACCACTCTCCCGGCACCGTCACGATGACCTCCGACGTGAACTTGTCGCTCGGATGGTCGAAGCACGGCAGCCAGTAGCGGGTGTCCTCGTCCTGGCACTGCGTCCACACCTGGCGTGGCTTGTCCGGATATCCCTCGTCCGGCCCGATGAAGTACATGCCGATGCGCGGAGCGGCCTCGTAGGAAATAGCGATAGTCAGCTCTTGGCCACGCTTCCGACCCGCGCCGATGTCGACGCTCAGCCGCTCCCCGTCGTACTCGAATGGCACCTCCCGTTTTCCCACCGTAACCGCCGAGATCGTCATGTCGACCGCGTCGAATGGCACGAACCGCGTCTCATCGTTCAGGGGAACAACGGTGTGCGTCACTGTTCCTCGAATACGCTTCTCCTCCACATCGAGGCGAACTTCTACCTTCACATGGAGGATGTCGACCACACGATCGCGCGGCCAGATCGGCTCGTCGCCAGGAAGCGCGTGTTGAGGTACATGCGGCTCGTCGCCCGTCAGACCGATCCGGCCGCAAGAGAGGCGTTCGCCATAGAGGAGCGACATGCGTCCGTCCGCCTTCGGTTTATTTGGCCCGCGATCCTACGCGGTAGCCAGCCTACGGGCGACCGGGTCGCTTACTCTGTATGCGCCTCGAGCCAAGCGAGCACTTCCCCGCCGTGACCCTCGGGCTTCACCTTGGGCCACACCTTCGCCACCTTGCCCTCCGGGTCGATCACCACCGTCGAGCGAATGAGCCCCTCGTACTCCTTGCCGTACATCCTCTTCGTGCCCCAGGCGCCGTACGCGCGGGCGACTTCATGGTCCGTATCGGCCAGGAGCCTAAAGGGTAGCCCGTACTTGTCCGCGAACTTCCGATGCGAAGCAGCGCTATCTCCGCTGACCCCTAAGACCACCGCCCCCTTCGCCTGCAAGGCTCCATGACTGTCCCGGAAGCTGCATGCCTCCTTGGTGCAGCCCGGTGTGTCATCCTTCGGGTAGAAATAGAGCACCACCCACCGCCCCGCAAAATCGGCAAGCGAAACGGGCTTCCCGTCCTGGTCGGGCAGCGTGAATGGCGGCGCCGGCGTGCCCGGTTCGAGCGTCCCCATCGAATATCCTCCAGCAAATCGGCCTTCTGCCTATCCTACGTGTCCGCCTCCGGAATCCGTCATCCGGCCAGCTGTTGAGCCAGCTTCAACAGCGCGGCGTTGACCGCCGGATGCTTGTTCGCTACCACCTCCCGGAGGTTCACCTCTACCGAGCGGCCACCCTGTCGTCCGATCATCACACCACTCCTTCCCGCTGCGAGCGCCTCGACGGCCATCGCTCCGCCCTCCGATGCCACGAGGCGGTCGCGCATCGTGGGCCTGCCGCCGCGCTGCGTATGTCCGAGCACCACGACCCGGTACGGTCGGTTCAGCGCCTTTCCCACGATCGGCGCCACGCCAAAAGCGCCCCCCGCATCGTCGCCCTCGGCCACGACGATGATGTGACTGCGCTTCCCCCGCGCCATCGTCTCGCGGATGCGCTGAATGACATAATCGATCTCCTCGTGCGCCTCCGGAACCACGACCCCAGCCGCACCTCCGGCAACTGCAGTGTGAAGCGCAATCGCCCCGCTCGTCCGCCCCATCACCTCCACGAAGAACATCATCCCCGTCGATTCTCCCGTATCCCGAAGCTGGTCGATTGCCAGGAGCGCCGTGTTCACCGCCGTGTCGAACCCGATCGACTCGTCCGTCCCCCACACGTCGTTGTCGATCGTTCCCGGAAGCCCGGCGACGGCCACGCCACACTCATCCTGCAGCGCCAGGGCACCACGGAAACTGCCATCCCCGCCGACCACGACGAGCCCCTCGACGCCGTCTTTCGCCATCTGGGTGGCGGCTCGCCGGCGAACCTCTGGGTCGAGAAACTCCGGGCACCGCGAGGTGCCGATGATCGTTCCCCCACGTTGGATGATGTTCCCGACCGCTCGGTCGTCTAGCTCGACAAAAGCCCCCCGGACCAATCCAGCGTAGCCATCGAGATAGCCCACCGCCTGAATCCCTAGCCGCGTAGCCGTCCGAACGGCCGCCCGGATGGCTGCATTCATGCCCGGCGCGTCGCCGCCACTCGTGAGGATGCCAATACGCTTCACAGCTCTACACTCTGCCTGCTCGCACGTGAACGCGGCAACCCCGTTGAACGCATTTCGCCCGCTGGTAGCATCCAGATATGCAGGGGGTTCGCCGGTTCGCCCGAAGCCGTGCCGGCCTCGTGGTCGTCGCGGCCGTCGTTCTCGTCGCAGCGGCCGCTGCGGTGCTCGTGGCCCTCGCCACCGGGGGCTCCTCGGCCTCCGATGCCGAGCACGCGACCCCTACCCGCGCGGCCACTCCGAGCCCGGCGGCAACCAGCAGCCCAATTGCCTCCCCCACTCCCGTTCCCAACGCGGCCCTCCTCGATGGCTCCCCGATGACCGCCGAGGAGTGGGCAGCCCGAAAGGACCTCCTGCCCCTCGCCGTCATGTTCGACAACACTCCGAACTCCGTTCCCCACCATGGCTTGGGCAGCGCCGACCTCGTCTACGAAGCCTTCGTCGAAGGCGGCATCACTCGATTCATGGCTGTCTTCTGGCGCCACGAGGCCGACCCCGTCATGGCAGTTCGCTCCGCCCGTACGCCGTTCGTTATCTGGGTCGACGAGCTGGATGCACTTTACGCTCATGCCGGCGCTGCGACGACCGACAACGAAGCCAACGCCTACGGCCAAATCCTCGAATGGGGCATCCGCGACCTCGACGCCTTCAAACCCGGGTCGAGCAGCGCCTACTATCGCGACGCCAGCCGCTACGCACCCTACAACCTCGCCACCAGCACGGCCCGCCTCCGTGCGGTCGCCGCTGACCTCGGCTACACGGGCCCCCCGACGGTCGAACCTTGGAAATTCCGCAAGCCGACCGATCCCGTCGCCGGTAGCCCGGCCGGCGGCATCCAAATCGACTTCAGCGGGCGAATGTACGGCTGGCAGCTCATCCAGTGGCGCTGGGACGAGGCCCGAAAGGCCTATGGCCGCTACCAGTTCGGGGGCCCCCAAGTCGATGGCAATACCGGAGAGCAGCTCTTCTTCACCACTGTCATCGCTATGCGCGTGAACTCCTTCGTCGTCGACGGTTCCGGGCACGTCCTCCTCGACCAAATCGGAGCCGGCCCGGTGACCGTCTTCACCGGAGGCCGAGCGATCGAAGGGACCTGGCGCAAAGCCGACCGAAAGGCGCGCACCCGCTTCTACGACCCACAAGGCAACGAGATCGCCTTCGAGCCCGGCCCCATCTTCATCGAAGTCCTCGGCCAGCAGAGCGACTTCCTCTTCACCGCGACAGCCGCCGACCTCGCCGAGCTTCCCCCGTACACGCCGCCGCCTCCATCCCAGGCTCCGGCCCCGGAGGAGGAGTCCCCAACCCCCGAGTCGTCCGGCATTCCCACACCAACGCCGACCGCGTCCACGGCCCCATCCCCATCGCCAACGGTCCCGCCGAGCGCTTCCCCCACACCCGCACCCGTGAGCCCGACACCCACGCCCGTAGCGGGTTCCAGCTCTTCGTCGAACGGGTAGCCCGTTACGCACCCCGCGCTATGATCCGCACTCGAACGACCCAGCGGGGCGACTCCGCCCCGCGTTCCCTGGAGACGTGATGGCCCCCTTCCTGCCCTTCCTCATGAGCGCCATGAGCCTCGGTGTCATCAACCTGCTCATCTTTCTCGCCTCTGCCGTCATCATCACGATCCCCGTCTTCGCAACGCGAGGACGCACGCAAGCCATCTGGGCGGCCGTCAGCGGCAGCATCCTCCTCATCGAAGCCGCTGTCCTCGTCACGCTCGTCGTGCTCACCGGCCAGGGAAAAATCTTTAGCTAAGCCTCTCCTTCCGCCCATCACACAGAACGAGCGTCCGCTGCTCGCCCGGGCGCTCGTTCGCAAGCCGGAAACAGCCCCGTCAGAGCAGCCGGCGGATAGGCTTCCGGCCCGGGCGCGGATCGTAGTTGCTCTTGAACATCTCCAGCTTGTCGCGGGCGATCAGATACTTCCCCGCGAACATCGTCGCCGGAATCTTGTTCTGCTTGATCAGCCGCCGCAAGCTCTGAGGGTGGATGGATAGCTCGCGAGCCGCCTCCACCAGGTCGTAGTAGTCGTCGAACGGGGTCACCGAAGCCATGGGGCAACCTTCATCCCGGGGGTCCGCCCAATCGCGTAACTGCTTAGGCACCTGCGATTTTGGCAGACCTCCAGGATTATTGTCTACGCCTCTAAGCAATTCCCCCTCACCCGCGAACCTCGTTCGCCAACTGCTCACCCATCCGCATTCGGCGGAGGTTGGGTAAAAAGTACCCCTCGGTCGCCCGCCGTTCGTTTCCTCGCGCGACTGCCGAATTGTGAGGCGAGACGATGACGTTCGGAAGCGTCCAGAGCGGCGAATCCGGCGGCAACGGCTCGGTGCAGAAGACATCGAGGTAAGCCCCGCCCAAATGCCCCGAGCTCAGCGCGCGGATCAGCGCCCCCTCATCGATCACCTCGCCTCGAGCCACGTTGAGCACGAACGCCCCCCGCGGGAGCGCCGCGATCACTTCACCGCTGACGAGTCCCCGCGTCTCCTCCGTCAACGGGCACGCCAGCACCAACCAATCCGTCTCTCGCGCCAGCCCTAGCAGCTCCATCGGCGGGGCCACCCGCTGGACGGGGTCGTCCTCGCGGCGCGGGCTCCGCCGGACCCCCGTGACCTCGAGTCCGAGGGCCAGAGCCAAACGAGCCACCTCCGAGCCGATCGCGCCGAGCCCCACCACGGTCATCCGCTGCCCGGCCAGATCGGGCGGCGCCTCGGCTGCGGGCACCGGTTCCCACGCCCGGCGCCGCTGCGATTCCGCCCAACGCAAAAACGGCCGCGCCAGCATCAGCATCCCTCCGATCACCGATTGGGCGATCGGCTGGGCCGTCGAACCGGACGATGTCGAGAGCCGCACCCCGCGCTCGAGGAACCGCCGGAATACCGGGTTGTCGACCCCGGCGTTGAAGGTATGCAGCCACTGAAGGTTCGCCGCACCCTGCGTCGCCGCAAAAAACGACCGTGAGTACTCGGGGTAGACATCACCCGAGAAGTACGCAAAGTCCAAGCGGGCAAGCAGTTCCGGAGGGAGCCGTTCCGTCGGATCCTCCGGTAAAACCACCAACTCCAGTTCGGGCCAGATCTCCTCGATTGCGGACCGGTAATGACGTTCGATGAAGGGCGAAACGAGCAGCGTCGGCATAGCCCGCATTATCCCCGCTCTCCCTGTTCCAGGCCTATCGCCCTCGCCACCACGACGGTCCGCCGCCCGCCGGCCGTCAGGCAGACCAGCGTGACAGGCTCACCATCGATCGCCCCGAGCATCCGTC
This sequence comes from Tepidiforma sp., assembly GCF_034432735.1. Classification (GTDB taxonomy): domain Bacteria; phylum Chloroflexota; class Dehalococcoidia; order Tepidiformales; family Tepidiformaceae; genus Tepidiforma. The sequence continues at coordinate 268 of NZ_DAOUBJ010000055.1, read as the reverse complement.
GCAGCTCGTCCGGCTCGACAGGAAACGCCCGTCGCCGAATCACCTCCGGCCGCCAACGCCGCGCTCGCAAGAGCTCGCGCAGTCTTCTCACGCCGAAATCCACCACCTCCAGTACCTCCAACGATGCGCACAACGGATGGATCGCCGGGGTGTCTCCCGTGAGGTAAGCGACCCGTCGGTCGATCTGTCGCGCGCCGAGCACCGCCGCGAGCTGCCCGACAAGACCCGCTCGCGTCACGCACGACTCCGGGTCGAAGAGGTATCGCCC
>NZ_DAOUBJ010000054.1:0-11159 GCF_034432735.1 Tepidiforma sp. | reverse complement strand
TGGCGGAAGTGGCGGACGCCGGTGAAGACCATGGCGACGCCGTACTGGTTGCAGCAGTCGATGCCGTCCTGGTCGCGCAGGGCGCCGCCGGGGTGAGCGATGGCGGCGATGCCGGCTTGGCAGGCCTTTTCGATGGAGTCGTTCCAGGCGAAGGGGAAGAAGGCATCGCTCGCCAGGACGGCGCCGCGCACTTCGTCGCCGGCCTTCTCCATGGCGATTTCGACGCTCTTGACGCGGTTGGGCTGGCCGCTTCCCATGCCGAGGAGGCGGCCGTCTTTGGCGACGACGATGGCGTTGCTCTTGACGTGCTTGACGACGCGCCAGGCGAAGCGGAGGTCGTCGAGCTGTTGGGGGGTGGGCTGGCGTTCGGTGACGACGCGGAACGTGATTTCGTCGGCGGTGAGGTTGTCGGGGTCTTGGAGTAGCCAGCCGCCGCCGACCTGGCGGAGGGCGAGGCCGCCGCGGGCGTGGGGAGTGGCTTCGAGGATGCGGAGGTCTTTGGATTTGCCTCTGAGGGTGGCGAGCCCTTCGGGGGTGTAGCCGGGGGCGATGACGATTTCGTAGAACATGCGGGTCTCTCCGTCGATGGGGCTGCGAAATTCGCGGATTTCGCGGGCGAGGGCCTCGTCGACGGGGCGGTTGAAGGCGACGATGCCGCCGTATGCGCTGGTGGCGTCGGCGCGGACGGCGAGCCGGTAGGCTTCGCGGAGGTCGTGGCGGGTGGCGACGCCGCAGGGGTTGGTGTGTTTGACGATGACGCAGGTGGGGTCGGGGAATTCGTTGACGCAATTCCAGGCGGCGTCGGCATCGAGGTAGTTGTTGTAGGACATCTCTTTGCCGTGGTGCTGGATGGCGGTTGCGATGCCGCCGAGGCCATGCTCGAGGAGGGACCGGTCGCGGTAGAAGGCGGCGCGCTGGTGGGGGTTTTCGCCGTAGCGGAGCGGCTGGGCGAGCTCGAGGGGGAGGGTGAGGCGCGGTGGAAATTCGCCGGGGTGTCGTTGGCTCCAGAGCCATTCGGCGACGGCGCTGTCGTAGGCGGCGACGTGGGCGAAGGCTTTCCACGCGAGTTGGCGCCGGAGTGGTTGGTCGACGGCGCCTGCGCGGAGGGCCTGGAGGATGCTGTCGTAGTCGGCGGGGTCGACGACGGGGAGGACGCTCTCGTGGTTTTTGGCGGCGGCGCGGAGGAGGGTGGGCCCGCCGATGTCGATGTTCTCGATGGCTTCGGCGAAGGGGACGCCACCGGGGCGGGTGACGGTGGCGTAGAAGGGGTAGAGGTTGCAGGCGACGAGGTCGATGGGAACGATGCCGTGGGCCTGGAGGGCGGCCATGTGGGCGGGGAGGTCGCGGCGGGCGAGGATGCCGGCGTGGACGGCGGGGTGGAGGGTCTTGACGCGGCCGTCGAGCATCTCGGGGAAGCCGGTGATCGTTTCGATGCGGAGGACGGGGAGGCCGGCGGCCTGGAGGGCGGCGAACGTTCCGCCGGTGGAGACGAGCTCCCAGCCGAGTTCGACGAGGCCGCGAGCGAACGCTTCGATGCCGGATTTGTCGTAGACGCCGAGGAGAGCGCGCATGGGGTGCTCCGGGGATGGTAGGCCTGGGGATGCGCAGGCGAGCGGCCATCCGCGAGGCCGGGCTTCCCTGCGGTGTTCCGCGTGACGCCCGTCGCCCGGCAGGCTGGAGTGTACCAGCGGGTGGGATTCGCTGCAGGGGCGAGGCGGGGTAGGCTTGGGGCATGCTGCGCGGGGTGTTGATCCGGGCCGAGGGGCTTGCCCGCCGGGGGATGTGGGAGGGGGAGCGCCTGCGCTGGCGGCTCTTCCACCCGGTGACGATTGGGGCGCGCGTGATTCTGGTGCGGGGAGGGCGGGTGTTGCTGGTGCGGCACAGCTACCGTGCGGGCTGGTTTCTGCCGGGCGGCGGGGTGGACAAGGGCGAGACGCTGGAGGAGGCGGCGCGGCGGGAGGCGGAGGAGGAGGCGGGGGCATTGGTGGCGGAGCTGCGCCTGCTCGGGGTGTACGCGGATTCTACGGGGGGCAAGGAGGACTACATCGCGGTCTTCGGGAGCGAGCGGTTCCGATGGGAGCCGCAGGAACCGAACGGGGAGATCGTGGAGGTGGGGTGGTTCGCGCCGAGCGAGCTGCCGGCTGGCGTCGACGCCGGCTGCGCGCGGCGGCTGGCGGAGTGGTTCGCGGGGGGTGGGCCGTTCGCTGGGCGGTGGTGAGGGGAGGCTGCGTCAGGGGCCGGCCGGGGAGGCGAACTCGGCGCATTCGGCGAGCGTCCGCCGACGGCGCGGCGGGGGATCGTCGACAGGCCGCCCGAGGCGGATGCAGAGCTGGGGAAAGCGGCCGGGGGTGAATCGGGCAGCGACGGCCTGGCGGAGGTCGGCGAGCTGGAGGGGCTGCTGGAGGTAGCCGGCGTGGATGTCGTCGAGGGCTGCGCGGAGGAGGAGGCGTTGGAGGGCCTGGCCGGCGCGGAGCCAGTCGGCCGGGGTGTCGCTTGCGGTGGCGAGGATGGCCACGGCGGGTGCGTGGAGGGTGTAGACCTCGTCGCGGCCGGCGGTGGTGGCGCCGAAATCGAAATGGTCGACGAGGAACCGGAGGAGGGGGCCGCCGAGACGCGAGGCGGGGAGGCCATCGGGAGCGCGGCCGGGGCGGATCCAGGCGGCTTGCTCGTGGCGCCAGGCAGGGTCGTGGTGGAGGCGCCGGTCGCCTTCGGCGACGAGGTCGGCGAGGGCTTGTCGGTCGGCGCGCGATTCGATGAAGGCGAGGGTGAGGTGGGCCTCTCTGGCGAGGGTGTCGAGGTCTTGGCGCAGGCTTTGGGGGAAGGGTCCGGCGTGGAGGGCGTGACGGGTGCTTCGGCGGTGGAGGATGGCTGGTGCGAGGCGGGCGAGGGCGGCATCGGAGCCGCCTTCGGCGATGGTGACGCGGGCGAGGAGGTTGGGGGCGGCTGGGTCGGGAAGGAGGGTGACATCGGCCCGGTAGCCATCGGCGGCGCAGGCGACGAGGAGGTTGAGCAGGGCGCAGCCGACGGCGATGGTGCGTTCGCGGCCGTCGGGGTCGGCAATGGGCAGGCTGCGGGCGGTGTCGGCGTGGAGGTCGATGGCCGAGCGGGCGACGCGGAAGTGCCAGGGCTGGGTGTTGAGCGGAGAGGGAGCGAGGGTGGCGAGGGTGAGCCAGCGGTGGACCGGTGCGGGCATGGCGGGAGTGTACCGCGCCGGCGGGGCGTTCAGTCGCGGGCGAGGTGCGGCAGGCGGGCCCGGACGGGGAGGTCGGCGGGCGGGGTCGTGCGGCCGTAGAGGGCGAGCAGGCCGGCGAGGTCGTCGGGCTGCGGCTCGAGGTGAACCAGGGCGCCCTCGCCCGGGCACATGGCGGCTCCGGGGCAGTGGTCGCTGTGGGCCAAGCCAAGGGCATGGCCGAACTCGTGGAGGACGAGGGCGCGGAGGAGGTCGGCGGTGTAGGGGTAGGCGGGGCTGAGGACGATATCGAACTCGAGCAGTTCGAAGTAGGGGGTGCCCTCGACGAGCGAGGTGCCGCGCCACCAGCAGGTGTAGCCGAGGTATCCGCCGGGGATGGTGCTCCAGCCGACGATGTTGGCGCCGTCGCGGGTGTAGGGGTGGGTGGCTGGGTCTCCGGCGCAGCCGGTCGGGGTGGTGGTTTGGCCGCTGTAGAGGAATTCGACGGGGGTGCCACCGGCGAATCGCCAGCCCTCGGCCCCGGCGAGGATGGCTCGGTGGGCGGTTTCTGGTTCGAGCGCGGCTGGGGCGCCAGCGGGGTTGTACTGCCAGGGGATGCGTGGTTCGCGCCAGCGGACCTGGTCGAGGGCGAAGGCGGCGGTGGCGGCGGGTGGGGGGATGGGGGTGGCGGCGGGGATGGCGGCCGCGACGGCGGCGGCGAAGGCGAGGGGCTCGACGGGCTGGCCGGGCGGCGCGATGGCGGCGATCTGGAGGGTCTCGGGGCCGCCGGGCCCCTGGACGAGGAAGGCGAAGTGGTGTTCGGTAGGGGTGGGCGGTGGCTCGCGACCGAAGAGGCTCTCTGGCGTCGGGGCTGCGAGGAGGAGCGCGAGCGCGGCGAGGGAGATGAAGCGGGGCATCGAGGGGGAGTATGGCATGGGAGCGAAGGGGGCTTGACAGTCGCGCAAAAGTGAACGATTATTCATTCAGTGAATTACCATTCACGAACCAAGGAGATGGGACGATGTTGTACGAACTGATGATGGCACGGACGCGGGAGCTCGAGGTGATGGAGCGGGAGATTGCGCAGCGGGCGCTTTTGGAGCGGCTGCTGAAGGCGGAGCGGCTGGAGCGTGCGCTGAAGCGGGTGCGCGCTACACTGGCGATGCCTTCGGAGCCGGCGCAGGTTCACTGAGCCGGCCGAGGGCAGGAGGAGGGATGGCGCGAGTTTCGCAGGCGCACTTGGCGGCGCGACGGCAGAGCATTCTGGATGCGGCGGCGCGGGTGTTTTCGCAGAAGGGCGTAGCCGCTGCGACGATGGCGGAGATTGCGCAGGAGGCGGGCATTTCGCCCGGGGCGATTTATCGGTATTTTGCGAGCAAGGATGAGCTGGCGCGGGGGTGCATGGCGCTCCCTGCGGAAGCGGTGAAGGCGGCCTGGGAGCACCCGGAGCAGGTGGAGACGACGTTCGCGGAGCTTTCGCGGGCGACGTTCGCGGCGCTGGAGTCGCCGGAAGCGGAGACGGACAGCCGATTGCTGTTCGAACGGGCGCTGGTGGCTGTGCGGGATGCGGATGCTGCGCTGCAGGAAGAGTTCGGCGAGGAGTTCGAGCGGATCGTTCGGGGTGTGGCCTTTCTCTTGCGGCGGGACTACGGTGGCCAGCTGGCGGATCACGATGTGGAGGCGCTGGCGCAGGCGCTGTATTCGTTTTACTGGGGTGCGCGGTTTCTTCAGCTGATGGTGCCGGGTGGGGCGAGGCCGTCGCGGCAGTTGGCGGCGCTCCAGCATTTGCTGCGGCGGGCGTTTGGCGGGCCGGGCGGGAGGGACCCGGAGGGGCCGGAGGGCGCGGGGAGGCGGGCTTAGGGGCGTTCGAGCAGGATGGCGTCGCCCTGGCCGGTGCCGGAGCAGATGGCAGCGGCGGCGTAGCGCCCCCCGGTTTGGCGGAGCTGGTAGGCGGCGGTGAGGACGAGGCGGGCGCCGGTGGCGCCGATAGGGTGGCCCATGGCGACGGAGCCTCCCCAGCGGTTGACGCGTTCGGGTTCCCATTGGAGTTCGCGCCCGCAGATGAGCGGGACGCAGGCGAAGGCTTCGTTGACTTCGATGACGTCGAAGTCGTCGATGGCGAGGTGGGTGCGTTCAGCGAGGCGCCGGAGGGCGAGGGCGGAGGCGATGGGATACTCGGCGGGGCGGGTGGCAGATTCGGCCCAGCCGGCGATGCGGGCGATGGGGGTGAGGCCGTGGCGACGGCCGGCGTCTTCGGAGCCGACGAGGAGGACGGCGGCACCGTCGTTGGTCCCGGGGGCGTTGCCAGCGGTGATCGCGCGGGTGCCGTAAACGGTCGGGATGCGGGCGAGGCGCTCGATGGTGGAGCCGGGGCGGGGGCTTTCGTCGCGCGCGAGGGCGATGTGGTTGGGGTCGCGGCGGTTGGGGACCGGGGTGATCTCTTGTTGGAAGTGTCCGGCTTCGAAGGCTGCGCCCCAGCGCTGCTGGCTGCGGACGGACCAGGCATCCATTTCCTCGCGGGAGATTTCGCGCCGGGCGGCCATCTCGTCGGCCTGGTTGGCCATGTGGACGTCGTCGAAGGCGCACCAGAGGCCGTCGTAGACCATGCCGTCGATGAGGGTTTTGTTGCCCATGCGCGCGCCCCAGCGGGTGTGCATGTCGTAGTACGGGACGTTGGACATGGATTCCATGCCGCCGACGAGGACGAGGTGGGCTTCGCCGAGTTGGATGAGGGCGGCGCCGAAGCTGACGGCGCGCATACCGCTGCCGCAGACTTTGTTGACGAGGGTGCTGGGCGTGGTTTCGGGGAGGCCTGCGGCGATGAGGGCCTGGCGGGAGGGGAGTTGACCGGCGCCGGCCTGGAGCACCTGCCCGAGGATGACGTTGTCGATGGCTTCGGGTTGGAGGTGGTTGCGTTGGACGAGGGTGCGGATGAGGAGGGCGGCGAGCTCGCTGGCGGGATAGTCTTTGAGGGCGCCGCCGAATTTGCCCCACGGGGTACGGGTCGCGTCGTAGATGAAGGCGGCTGGCATGGCGGCTCCAGCGTAGCCCGGCGGGGGGCGATGGTACAGGCGGGGTGGTTAGGGTTGGCGGGCGGTGCAGGCGCTGCAGTGGCCGTTGACGCTGAGGGAGACGGACCGGCGTTGGAATCGACCGACCTGGGCAGCGCGGTCGATGAGGCGTTCGAGCTCGGGGTCGCCGACGAGGACGTCGGCGATGGCGCCGCAGGAGGTGCACACGAGGTTGACGTGTGGGCGTGCGACGGGGCCGTAGCGGGAGCCTTCGGGGGTTTCGAGCTTTTCGATGAGGCCGGCGTTGCCGAGGGCGGCGAGGTTGTTGTAGACGGTGGCCCGGCTGAGGGTGGGGAGGGATTCGGAGAGTTCGCGGTAGAGGTCTTCGGCGGAGACGTGGCGGTCGTGGGCATCGAGGACGGCCGCGAGGAGGGCGAGCCGTTGGGTGGTGGCGGCGAGACCTCTGCTCGCGAGCATGTCGAGGAGTTCGTTGGTGGGGCGGGTGGATTTCATGGCGGGCCAGTTTTGCGCCGTTTGGGCCCCGTTTTGGACCGGTTCGGCTCATTCGATGGTAGGTCTCGGTCCGCTCCGAGTCCAGTTCTGGAATGGTTCCGGGTCGGCGGGATGGTGCTGGTCGGGTGGGCGGAGGGTGGGGTGTGTAGTGTGAGGGCGGAGGATGGGCCTATACTTGGCCCGGGCCGATGGGCGCGTCCCCGCGGGGAGCGGCGAGAACCGGCCAGGGAGGTCTTCCGATGAAGAAGGTGCTCGGGATTTTCGCGCTGCTCGGTGCGCTGGTCGGGGTATTGATGTTCTGGCAGCGCCGGAAGGACGACGACGAGTTTCTCGACGAGGAGCTGGATTAGCTGGCCGAGGGAGGGTTTTCCGGGGGCGAGCGGCCGGTCTTGACCGGGTGGGGCGTTGCGGCGGCAGCGGCAGCGGCGGGTGATGTTTGGGAGCGGTTGATGGCCGGGGAGCCGGCGGCGGGGAGTTTTGCGCCCGACGACGCGGGGGAGCCGCTACCGGGCCTTGGCTTTGGCGAGGAGTTTCGTCCACACGCGGGGATCCCGCGCAATGTGGTGCATTTTCTGGACCGCGGTTCGCTGCTCGCGCTGGATGCGGTGTTGCGGGCGCTGGACTCGGCGGGATTGGGGCAGGGCGCGGGCGATGCTCGGCGGTTCGCGGTGGTGGATGGCCTGCCCTACCGGGCGCCGGGGCAATCGGCGATGTTCGTGCCGTATGGGCACCTGGTGGCCCGCACGCTGGGGGTGCGCGGGGCGGTGGTGACGGTGGCGGGGGCGGAGGCGAGCGGCATGCTGGCGCTGACGACGGCAGCACGGCTGATCGCCCGCGGGGAGGCGGACGTCGTCATTGCGGGTGCGGCCCAGGCGCTCCAACGGCCGTTGTTGGAGCACTTGCGGGCGGTGAGCGCGGAGCGGGCGTTGCCCTTCGACCGGGAGCACGCGGGGTTGGTGGCTGCGGAGGGAGCAGCGTTTCTCGTGCTGGAATCGGAGTCGCACGCGCGGGAGCGGGGTGCACCGATTCGGGCGCGGGTGGCTGGCGCTGCGGAGATTTTCGACCCGGCGGCGGAACCGACGGCGCTGCCGGGGGTGAACGAGGCGGGGAGGCTGCTGCAGGCGGTGCTCGGTGCGGCTGGCTACCTCCAGAATCAGGTGGACCTGTTCGTTTCTTGCGCGGATGGGCGGCCGGCGATGGACGTGGCGGATGGGTTCGGGGCGCTGCGGACGTTCGGGCGGCATGCGTACTATGCGGACGTGACGGCGCCGGCGGGTTCGCTCGGGCAGATGCTGGCGGCGGGAGGACCGGCGGCGGTGGCGCTGGCGGTGGAGGGGATGGTGCGGGGCGAGGTGTGGCCGGTGGCTGGGCTTGCGACGCCAATCGAGGGGCTGGAGCTTTCGTTCGTGCGGGAACGGAAGGCGGTTGCCTTGGACTGTGTGTTGGTCACGTCGCTGGGGACGGGCGGGGTGGGTGCCGGGGTGCTGCTGACGCGGTGAAATCGCTCAGGTAGGTGAGCCGAATCTTTCTCGTGATGCGGGCGCGGGGTACCATCGGGGTGTGGCGCTGGAGCTGACGTTTCTGGGCCGGACGTGCTTTCGCCTGAAGGGGCGGGACGGCACGGTGATCATGGACCCGCCGCCCCCGGATTCGGGGTTCGTGCTGGGCAAGCAAGTGGCCGACATCGTGACGTTGAGCTGTGGCGATGACCCGCGCTACAGCTTCGTGAGCGCAGTGGGTGGCGACCCGGTGGTGCTGGACGCGCCAGGAGAGTACGAGATCGGCGGGCTTTTGGTGACGGGGACGGCGATGCGCCGCCAGGACGGCCGGCGGACGGTAAGCTTCGTGGTGGAGATCGATGGCATCCGTGTGGGCCACCTCGGGCTACCGGCGACGGCGAAGCTGGAGGAGCTGAAGACGGTGGATATTTTGCTGCTGCCGGTGGGGGGCGATGGGTCGCTCTCGGCGGTAGCGGCGGCGGATGTGATGACGCGGGTCGAGCCGCGGGTGGCGGTGCCGATGCACTATCGCGTTGGCCCGGAGACGCTCGAGCTCGACCCGCTGGAGAAATTTTTGAAGGAGACGGGGATGCGGCCGGAGCCGCAGACGAAGCTGCAGGTGACGCGCAGTGGGCTGCCGGCCGATCTGACGGTGGTGGTGCTGACGCCGCCCCTGACGGGCTGAGCTCAGACGGGCTGCTGGATGACGCGGAGCGGGAAGCTGGCGACGGTTTCATAGCTGGCGCCAGCGGGGGAGAGGCGGCTGCGCATGAGGGAGACGTGGGCCGTGCGCCAGCTGACCTGGGGGATTTCGGTTTTGCCGACGGCGACCTCGATTTCGGCGCGCTGGCGGGTAGAGACCTCGTCGCGGACGCGGCCGAGGGTGAGGTGGGGGCGGAAGGGGCGCCGCTCGGGTTCGAAGCCGACGACGCCGAGGGCGGCATTGACGGAGCGAACGAGGGCTTCGAGGCGGAGGACGTCGCCGGCGACGCCGATCCACATGAGGCGGAGGCCTTCGCGGCCGCCGAAGGTTCCGATAGTGGAAAACTCGAGCTCGAAGGGGGAGTGGCCGTGGACGGCTTCCTGGATGGCGAGCTTGACGTGGGGGAGTTTGCGGGTGGGGACTTCGCCGAGGAATTTGAGGGTGATATGGACGCCCTCGGGGCGGACCCAGCGGACGGCGTTGCCGGACCGGGCGCGGAGGTCGTCGATGACGACGCGGATGGCGCTTTTGACGTCATCGGGCAGTTCGCAGGCGACGAACAGCCGGACGTGTTCCTGTTGCGATGATTCGCTCATGGTTTGGATGTTCCGAAGTAAAGGGATGCGGCATTCCCGCCACAGACCGCACCGACGGCATCAGGCGGGAGTTCCGCAATGACGCGCTCGAGCTGGCGCCGTGGGGCGAGCAACGGGAAGTCGGAGCCGAAGAGCACGCGCTCTGGGCCGGCGAGGGCGACAAGGCGCGCGATGCTGCCTTCATCATACAGCAATGACACGGCTGCGGTATCGAAATAGATATTTCCGATAGCTTGCCGAACCTCGGGCATTTGGAGATAGAAGGAGAGGCCTCCACCGAGGTGGGCCGCGACCATGCGGGCTTCGGGGACGAGGGTGGCGAGTTGGCCGAGCTCGGCGGGGGAGATGCCGCCGCGCTTGCCGGGGTAGGTGTGGCCGAGGGGCTCGGAGACGTGCCAGAGGAGGACGGTTCCGCTTTCGGCGGCGAGGTGGGCGAGGCGCTGCGCGTCGGGCCCGAGGGGGTCCCAGCCTTGGTTGTGGGGCCGAAGTTCACCGAATCCGCGGGCGCCGCGGGAGAGCCAGCGTCGGGCTTCGGCTTCCCAGCCGGGAAGGGCCAGGTTCAGGCAAGGGAGCGGAGCGATGGTGTCCGGCGCTTCGCTGGCGGCGGCGAGGAGGTACTCCGCCTGTTCCGCCAGATGGCGCGCCTCGCGGAACGCGAAGCCTGCGGCGACGGCGCGATCGATGCCGGCGCGCTCGATAGCGGCGCGGAGGGCGGGGGCATCGGCGAGTTTTGCGCGCAGGTCGGTGTACATTTCGGCGAAGGTGGGATCGGCGGCGGCGAGGTCGGCACGGCGGCGTGCCTGCTCGGGGGGAAACAGGTGGGTGTGGGCATCGATGAAGCCGGCCACGGGTCGGATGGTAGCAGGCGAGGCGTCGGAGGCGTCGCGGGAAACGCGAAGTATTCGAGACTGGCGAACGATGCGTTGACAGGGCGTTCGCCTGGCTGCAGGATGCGCGCATCTAGCGCATGGCCTATACGACGCATTAGCGACGTCGATGGCTAAACATGCGCGTATGCAAGGGGGTTTGCATTGTCGGATTATTGGGACCGGTTCTGGAGGGAGCGGCGCAGCCGGCGGCGGTTCCTCGGGGCTGCCACCGGGGCGGCCGCGGGCGCGGCGGGGCTCGCGCTCGTGGGCTGCGGCGACGACGATGACGATTCGGGAGGCACGCCCAGCCTGGCCACGCCAACGCCGGGCGCGCAGGCGACGCCGACGCCCGCCGATCCGTACGCCAACGCGAAGCGAGGCGGGGTGTTGAAGGTCGATTCGACGGGAGACCCGCCCTCCATCGACCCGTACGGCAACCTCTCCTTTCTGACGAAGGGCTTTTCGGCCTACGTCTACAGCCGCCTCTTCAAGTACAACGCTGGCATCGGCGTCAAGCAGGCCGACTTGCGGCCAGTGGGCGATCTGGCGGAGAGCGCCGAGGCGAGCCCGGACGGCCTCACCTGGACCGTCAAACTGCGCCCCAACGTCAAATTCCACAACAAGGCCCCGGTCAACGGCCGAGCGGTCGACACCGACGACGTCAAGTACTCCTGGGGTCGAGCGACGGCCGAAACGAACACCAACCGCTCCCAGGTCGCGTTCGTCGATAGCGTCCAGTACCCGGACAAGCAGACCGTCGTCTTCAAGCTCAAAGAGCCCAACGCTGCCTTCCTCGACG
>NZ_DAOUBJ010000053.1:0-14224 GCF_034432735.1 Tepidiforma sp. | reverse complement strand
GGGGGGGGGGGGGGGGGGGGGGGTGGGGGGGGGGGCCGGGAGGCGGGTCACGGTAGCTGGGGCGGTCGCTGGATTCGACGGGGGGGCGGGCCGTTCCGTGGGGGTGGGCGGGATAGGCGTGGGGGTGGGGTTTTCGGCCGGCGGCGGCGTGGCCGTGGGGGAGGCCGGCGGGGGTGCCGTGGGCGTCCGCGTGGGGGTGGAGGTGGAGGTCGCGGCCGCCCCCGCCGGGGACGAGGCGGCGGTGGGGACGGTGGGGCTCGCCGCTGGCGACGGGTCGTCGCCCGGAAGGCAGCCGGCGGCTGCGCATGCGAGGAGGAGGGCGAAGGGGACGAGGCGAGCTAGCATGCGAATGCGACGGTACGCTGCCTGTGCGTCAGATCTTGACGCGTGGGCAAGCGACGCGTCTGTTCAAACGGGGGTGATTCGCATTCGGAGGCGGATGCCCCTATGATGCACAGGATTGCGGGTTGGCTCGGCCGGCCCAGCCTTGGGAATTCAGGAAGCAGGTATCGCCTTGGAACTTCAGAACGTCGTCATCGTCGATGGGGTCCGCTCCGCGTTTGCGCGCGGCGGGCGTGGGAAGCTGGTGGCAACCCGGTTGGACGAGGCTGGCGCGCAGATTTTGCGCGCGCTCCTCGAACGAAACCCGAAAGTGAAGCCGAGCATGATCGAGGATATCGGGCTCGGCAATGTGCAGGGCGCCGGCGAGCTCGCGGGCATCGGCGCGGACACGATCGCCCGGCTAGCGGGCCTGCCGGCCGAGATTTCGGCCTTCGATACCAACCGGCAGTGCGGCTCCAGCATGGAGGTTTTGCACCGCATCGCGCAGTCCATCGCCGTCGGCGCCACGGAGGTGGGGATTGCGATGGGTGCGGAGCGGATGGGCCGCAACCTGGGCGGGGGCTCCCGTGGCCCGACGACCCGGATTACGGAATTCAACCGCCGCCGGCTGGAGCAGACTCCGGAGCAGCGCAACCTGGCACCGGACCATTTCGAGAACTTCTCGGTGCCGTTCCCGGATGAGATTCTGGACTACTCGCCGGTGCTCTCGATGGTGCAGACGGCGCAGAACGTGGCGGAGGTCTACGACCTGAGCCGCGAGGAGCTGGACCAGTTCGCGGTCGAGAGCCACCGGAAGGCTGTCGCTGCCTACGAGAAGGGTGTCTACAAGGACGAGATCATCCCGCTCGAGGTGGAGGACCCGGTCTTCGATGCGGAGGGCAATTGGGTCGAATCGGAGCGCGGGCCGATGATCGTGTTCGACCGGGACGAGTGCATTCGGCCGGGGACGAACATCGAGACGTTGAGCCAGCTGCCGCCGGTGAAGGGCATCGTGAGCCCGATGGGGAAGGAGCTGCGCATCACGGCGGGCAATAGCTGCCCGACGAACGACGGCATCAGCGCGGTGCTGCTGATGAGCGAGAGGAAGGCGCTGGAGCTCGGCCTCGAGCCGCTCGCCCGGATCAAGGGCTACGGCATCTCCGGTATCAAGCCGCAGGTGATGGGTTTGGGGCCGGTGCCTTCGACGAAGAAGGCGCTCCGGTATGCGGGCATCGAGGCCGGCGATATCGACCGGGTGGAATTCAACGAGGCGTTCGCGGCGCAGGTCATCCCGAGCTGCAGGGAGCTCGGGATTCCGCTCGACCGGGTGAACGTGAACGGTGGCTCGATCGCGATCGGCCACCCGCTCGGTGCGACGGGCGCCCGCTTGGTGCTGACGGTGGCCCACGAACTCCGCCGCTCGGGCAAGAAGTACGGCCTTGCGACGCAGTGCATCGGCGCGGGGATGGGCATCAGCACGATCATCGAGGCGCTCTGAGCCGCGTTCGGCCGTTCGTTTCGTGGCGCGGCGCCGGGCTTTCCGGCGCCGCGTCGTGTTTTCGTTGGTCGATCCGTTTCCGAGGGTAAAGGCCCCTGACGGAGAGCGGCTGGCCGATTTGCGAGGATAGGCGGGACTTCGTTGTCCCGGGAGCCCTGCATGAATCGGAAGCTGCTGACGATCGCTGGGGGTGTGGCTGCGGTGGCGGTGGCGGCCTTCGCCGTCTGGTTCTTTTTCATCCGCAGCGACGCGCCGGAGGCGGTTTCGCTGGAAGGTGCGGTGGATACGCTCCGCACGCCGACGTCTGCCGGTCAGGCCGCGGCGAGCGGGACTGCCACGCCGGGCGCACCGTCAGCGTCGGGCGGGGCCGAGAAGGGCATCGACGGGACGTGGACGGTGGCGAGCGCGGGGGAGACGTTCGTTGGCTACCGCGTGAAGGAGGAGCTCGCCCAGGTAGGCGCGACGACGGCCGTCGGCCGCACGAGCGACGTGCGGGGGACGGTGACGATTGCGGGGGGCGTTGTCCAACCGGGGAGTAGCTTTACGGCCAATCTGCAGACGCTGAAGAGCGACCGCAGCCAGCGCGACAATGCGCTCCGGCGGCAGGCGCTCGAGACGGACGTCTTTCCGAATGCGACCTTCACGCTGGGGGACGCGGTGACGCTGCCGTCTGCGTTCGCCGGGGGCGAGCCGCTGAGCACGTCGCTGAGGGGCAAGCTGGAGCTTCACGGGGTGACGCGCGACGTGGAGATTCCGGTGGAGGCGAAGGTGGAGAACGGGTTCATCGTGGTGGTGGGTTCGCTGGAGATTCAGTTCGCCGATTACAACATCGCGCAGCCACGGGCGGCGATCGTCCTGAGTGTGGAGGACCGTGGGGTGATGGAGTTCCAGCTGGTGTTGCAGAAGCAGTAGCTGGCGCTGCGAGGGGGGGTGGCGGAGGCTCGGCCCGGCTGGCTGGCAGGGGGAGCCGTCAGGCGGCGATGGCGGCGACGCCGGCGAGGGCGAAGGCTGCGCCGGCGAGGCGGCGCGGGGTGAAGCGTTCGCCGCCGACGAGCCGCGCGAGGATGAGGGTTTGGACGGGGTAGAGGGAGCCGAGGACGGAGGCGACGGCGATGTTGCCCCGGCTGGTGGCGAGGGCGAAGGCGAGGTTGGCGCTGGTATCGATGAGGCCGACGGAAGCGAGGCGGAGGCCTTCGGCGGGGCCGGGCCAGCGGAGCCCGCGGAGGGCCAGCCCGGCGATGGCGGCGACGATGGCGGCCCCGCAACGGGCACAGAGGACGGCGACCAGCGCCTCCCCGTCGCTGCTGGAGGCCCGACCGATGAGGAGGAAGAAGAATCCGAAGCCGACGGCGGCCGTGAGGCCGAGGGCGACGGGGAGGACGTGGCGGCCGTGGGCGAAAATCGCGCCTTCGGCGGGGAGCGAGACGAGGACGATGCCGACGAAGGCGAGCGCCATCCCGAAGAGGGCGAGGCCCCCGGGGGACTGCCCGGTCAGGAGCACGGCGATGACGGGGATGACGGCGCCGCAGGCGGAGAGCGGCGCGACGACGGCGGATTCGCCGAGCGAGAGGCCTTTGTAGAGGGCGATGCCGCCGAAGCTGGTGGCGAGCCCTGCGACGAGCCCCCAGCCAGCGGCGCCAGGTGAGGCATCGGGCCGCGCGACGACGACCGCGGCAGCGAGGAGCAGGATGGCTGCGAGGTGGGAGGCGAGGCTGACGGTGAAGACGGGGAGCCGGGTGGTGAACCGCCCGCCGAGGAAATCGGAGGTGCCCCAGGCGAACGCTGCCGCGAGCCCGAGGAGGACGGCGGTCATGCCCGGGGGCCGGCGTCAGTCGGCGGCATCGTCGTCGGTGGCGGCGTCCTCGTCTTCGTCGTCCAGGTCGAGCGGGAGGGTGGTGCCGAGGGGGCGGTCGGGCGCTGCGCCGTTGTCGCTATCGGTTCGACGTGCCGCCCGGCGTTCTTCGCCGTTGTCGGACATCGTGAAGGCGGCGATGCTGGCGACGGCGTCGCCTTCGTTGACGCGCATGACGGTGACGCCTTGGGTGTTGCGCCCGATGCGGCTGATTTGGTCGACGCGGGTGCGGACGACGATGCCGTCGCGGGTGACGAGCATGAGGTCCTGGCCGGTGGTGACCATGCGGCAGGCTGCCACCTTGCCGGTTTTTTCGGTGATGTTGAGGGTTTTGACGCCCTGTCCGCCGCGGCCTTGGATGGGGTATTCGTCGATGGCGGTGCGTTTGCCGAAGCCGCGCTCGGAGATGATGAGGAGGTCGGAGCCGTCGTCGGTGGTTTCGACGCCGACGACGTAGCCGCCGTTGGTGAGCTTCATGCCGCGGACTCCTCCGCTGGTGCGGCTGGCATCGCGGAGGTCGTCGATGCGGAAGCGGATGGCGAGCCCTTCGCTGGAGACGAGGATGACGTGGGTTTCGTTGGTGGCCATGCGGGCGGCGATGAGCTCGTCGCTGGGTTCGAGGTTCATGGCGATTTTGCCGTTGCGGCGCACTTCTTCGAATTCGGAGAGGCGGGTCTTTTTGATTTCGCCGTTGCGGGTGGCGAGGAGGATGAAGTCGCGGTCGTAGGTGCGCACGGGGAGGATGGCGGTGACGCGCTCGCCGGGCTCGACGTCGATGAGGTTGACGATGGGGAGGCCTTTGGCCTGCTTTTTGGTATCGGGAACGTCGAAGGCGCGGAGGTGGTAGACCTTGCCGCGGTCGGTGAAGAAGAGGAGGTTGTCGTGGCTATCGCAGACGACGAGTTTCAAGACGGCGTCTTCTTCGCGGGTGGGGGCGCCGCGGGCGCCTTGGCCGCCCCGGCGCTGGCGGCGGAACTCGTCGAGGGGCATCCGTTTGATGTAGTTGCGGATGCTGAGGGTGACGACGCAATCCTGGTGGGGGATGAGGTCCTCTTCGCGGAAGTCTTCCGGGTCGGCCTCGACGATTTCGGTGCGGCGGGGGTCGCCGTACTTCTTTTTGAGCTCCTGCATGTCGTCGCGGATGAGGAAGTCGATTTTGCGTGGGTTGGCGAGGAGGTCTTCGAGCTCGGCGATTTTTTTGATGAGCTCTTCGTATTCGTCGAGGAGGGCCTGTCGTTCGAGGCCGGCGAGCCGGCGGAGCTGCATATCGACGATGGCGCGCGCCTGGACTTCGGAGAAGGTGAACGGGTTCCGCTCGGCGAGGCGGCGGATGCCGGCGGGGCTGTTGGCGGGCAGCCGCTCGAGGAGTACGAGGCCGTTGCCCTGGAGGAGTTCGATCGCCTGTTGGGCGGACTCGGCGGCGCGGATGGTGGCGATGACGGCATCGATGAGATCGATGGCGCGGATGAGGCCCTGGAGGATGTGTTCGCGTTCGCGCGCTTTTTGGAGTTGGAACTCGGTGCGGCGACGGATGACGTTGCGGCGGTGTTCGATGAAGAGTTCGAGGGCGCGTTTGAGGCCGAGGCGGCGCGGGGCACCATCGACGATGGCCATCATGTTGATGGCGAAGGTGGAGCGCATCGCGGTGTGTTTGAAGAGGAGGTTCTTGACCTGCTGGACGGAGCCTTCTTTTTTGAGCTCGATGACGATGCGCATGCCGTTGCGGTCGGATTCGTCGCGGAGGTCGGCGATGCCTTCGATTTTGCGGTCGCGGACGAGTTCGGCGATTTTTTCGATGAGTTGGGCTTTGTTGACCTGGTAGGGGAGCTCGGTGACGATGATGCTGGTGCGGCCACGGCTGGTTTCTTCGATGCTGGTGCGGGCGTGCATGGTGATGCGGCCGTGGCCTTCGCCGTAGGCGGTGCGGAGCTGGGCGCTTTCTTTGCCGACGAGGGCGATGCCGTAGGTGGGGAAGTCGGGCCCTTTGACGACGGTGAGGAGGTCGTCGAGGGTGGTGGTCTCGGGGTTTTCGATGAGCATGGCGATCGCGTCGGCGATTTCGCCGAGGTTGTGGGGCGGGATGCTGGTGGCCATGCCGACGGCGATACCGGAGGAGCCGTTGAGGAGCAGGTTGGGGATGCGAGAGGGGAGGATGGAGGGCTGCTCGTGGCGGCCATCGTAGTTGGGCTCGAAATCGACGGTGTTCTGGTCGATATCGGCGAGCATCTCTTCGGCGATGGCCGACATGCGGGCTTCGGTGTAGCGCATGGCAGCGGGGGGATCGCCATCGACGGAGCCGAAGTTGCCCTGCCCATCGACGAGGGGGTAGCGCAGGGAGAAATCCTGTGCCATGCGGACGAGGGTGTCGTAGACGGCCTGGTCGCCGTGGGGGTGGTACTTCCCCATGACGTCGCCGACGGTGGCGGCGGATTTTCGGTAGGGGGTGCCCGCCCGTGCGCCGCCTTCGTACATGCCCCAGAGGATGCGCCGCTGCACGGGCTTGAGGCCGTCGCGGACGTCGGGGAGGGCGCGCGAGACGATCACGCTCATGGCGTAATCGAGGTAGCTCGTGCGCATCTCTTGTTCGATTTGGACGGGGCGGACGTTGGAGGTCGGCTGGATGGACAAACGGCGCCTCCGGGGCGGCTCGTGGGGGGAAATGGTTGAGGTTATTGTACCAATTGTGGGGGTTACGCGGGAGCCGCGGGGGCGGCTCCGGGGGGCCGCGGCGGGCACCGTTCGGCCCGATAGGGGGTGGAGGGGGCGTGGCGCCTGGGTGGGCGTGGCGCTTTCCTGAGGCGGGGGTGGCCCGCGGCTGGGCGGTGCACGGGGCTCAATGGAAGAGCCGGCGGTAGTGGACGCTGGCGAAGAAGTCGCGGAGGACTGCGGCGGCGGGACCGGCGACGGATAAGGTGGGGAGCTGGTTCGGCGCCCAGTAGCGGAAGGCCTGGCCCTCGCGCACGTCGATCTGCTCTTCGGGGATGTCGGGGTCGTCGTAGTAGATGTGGTAGATGTGGGTGAGCGAACCGGGGAGCTCGGCGGCGCGGTAGACGCGGAAGAGCTGGAGGGTTTGGAGGAGGAGGCCGGTTTCTTCTTCGAATTCGCGGAAGGCGGCGGCGTCGGGGGGTTCGTCGGGCTCGATGAGCCCGCCCGGGATGGACCATTGGCCGGGAAAGCGCTCGGGCGGCAGGTCGGCATCGCGCAGTTGGAGGAGGGCCCGGCCCCAACGGTCGAGCAGGATGATGCCAACGCCGGCGCGGTAGGGTTGGAGCATCCCGACGGTGCCGCGGTAGGCGTCGCTGGCGAGAAACCTGGCGAGGAGCTGCTTGGTTCCGGGGTTCATCGGCAGGGTGTGAAAGTGCGAGGGGTGATGGTACTGGAAGTCGAGCCCTTCGCGTACCTGGATGGCGGAGCGGGGTACGGGGTCGTCGGCGACGAAGAGGTGGAGGCGGCAGGGGAGGAGGTCGGGTACTTGCTCGGGGGTGACGGTCTCGATGTAGCGAAGGCGCTGGAGGCGGATGCCGGTCTCTTCTTCGAATTCCCGGCGGGCGGTGTCGAGGGGGGATTCGCCGGGTTCGCGGCCGCCGCCGGGGGGCGTCCACCGTCCGATGCCGGCGGGCGGCACGTCGTCGTCGCGCTGCTGGAGGAGGATCGAGCCGTCGGCGGCGACGAGGAGGACGATGGAGCCTTCACGGCCTGAGCCGGGCGCTTTGTGGGGCATGGTTTCACGGTACCAGCTCGTGGTGCGAGGGGAGAATTGCTCGCGGGGCGCGGGTTGGGCACG
The DNA here is from genome assembly GCF_034432735.1 of Tepidiforma sp. GTDB lineage: Bacteria > Chloroflexota > Dehalococcoidia > Tepidiformales > Tepidiformaceae > Tepidiforma. The sequence continues at coordinate 6,769 of NZ_DAOUBJ010000053.1, read as the reverse complement.
ATGGTGGCCGATGGCGACGCCCTTTTTGAAGTGGGCTGGGGGCAAGGCGAGGCTGGTACCGGTGGTCGCCGAGGCGCTCTCGGGGCGGCCGATCGAGCGGTACGTGGAGCCGTTCCTCGGCGGTGGGGCGATGTTCTTCGGGCTGCGGGCGCGGGGCCTCCGCGCGCCGGCGCTCCTGGCGGATGCCAATGCCGAGTTGATCGCGACGTTCGCTGCGGTGCGCGAGGATGTGGACGCGGTGGTCGGGGTGCTTCGACCGCTGGCGGAGGCGTACCTCGGGTGCGACCGCGAGGGCCGACGGGAGCTGTACTACCGCATCCGCGCGTGGGAGCCGGGCGATGCGGCGGGACGGGCGGCGCGGTTCATTTTCCTGAATCGGACCTGCTACAACGGGCTCTATCGGGTGAACCGAGAGGGGCGCTTCAATGTGCCGCATGGGCGGTACGTGCGGCCTCGGATTTGCGACGAGGCGAATCTGCGCGCGTGCGCGGCGGAGCTGGCGGGGGTGGAGCTGCGCTGCGCGGATTTTGCGGAGGTGTGCGCTGCCGCGGGCCCTGGCGATTTTGTCTATCTCGACCCGCCCTATCACCCATCGAGCGCGACGGCGAACTTCACGGCGTATACGGAGCGGGCGTTTGGCTGGGCCGACCAGGTGAGGCTGGCGGAGGCGGTGCGCGCGCTGGCGGCGCGGGGGGCCTGGTTCGCGCTTTCGAATTCGGCCCATCCGGCCATCGCGGCGCTCTACGAGGGGCTCCACCGGCGGACGGTCCAGATGCCGCGGGCGATCAATTCGCGAGCGAGCGGGCGGGCACCGGTCCCGGAGTTTCTGTTCGCGAGGGTGTGAGCGGGGCTGGGACACGGGGGAGGGGCGGGCGGATGGGTGGAGGCGCCGCGCGCTGGTGTCCTGCGGGATGCGCGGGAGGGGCGGATGGACCGCCAATCCGAATGCCATTCGGGTATATTGGGAGGCGGAGGCTTGTCCGATGGTTGGTGCTCCGAACATCGACGATCCGTCGTTCTTGGAGAATCCGTTTCCGTTCTACGAGCTGGGCCGGGCGATGAGCCCGCTGGTGCTCTCGGAGCGGGGGCTGGCGATGGTCTTCGGTTATGACGATTGCGTGGCGATCTTGAAGGACTGGGAGACGTGGTCGTCGCGCTTTCCGCCGCCGCCGGAGGTGGTGGATCCGCCGGAGCCGATGATGCTGAATTCGGATCCGCCGCGGCACACGCGGCTGCGCTCGCTGGTTTCGCAGGCGTTCACGCCGCGGATGGTGGCGGAGTTGGAGCCGCGCATCCGGGCGATCGCGCGCGAGCTGCTGGCGCCGGCGCTGGAGGCGGGCTCGTGCGATCTGGTGGCGACGCTGGCCTACCCGCTGCCGGTGATCGTGATCGCGGAGATCCTCGGTATTCCCCCGGAGGACCGCGCGAAGTTCAAGGAGTGGTCGGACGAGGCGGTGGCGAGCCTCGGGACGGGGCTGCAGGGGGGCGGGCGCCAGGTTCGCGCGGAGATCTTCGAGGAGATGCGGGAGTATTTCACGGCGATGACCGAGGCGCGCCGGCGCGAGCCGCGGGGCGATCTGATCAGTGGGCTCGTGGCGGCGGAGGCGGATGGGGAGCGGCTCACCTTCGCCGATCTGTTGCAGATGCTGGTGCTCTTGCTGATCGCCGGAAACGAGACGACGACGAACCTGATCGGCAATGCGATGTTGGCGTTCCTGGCACACCCGGGGGAGCTGGCGAAGGTGGAGGCCGACCGTGCGCTCATCCCCTCGGCGGTGGAAGAGGTGCTGCGGTTCGAATCTCCGGTGCAGGCGACGGTGCGGCGGCCGACGCGCGATGTGGAGCTGCATGGGCGGACGATCCCGGCGGGGATGCCGACGGTGGTGTGGCTGGCGGCAGCGAATCGCGATCCGGGGCAGTTCGCGGAGCCGCTGCGGTTCGATGTGACCCGTTCGCCGAACCGTCACCTGGCGTTCGGACTGGGCATCCACTTCTGTCTCGGGGCGCCGCTGGCTCGGCTCGAGGCGCGGGTGGCGTTGGAGGAGCTCTTGGCGGCGGCGACGGGCTTCGAGCGGACGACGGATGGCCCGCTGCCGCGCGTGCCGACGTTCATCATGCGCGGGGTGTTGGAGCTGCCGGTGGCCTTCCGGCAGCGGTAGGAGCTAGCGCGCGAGGCCCGGGGTATCGGTGCGGTACATGCCTTCGCGCCATTCGAGGGCACCTTTGAGGCCGGTGCCCGCCTCCATGCTCTCCCGCAGGCGGTCTTGCCAGGCGTAGCTGAAGCTCGTCATTTGGGCCATGGCGTCCATATCGGTGGAGCTGCGCACGGAGCTGTAGATGCCCATGTTTTCGTAGAAGCGGTTCATGTTGAGCTTGAGGATGGCGAGGTGGTCGGCGGTGGCGTTGGCGAGCCGGTCGGCGAGGGCGATGGTGTTGGCTTCGAGTTCGTCGTTGGGCCAGGCGTAGTTGATCATGCCGATCCGTTCGGCTTCGCGGCCGGAGATGGAATCGCCGGTGTAATAGAGCTCTTTGGCTTTGCGCATGCCGATGACGAGCGGCCAGATGACGCCGGTGCGGCTGGTGCCGAGCCCGCGGAGGCCGGGGTGGCCGAACTGGGCATCTTCGGCTGCGACGACGAGGTCGGCCATCATGGCGAGTTCGCAGCCGCCGGCGAGGGCGTAGCCGTGCACCTGGGCGATGGTGACTTTGGCCATGTTCCAGAAGTAGAGGTGGATATCGGTGATCTGCTGCATGCCGGTGCGGATACCCATGAGGAGGCGGCGGCCTTTTTCGTCGCTCGTGCGGTAGCGCCGAACGACGCCGTCGGCGCCGCCCCGCGGTGGGGCGAGGTCGTACCCGGCGCTGAACGCGCGGCCCGCGCCGCGGACGATGATGACGCGCGCGCTGTCGTCGGCCTCGAGGTCGTGGAGGGCATCCCAGAATTCGAAGAGGAGCTCCTGGGAGAGGGCGTTCATTTTCTCGGGGCGATTGAGCGTGATGCGCGCGACGCGCCCGTCGGTGCCGACGCGGTCGATGAGCAGGGTCTCGTAGGTACGGGTCATGGCTGCGAATTATAGGTAACCCGGAGGGGTTCGGGGGCTCAGGTGGTGCGGAGGCGGCCGCTGGCGAGGAGGGTGGCGGTGGCGATGGCGGCCAGGATGGCTGCGCCGGCTCCGAATCCGAAGGTCGCGCGGGGGCCGAAGGCATCCCAGAGGACGCCGGCGAGGAGGCTCGCGACGAGGGCAAGCCCGCCGGTGAGGCCTTGGAAGATGCCGAGCGCGGTCGTCCGTGCATCGGGCGGGGCGAGGTCGGCGATGTAGGCTTTGACGATGCCCTCGGTGGCGGCGATGTAGGCGCCGTAGAGCGGGAAGAGGAGCCATACGGCTGCCGGCGCCGAAGCGCTGGCGAATCCGAGGTAGACGGCGGCGAAGACGAGCTGGCCGCCGATGACGACGGCGGGCCGGGGCAGGTGATCGCTGAGGGCGCCCGCCGGGTAGGAAAGGATGGCGTAGACGGCGTTGTAGACGACGTAGGCGAGGACCACGGATGTGGTGGTGAGGCCGAGGTCTTTGGAGCGGAGGATGAGAAAGGCATCGGAGGAGTTGCCGACCATGAAGATGGCGGTGGCGCCGAGGAAGAGCCAATAGGCGGCCGGGAGGCGGCGGTGCGCCGTGGCCGGGCGCTCGGCGGTGGCCACGGGCGGGGCGCCGGTTTCGGGCACGCGTGCGACCACGAGGACGGCGGCCGCTCCGGGGATGGCGGCGAGGCCGATCGCCCAGCGCAGGTGCTCCTGTCCGACGGCGGCGAGGAAGGCGAGCGCGAGGAGCGGCCCGACGACGGCACCGAGGGTATCCATGGCGCGGTGGAAGCCGAAGACGCGGCCGCGCATCGCGGGTGGTGCGGCATCGGCGAGCATGGCATCGCGGGGTGGCGTCCGGACGCCTTTGCCGAAGCGGTCGACGGCTCGTCCGGCGAGCGCGATCCCCCACGTCGGGGCAGCGAAGAGGATGAGCTTGCCGAGGGCGGCGAGGGCGTAGCCGGCGACGACGAACGGTTTGCGCGCGCCGGCGGCGTCGCTCCAGCGGCCGGCGAGGGGGCGGGTTGCGGAGGCGGTGGCTTCGGCCACGCCTTCGACGAGGCCGACGGCGGCGACGGGCGCGCCGAGGGTGGCGGTGAGGAAGATCGGGATGAGCGGGTAGACGAGCTCGGAGGAGATGTCGGCGAGGAGCGAGGTGAGGCCGAGGAGCCACGCAGTGCGGGGTATCGAAGCGAAGGGGCGCGCCACTGGGCGCATGGTGCCGTTGGCCGCTGCCGCGGACAAGCGCCAGCGACGTCCCTATTAGGCTGGGAGCTTGGGGCCCTCAGCGCAACGGCGGTGGCGGTGGACCTTCGCCTTCGACGAGGAGGGTGGTCGTGCGGTGGCCGGCGCCGCCGCGCACGGAGGCTTGGCGGACGAGCGCCTGGCATGGCGAACGGCCGACGGTCAATTCGATACGGTCGCCGGGGTGGATGGCTGCGGCGCCGTGGATAAGGACTTCGCCGGACCACGTTCCCTGGCCGTCGCTGCGGCTGAGCGTGAGGCTGACGCGGGTTTCGTACGCTTGGCCGAAGGCGAGGCGCCCTTCGCCGGCCCAACTCTTGCTGTTGTCCATGGGCCTAATTTAGCAGCTGCTAAGTCCAGGAGCAGGCAAGGACGATCGGTGGTGAGCTGGTCGGTGCCGGTTCGGGGTTCGGGCCGGAGGCTTTTCCGGTAGGGGGTGGTGGGCTGTAATCGAGGGAGAACAGAGCAGGGGCGTCTGGCTTGGAATCCTTTCTGCACATCGCGTTTCTCTGGTTGCACTTGTTGGGTGTCGCGCTTTGGGTGGGGCCGCAGGTGTTTTTGGCCGTGGCGTGGGTGCCGACTTCGCGGCAGATTGCGGATTTGCCGACGCGGGTGGCCGCGATGAAGACGATGACGCGGCGGTTCGGGTACCTCGGTGGCGTCGGCCTCGGGCTGATCGTGGTGGCGGGGAGCTACCTCATCGCGACATGGCGGGACTTTTACGCGATTCCGGAGGATGCCTCGTTCTTGAGCCTTCGCTTCGGCCTCTGGTTCACGGTGAAGATGGTGGTGTTGTTGGTGATGCTCGCGGTGGTGGGGCTCCACATGGGGTGGGCGGGCCCGAAGCAGCTCCGCCTCTACGAGGCGATGGCGCGGGGCGAGCCGGTGGACGAGGCGGCGCTGCGCCGGGCGCGGGCGGTTTCGATGACGTTGAGCTTGCTCGGGCTGGCGTTGTCGCTGGCGATCATGGTGATGGGCGTGATGATCGGTACCGGCTCGTGGAGCTTCCAGGAGGTGTAGGCGCTCACCCGGCGGCTTCGGCCGCGCCCGGCTGGGCGACGCGCAGCGGGGCGAAGGCGCGTCGCGCGGAGCGAACGAAGTAGGCGGTGGCGAGGAGCGTACCGCCTCCACACAGCCCGGCCATGATGGTGAGCCCAGCGCGCACGCCGAGATGTTCGGCGAGGAAGCCGGTGATGTAGCCACCGATCGGGGTGGAGCCGGCGAAGAGCAGGAAGAAGATGCTCATGACGCGCCCGCGGAGCTCATCGGGCACGATCACTTGGAGCGAGGTGTTGATCGTCGTCGTGAAGGCGACGCCGACCATGCCGAGGGCGAAGAGGAGCGCGAGGGTGAGCGCATAGGCGGGCGAGAGGGCGACGGCGGCGAGCAAGGCGGAGAAGGCCGCGGCGGCGAGGAGGAGCCAGCCGGGCCGGAGCCGCCCGAGGGCCGCCATGGCCAGCGCCGCCGCGAGGCTGCCCGCGCCCATGGCAGAGGTGAGCATGCCGAACTTTTCGGGCCCGACGCGGAGGATGAATTCGGCGACGAGCGGCACGATGACGGTGAAGTTGTAGCCGAACGTCCCGATGATGCCGATGAGGATGAAGAAGAAGGCGACGGCGGGGGTCTTGGCGGAGTACACGAGCCCCTCTCGCACTTGCTGGAAGACGTTGCCACGGGCGGCGTTGCGGGGGAGGGCGTGGAATTCGGCGGGGCGCATCAGGGCGTAGGCGGCGAGCACGGCGAGGAAGCTCGCGGCGTTGGCCGCGAAGGCCCACGAGAGGCCGACGGCGGCGATGGTGAGCCCAGCCACGGCCGGCCCGGCGATGCGGGCGAGGTTGAAGATGCTGGAGTTGAGCGCGACGGCATTGACGAGCCGTTCGCGGCCGACGAGTTCGACGACGAAGGACTGTCGCACGGGGCCATCGAAGGCGTTGACGGTGCCGAGCCAGAGGGCGAGCGCGTAGACGTGCCAGAGCTGGACGCGGCCGGTGGCCACGAGGAGGGCGAGGAGCGCTGCCTGGACCATGGCGAGCGTCTGGGTGATGACGAGGGCACGACGCTTGGGGAGGCGGTCGGCGAATGCGCCACCGAAGAGCGTGAAGATGGTGATCGGGAGGAATTGGAGCGTAGTGACGGTCCCGAGGGCGAGGGGCGAGCCGGTGAGGCGGAGGACGAGCCAGGCTTGGGCAGTGGTCTGCATCCAGGTGCCCACGAGCGAGACGAGCTGGCCGGCGAAGTAGAGGCGGTAGTTGTAGATGGCGAGGCTGGCGAACTGGCGCGCGAGCAGGGCGCGCAGGGTGCGGGGCGCCGAGGCGGTGGCGGGTTCCCTGGCTGCAAGGGGGCGAGGCATGGCTCTAGCCTACCCTCACGTGAAGGTTAGTGTCAGGGGACCGCCGGGGCCTGCTTTCCCGAATGTTGGCGGGATGTTCCGGAGCGCCGGGCTCGCCC
>NZ_DAOUBJ010000052.1:0-10869 GCF_034432735.1 Tepidiforma sp. | reverse complement strand
TTTCTTGGTCGATATCGACGGTGTTGCCGTCGTGGCGGCTGGAGGTGAGGAGTTGTTGGGGATCGAGGCCGAGGGTGTCGCGGTGGGTGGGGGTGGTGGCGAGGTGGCGAGGGTCGGTGGTGGCGAGCTGGCCGGTCTGGCGGCCGAAGGCGCGTTGGAGCTCGGTTTCGAAGGTGGCTTCTTGGCGGATGTAGCCGGGGGTATCGATGTTGGCGATGTTGTTGGCGATGGCGCTTTGGCGGCGGCCGAGGCCCGTGAGCCAGGCGGTGACCTGGGCGATGCCGCGGTCTGCGATGGGGTTCATGGGAGGTGCTCCTGGGGTGGGTTTTGGGCGGGGCGCCAGCGGGCGGCGACGAGGTCGTCGATTCGGCGCTGTTCGGTGCGGGTGCGTTGGAGGTGTTCTTGGGCGCGGCGCCGTTCGAGGAGGAGTTCGAGGGCGCGACGGTCGCGGCGGCGCTCCATGAGGACGGCTCGCTCTTCGGCGACGTCTTCTTCGGAGTCGGCGAGGGCGGCGCGGCGGGCGTCGATGTCGCGCTCGAGGCGTAGCAGGTAGGCGGTGGTGGCGAGGAGGTCGGCGATGTCGACGGTGCCTGTGCGGGGGCCGGCGGCGAGGAGGGCTTGGTGGGTGGTTTCGGCTTCGGCGAGTGCGTGGGCTCGGAGATCGCGGAAGGCGATGGCTTGGGCGAGTTCGCGTCGTTGGAGTCGTTCGGCGAGGGCGCGCTGGCGGATGAGCCGTTCAAGGCGTTTGGACGAGATCGGCATGGCTCACCTCGCTGATTTCGTGGTCGGTGGTTTCGTGGGGGGTTGTGGAAGGGGTGAATTCTGGGTCGACGGCGAGGAGGGCAGCGATGGCTTCGGGGAAGGGGGTGATTTCTTCGGCGGGCTGGCGGAGGTAGGTTTCGATGGCGGGAAGGAGCTGGAGGGCGCGGTCGACGAGTGGGTCGGCGCCGCGGCTGTAGGCGCCGATGGCGACGAGGTCGCGTGCGTCTTCGTAGGCGGCGAGGAGCTGGCGAAGCTGGCGGGCGGCTTGGCGGTGGTCGGGGTCGGCGACGCGTTCCATGAGGCGGGAGACGCTTTGGAGGATGTCGATGGGGGGGTAGTGGCCGGCGGAGGCGAGTGCGCGACGGAGGACGATGTGGCCGTCGAGGGTGGCTCGGGCGAGGTCGGCGATGGGTTCGTCCATGTCTTCGCCGTCGACGAGGACGGTGTAGATGGCGGTGATGGAGCCGCGGGGGCCGGGGCCGGCGCGTTCCATGAGGTGGGGGAGGATGGAGAAGACGGAGGGCGGGTAGCCGCGGGCTGTTGGGGGTTCGCCGGCGGCGAGGCCGATTTCGCGGCGGGCCATGGCGACGCGGGTGAGGCTATCGAAGAGGAGGAGGACGTCGGCTCCTTCGTCGCGGAAGCCTTCGGCGATGGCGGTGGCGGTGCGGGCGGCGCAGATGCGCATGGCGGCGGGGTTGTCGCCGGTGGAGGCGATGACGACGCAATGCTGGAGGGCTTGGCGGCCGAGGTCGTGTTCGATGAAGTCGCGCACTTCGCGGCCGCGCTCGCCGATGAGTGCGATGACGGTGACGTCGGCTAGGGTACCGCGGGCGAGCATGCCGAGGAGGGTGCTTTTGCCGACGCCGGAGCCTGCGAAGATGCCGACGCGCTGGCCGCGGCCGAGGGTGAGGAAGCCGTCGATGGCGCGGACGCCGGTGGGGAGGGGGCGGGCGATGGGTTCGCGGTCGAGGGGGTGGGGCGGTTCGGCGGAGGCTTCGACCCAGCGTACGCCGGTGGGTGGTGCGTCGCCGTCGATGGGGCGGCCGAGTCCATCGAGGATGCGGCCGAGGAGGGCGGAGCCGACGGGGGCGAGGGGAGGTGTGCCGCCGGCATGGACGCGCGCGCCGGCGGTGAGGGCTGTGCGTTCGAGGAGGGCGAGGTGGGCGATGCCGCCGGCGGCGAATCCGGCGGCTTCGGCGGGGATGGGTTGGCCGGAGGGTGCTTCGATGAGGGCGAGTTCGCCGGGCTGGAGGTTGATGCCGGCGGCGATGGCCATGTCTGCGTTGCTGGCGAGGAGTGTGCCGGTCCGGCGGTGGAGGTTGGCGCTGGCGATGGCGCGGAGGATGGGGGTGAGGGTGGTGTTCATGCCTGGCCTCCGGCGCGCTGGATGGCGAGCTGGGCGAGGTCGAGCCGGGCATCGAGGGTGGCGTCGATGGTGCCGTTGCGGAGGTCGACGATGCAGCCGCCGACCTCGACGGCTTCGTCGGGGCGCACGTAGGCTCCGAGTTCGCCGAGGGCTGCGGTGACGGCTGCTTCGACGCTGGGGTGGACGCGGATGCTGAGGAGTTCTTGGCCTGCGGCGGCGCGGATGGCTTCTTCGCAGGCGGCGGTGGTGAGGGTCGGGTCGGCGGTGTAGGCGGCGCCGACGATGCGGCGGACGGCGAGGGTGACTGCCTGGGCGAGCATGGGGCGGGCAGTGGCGGCGATTTGGTCGCGGATGGCGATGCCTTCTTGGGCGGCGGTGCGGAGGAGCTGGAGGAGCTGGTGGGCTTCGGCCTCGGCGCGGGCGAGGCCTTCGGCGAAGGCGCGTTCGGCGGCGGCGCTGGCGGCGGTGGCGACTTCGGCGGTGGCTGCGGCGCGAATGCTGGCTGCTTGGGCTTCGGCTTCGGCGATGATGGCGGCGGCGCGGGCTTCGGCGGCGGCGATGAGTTGGGCGGCGGTGGCGACGGGTGTGTCGAGGGGGACGGCGGGGGTGGAGGCACCGACGATGAAGACGTCGTCTTGGTTTTTGGCGCGGGTGGAGCGGATGATGCGGGGCGGTTTAGCCGACGAGTTCATCGTCGCCTCCGCGGGAGATCACGATTTCTTCGGCTTCGTCGAGCCGGCGGATGACTTCGACGATGCGTTGCTGGGCTTCTTCGACCTGCCGGAGGCGAACGGGGCCGGAGGCTTCCATGTCTTCGCGCAGCATCTGGGCGGCGCGCTGGGACATGTTGCGGAGGATGCATTCTTTGACGTTTTCGGAGGTGGCTTTGAGGGCGAGGGCGAGGTCGCGTACTTCGACTTCGCGGAGGATGCGCTGGATGGAGCGGTCGTCGAGCGTGGCGATGTTTTCGAAGACGAACATGCGCTTTTTGATTTGCTCGGCGAGTTCGGGCTCGGTTTCTTCGAGGGCTTCGATGATGGCTTTTTCGGTCATGCGGCTGGACTGTTTGAGGACTTGGACGAGGACTTCGATGCCGCCGACGGATTGGGTCTGGCGGGTGGGTTGGAGGACGGCGCTGAGTTTGCGGCGGAGGACGGCTTCGACTTCGTTGACGATTTCGGGGTTGGCGCGATCCATGATGGCGATGCGGCGGGCGACGTCGGCGGCGAGTTCGGGGTCGAGGCCGGCGAGGACTTGGGCGGCTTTGTCGGGCTGGAGGAAGGAGGTGAGGAGGGCGATGGTTTGGGGGTGTTCTTGGGCGAGGAAGTTGACGAGCTGTTGGACGTTGAGGTGGCGGAGGAAGCCGAAGGGGACGGTGGGGGAGGTGGCGGAGAGGCGGTCGATGAGTTCGGCGGCTTTTTCTTCGCCGAGGGCGAGCCGGAGGAGCTCTTCGGCGTAATCGAGGCCGCCGAGGGAGATGACGTTGCGGGCGACGGCTGTCTGCTCGAATTCTTCGATGACTTCTTTGCGGTGTTCGGGGAGGAGTTCGCCCATGGCGGAGATTTCCCAGGTGATGCGCTCGATGTCTTCGTCGGAGAGGTGGCGGAGGACTTCGGCGGAGCGCTCTTTGCCGAGGGTGATGAGGAGTGCGGCGGCTTTGCGGCGGCCTTTGAGCTTTTCGTCTCTGGCGACCATGGGCGGTTATTCTTCTCTCATCCAGGTCTGAACGACGTCGGCGACGGCACGCGGGTTGGCTTCGGCGAGGCGGAGGACGCGTTCTTCGTGGGGGTCGGAGGGGGTTTGGAGGGCGGGCAGGTTTTCTTGCTGGGTGGGGGGGATGGCGGCGATGGCGGCGGCCGCGGAGGGGGCGAGGGCCGGGTGGGGAATGGGTGCGGGGAGCCGGGGTACGCGCTTGGAGAGGGAGCGGAGGAGGAGCATGACGAGGATGAAGGCGAGGATGACGGCGAGGACGGGGAGGAGGAGCTGGAGGTAGTGGAGGTAGGTGGCGAGGCCGCTGGGGGTTTCGCCGATGAGGTCGGCCCGGACGCTTTCGTCGAAGGGGAGGCGGGTGACGCTGATGACGTCGCCACGGACTTGATCGAGGCCGACGGCGGCTGCGACGGCGCTGGTGATGGCTGCTTCTTGGGCGGCGGTGACGCTTTCGTCGAGGACGACGGAGACGCTCAGGCGTTCGAGCCGGCCGGGGGCTTGGATGGTGGTGGAGGTGGTTTTGGGGACTTCGTTGTTGGTGGTGGTTTCGGTGCGACTGTATTGGGAGTTGCCGTTGGCGGTGGTGTTGGTGCCGCCGCCGGTTCCGCCGTTGGTTCCGGTGCCTGGGACGTTGCCGATGTTGAGGTTGGTGCCGGTGAAGGTTTCTTGGACGGTGGATTGGGAGCGAGGGACGGCCTGGGCTGGTGTGCCGAATTCGTCTTTGACTTGGGTGACTTGGTCGAAGTTGAGGCTGGCGCGGATGGTGACGGCGCTGCGGCCGGGGCCGACGATGCGGGCGAGGACGTCGCTGACGTCGCGTTGGAGGGCGAGTTCGTATTGGCGCTGGAGTTCGAGCTGGCTGGCGGTTGCTCCGGCGGAGAATGCTCCGCCGAAGGTGGCGCCGTCGAAGAGGACGCGACCGGTGTCGTCGATGATGGTGATGCCTTTTTCGGTGAGCCCTTCGACGGAGTTGGCGACGAGGTTGACGATGCCTTTGACTTGTTCGTCGTTGAGGCGGGCGCCGGGTTTGAGCTGGAGGAGGACGCTGGCGGTGGGGTCGTGTTGGTCTTCTTTGAAGACGGCTTCTTTGGGGATGGAGATGTGGACGCGGGAGGCTTTGACGGGTTCGAGGGTGTTGATGGAGCGGGCGAGTTCGCCTTCGAGGCCGCGGCGGAAGTTGACTTTCTGGACGAAGTCGGTGGCGCCGAAGTTGGTTTTGTCGAAGATTTCGAGGCCTGTGGCGCCGCCGGATGGGAGGCCGGCCTGGGCGAGCTTGATGCGGACTTCGGCGACTTTGTTGGCGGGAACGGCGATGGCGGAGCCGCCGGCGCGGAGTTGGTAGGGGATGCCGAGGGTTTCGAGTTCGTCGGCCATGGCGGCGCTGTCTTCGGGGGCGAGCCCGGAGTAGGCGGTGACCATTTTGGGGCTGGAGGAGGAGAGGAAGAGGGCCCAGAGGAGGACGATGCCGCCGAGGGCGACGGTGCCGAGCATGAGCTGCCGAGTGCGTGGGAGGGCGTTCCAGCGTTCGAGCCATGGTCCGAGGGGGGTGGCTTGCAGGTTCCCCATGCGATGCTCCGGGCTGTTGTGGTCCGAAGGTAGCGATGGGGCGGGGTGCTCCGCATCGGGGAGTTACCGATGCTGGCGTGGCGAACCCGTGAACTGTTGGGAGAAATCCCTGATCCTGGTGTGCGGTTGGGGTTATGGGGTGGGTGTGCTGTGGGTATCGGGTGGGTCGAGGAGGCGGGTGGGTGGGAGGGCGCGGTCGTGGTGGTGCTCGGCTACCCAGCGGCGGCGGGCTTCCCAGTGGTTGGGGTGGGAGATCCAGCCGTTGGTGCGTTCTTGGACCCATTTCCAATCGGCCCAGCAGAGGAGGGCGGTGTCGAGGTCGCGCCGGGCGAGCCGGCGGATTTGGCGGAGGATGGGGTCGCGGCGGCGTTTGCGGGGTTCGACTTTATCGGCGAGGAGGATGACTTTGGCGATGAGGGGCATTTCGGCGGCGCCGAGGGTGTGGTCGCGGACGGCGGCGAGTGCTTCGTCGTCGGTGATGTGGAATCGTTCGCGGAGGACGACGGCGGCGATGGGGCCGTGGAGGAGGACGGGCTCGGCGCGGTCGGCGTCGGTGATGGGGATGCCGGCCTGGGCGGCGAGGTGGAGTTGTTGGGCTGGGGGGTGGGCGCGGTAGAGGTCGTGGCCCCAGGCGGCGAGTTCGACGCGGTCGGGGTCGAGGTCCCAGGTGGTGGCGAGGGCGCGTGCTTCGTGGACGACGCGTTGGACGTGCTGTCGGAGCCCGCGGGGGAGGTGGGTGTATTGGTCGCGGACGCGCTGGATCTGGTGGCGGAGGGGGTTCATCGGCGAGGGCGCCGGCGTGGTCAGCCTTCGGGGCCGAGGCGGCGGCCGCCGAGGAGGTGCATGTGGAGGTGGTAGATGGTCATGCCGGCGGCATCGCCGACGTTGAATGCGAGGCGGTAGCCGGGTTCCCAGACGCCCTCGACGCGGGCGACGTCTTTGGCGAGGATGAACATGCCTGCGAGGGTTTCGGCGTGGCTCCACTCGATCTCGCGGGCGCTTTGGATGTGGGATTTTGGGATGATGAGGCAATGGATGGGTGCGCGAGGGTTGATGTCGCGGATGGCGAAGGCGTGGGCGTTTTCGGCTATTTTTGTGACGGGGATTTCGCCCCGCTGCATGCGGCAAAAGAGGCAGTCCGACATGGGGGTCATTGTGGGGAGCGGATGCGGTTGTGTCGATGGGTTGGCGGAGGGTGTGGGGGTGGACTGGGAGGGTCGGTGAGGTGGGCGCGATGACGAGGTTGGGGGGTGGGGTGCTTTCGCTGTTCTGGTCGCCGTTGTGCGCGGTGGGGAGCCATGGGCCGGGCGGGCCGAATGCGCAGATTTGTGTTTCGGTGTTCGGGGCGTCGATCGTTCCGGAGCGGCCGCGGCTGCTGGTGGTGCTTTGGAAGGGGAATTTTACGCACGATTTGGTGAGGGAGGCGGGGACGTTGGCGGTTTCGGTGCTCGCGGAGGGGCAGGAGGGGTTGCTCGCGCCGCTGGGGCTGCGGAGCGGTCGGGATGGCCCGAAGCTGGGCGGGCTGGATTGGGGGCTGACGCCGGAGGGTGATCCGGTGTTCGGTGGTGCTGCGGGCCAGGTGCGCGGGCGGGTGATCGAGGGGTTCGATCTGGGTGATGCGACGGCGTTCTTGGTGGGGGTGGTGGGAGTGGTGGATGGCCGGGGTGGGCCGCTGCGTTGGCAGGCGGCGCAGCGGGTGGTGGGGGAGGCGTTCTTGGCGCGCTGGGCGGAGAAGAGTGCGCGTGACCGTGCTGCGGCGGCTGGGCTGTTGCGCTGGCTGGGGGATGGCGCGGGTTAGGCGTAGAGGACGTGGCTGCGCAGGAAGGCCTCGATGGCGCGGTAGAACTGGTCGATGGTTTCGGATTTGCGCCAGCCGTGTCCTTCGCCGGGGTAGACGTGGTATTCGTGGGGGATGCCGCGGGCACGGAGGGAGGCGACGATGCTGTCGCTCTGTTCGCGCGGGACGACGCGGTCGATTTCGCCTTGGAAGACGGCGATCGGGTCGCGGATGCGGTCGGCGTGGAAGAGGGGTGAACGCTCGCGGTAGGTGGCGGCGGCCTGGGGGAGGGGGCCGAGGAGGGAGTCGAGGTAACGGGATTCGAATTTGTGGGTGTCGGCGGCGAGGGTGAATTGGTTGGCGACGCCGTACATGCAGATGGCGGCTTTGTAGACGCCGGGGTAGGTGACGAGGGATTGGAGGACGGTGAAGCCGCCGGCGGAGCCGCCCATGATGACGAGCCGGCCCCGGTCGGCGAGCCCGCGGTCGGCGAGGGCGAGGGCTCCGGTGCGTGCGTCTTCGACGTCGTAGATGCCCCAGCTACGGCGGAGTTTGGCCATGTAGGCGCGGCCGTAGCCGGTGGAGCCGCGGTAGTTGGGAAGGAGGACGGCGTAGCCGCGGGTGGCGAAGAATTGGGCTTGGGGGTTCCACGTGGCGAGTGCCTGGCTGGTAGGGCCTCCGTGGACGAGGACGATGAGGGGTGGGGTGCCGCTGCTTTGGTAGCGGTCGCTGGCGGGTGGGTAGTAGAGGCCGTGGGCGAGTTCGCCATCGAAGGAGGTCCAGCTGACGGGCTGGGGCTCGGAGAGGGCGGAGGGCGGGACGAGTTCGCTGTCGCTGCGGCGAAGTACGTGGATTTTGGGGCTAGCGGGGTTGGCGAGGTCGATGGTGACGATGCGGGGTGGCTGTTTGCCTCCGGAGGCGACGATGGCGAGCTGTTCGGCGGTGGGTGAGGCGGCGGGGGCGGTGAACGCGGTGTAGCCGGGGAGGTCGGGGGCGAGGTCGCGTTCGGCTCCGGTGGGATGGATGGCGATGAGCCGGTGGAAGGCGTTCTGTGAGCGGATGACGACGATGGTTCCGGAGGGAAGCTCGGCGAAGGTGCGCATGCCGTGTGCCCAGGCGGGTGTGCCGTGTTCGGCCGCTCCGTGGGTGAGTTGGTCGATGGCGCCGGTGGCGAGGTGGCGTCGATAGAGGTGGCCCCAGCCGGATTGGTCGCTGATGTAGAGGATGCTTTGGCCGTCGCGGGTGAAGTGGGGCTGGAAGATGCTGATTTCTGGTCCGCCGGCGAGGATGGTGGTTTCGGCGATGGTAGGGAGGGGTCCGGTGAGGTCGAGCGAGGCGATGCGGAGTTCGGTGCCGTCCCAGGGCATGTTGGGATGGTCCCATTCGACCCAGGCGAGGCGGTCGCCGGCTGGATGCCAGCAGGGCTGCATGTAGAAGTCGCGGCCCTGGGCGAGGCGGCGGGGCCAGTGGCGGCCCTGGCTGTCGACGATGGCGAGGGTGTCGATGTCTTCGAAGCTGTGGATGTAGGCGACCCAGCGACCGTCGGGGGAGACGGTGGGGCTGGAAGCGGCGCCGAAGGGCGGGGTGATTGGCCGGGGAGGTCCGCCGTCGAGGTCTTGTCGGTAGATGCGCTGGTCGGCCTGGCCGACGAAGTAGAGGGTGTGGTGGGAGATGGCGAAGTCGCCGCCGCCGTAGCCGATGAAGGCGCGGACGGAGGTTTCGGGGGTGAGGTCGCGGGTGGCGAGGTCGGAGCGGTGGTGGGCGACGATGACGCCACGGTCGGAGCGGCCTTCGACCCAGGCGAGGGTTCGGCCGTCGGAATCCCAGGCGGGCTCGTTGAGGCGGAGGGCGGTGGCGAGTGCGGCGGGGGTGATGGGGCTAGGCCAGAGGCCGAACATGCGGTGTTCGCTGGTCATGGGTGGGATTGTACGTTGGCCGGTTTTGTGGGGGTGGGGCTGGTTAGGTGCGGGGTTGGGTGATGCGGAAGTGGTTTCCGAAGGGGTCGCGGCCGGCGCAGTCGATGCCGTAGTCGCGCTCCATGGGCTCTTGGGTCATTTCGACGCCGCGCTGGAGGAGGGTCTGGTAGGTGGTGCGGCAGTCGGTGGTGTGGAAGATGAGCCAGCCGCCGGCGGCGCCTTTGGCGACGAGGTCGCGGACCTGCTCGGTGGTGAGGGCGTCCATCATGGGGCCGCCGGGCTTTTCGAGGAGGATTTCGCGGCTATCTCCGGGGACGCCGACGGTGAGCCAGCGCATGAAGCCGAGGTCGATGTCGGTTCGGATTTCGAGGCCGAGCTTGCCGACGTAGAAGTCGAGGGCTGCGTCCTGGTCGAGGACGTAGATCTGGGAGATGCCGATCTGGGTGAACATTGGGGAAGTGTAGCTTGCGTTCCGTGTTCGTGGAGGAGGACGTATTCTTGGGTCCGATGCTTACGCGTGTTGCTCCTGTGTCGGTCGAGGAACTGAAGGCCATCGCCAAGCGTGTCCGGGCGGAGATTGTGGAGATGGTGTATGCGGCGCAGAGTGGCCATCCGGGGGGGTCGCTGTCGGCGGTGGAGTTGGGTGTGGCGCTTTACTGGAATCATCTGCGCTGCGATCCGGCGAATCCGGACGACCCGAATCGGGACCGTTTTGTGTTGTCGAAGGGCCATGCGACTCCGTTCTACTATGCGGTGTTGGCGGAGCGGGGGTTTTTTTCGCGAGAGCTGTTGCGGGGTTTTCGGAAGCTGGGGAGCCCGTTGCAGGGGCATCCTTCGATGAAGGCGCTCCCGGGGATCGAGATGTCGGGTGGTTCGTTGGGGCAGGGGCTTTCGTTCGCGATTGGGCATGCACTGGCGGGGCGGTTGGAGGGGCGGGAGTTTCGCTGTTGGGTGATGCTGGGGGACGGGGAGCTGAACGAGGGGCAGGTCTGGGAGGCGGCGATGGCGGTTCCGCACTTTGGGTTGGGGGACCGGGTCATTGCGCTGGTGGACCGGAATGGGATCCAGAACGACGGTTTTGCGGACCGGATTATGCGGACGAATCCGCCGGCGATGTTCGCGGGGTTCGGCTGGAAGGTGATCGAGTGCGATGGTCACGATATGGCCGCGGTGGATGGTGCGCTGACGGAGGCGGAGCGGCCGGATGAGCGGCCGCGGGTGGTGGTTGCGCACACGGTGAAGGGGAAGGGCGTGAGCTTCATGGAGAACAATCCGGGGTTCCACGGGAAGGCGCCGACGCGGGAGCAGCTGGAGCAGGCGCTGGCGGAGATCGGGGAGGGGCTGGCATGAGGCAAGGGGCACCGGCAGCGGCGACGCGTGAGGCGTATCCGTATGCGCTGATGGAACTGGTGGAGCAGGGTGTGGATGTGGTGGCGATCGATGCGGATCTTTCGGTTTCGACGATGGGGTACCAGTTCGGGGAGCGATACCCGGAGCGGTGGTACACGGTAGGGGTGGCGGAACAGAATATGGTGGGGATTGCGGCGGGGCTGGCGGCTTGCGGGAAGACGGCGTTCGTTGCGAGTTTTGCGGTGTTTTTGCCGGGGCGGTGCTTCGATCAGCTGCGGACGTCGGTGGCGCAACCGCGGGGTGGGCTGAATGTGAAGTGTGTGGCGAGCCATGGAGGGGTGACGGTGGGGGAGGATGGGATGAGCGCGCAGGCGATCGAGGATCTTGCGCTGGCGACGTCGCTGATTCCGTTCGATGTGGTG
>NZ_DAOUBJ010000051.1:0-6760 GCF_034432735.1 Tepidiforma sp. | reverse complement strand
GTTCGAGGAGGTGGGCGAGCTGTACGAGCGGATGGTGGAGGCTGGTGTCCCGGCCGAGGATGCGCGCTTCCTCTTGCCGAACGCGACGAACACGAATTTCAAGGTAACGGTGAACTTGCAGTCGTTGCTGCACATTTGCGACTTGCGGCTGTGTACGCGGGCGCAGTGGGAGTTTCGCAAGGTGGCGGCGTTGATGCGGGCCGAGGTGATGAAGGTGGAGCCGATGCTCGGGCGGATGCTCCAACCGAAGTGCGGGGAGCACCGACTGGGCTATTGCGACGAATCGGAGAAGGATTGGGCGGCCTGCCCGATTGGCCGGGTTCGACCGCACAAGGACGTCTTGTTCCGCGTTTACGAGCAGTACCGCCGGGGGGAACTGCAGCCGCTCCGGGCAGAGGACTACGCAGTGATCGAGAGCGCGGGGGAAGGCTCGGAAGAGGCTGACGTGCCTGTTTCGTCGACGGGCAACTGAGCTGGTCATCGCTGGGATGGGCCGCAAGCGATTGTTCGGGCGTTTCGGGCCGGCCGTGTTGCTGGTGGCAGGTGTGGTGTCGCTGGTGTGGGGAGCTGTGGCGGAGCGCGGGGGCCTGGCGGTTGCCGGGGTGATTGGTCTTTTGGGGGTCGTGGTGGCGTTCGGCCTGCCGCGGCTTCTGCGGGTAGGGGAGCGGGACGAAACCGAGAGCTGAGGGCTCTACCGGGCAGTCACGACCCTGTCACGCCTCCGGACGGGTAGGGGGTGGTGCGGGGCTCGGGTCGCGGCCCTGCATCGTCGAATCTTCGATCGAGGGACATCCTTTCGGGGGAGTCGTGTGGCAGCTCTGGTTTCGGTGCCGGACCTTGGTCGGGATATGGTCGGGGGCGTGGTAGCGGAGTGGTACCGCCCGGATGGGAGCGAGGTATCGCCGGGGGACCTGGTTTGTCGGCTGGAGTGCGACTACGTGGCGGTGGAAATCGAGGCGGAACGGGCTGGGGTGCTGCGACACCGACGACCGGTAGGAAGCATCGAGCGGAAGGGGACGGTGTTGGGGGTTATCGTTGGGCCTGGCGAACCGGTGCCCCCCGAGGAGGTGCTGCGCGCGGCCGAACCGCAGGATGCCCGGCCAATCGGCGGCTGTGAGGCGGTTCAGCAGGCCGAAGGACCGGAGGAGGATCTCTTCGGGCACGTGGGGGAGGTGGCAGACGGAGCGGATGGTACTGCCGATGGAACCGGGGCAGCGGCGATAGAGGAAGGGGCTGATAGGCGCCGCGAGGGATCGGATGTGGGTTCGGGGGCGGTGGTGCCGTTCCCACGGCGAGCTGGCGTTGCTCCGGGTCGAGCCGAGCCGCTGCCGGAGCCGGGAGGAGCGATCCCGGGACTTCCGCTCTGGGAAGAGGAGGCGACCGAGACTGCCCCGATGGGCGGTCCACACGGCAGCTCGACGGGGCAATCCGTTTCGGGCTCCGAAGACGGGGCTACCCCATCGTTGGCGCAGGCGGATGGCAGGCCGACGGCTCGGTTCGAGCGGATCGCGGAGGAGGCGGAGGCCGGGGCGGAGGTTCTGAGTGCTCAGGTGTGTGTCTCGTGGGAACGCGCCGTGGAGGCGGTCGAGTCGCTGACTGACGAGTGGCAGCCGTTCGGGCCGCGTCCGCGGGTGGAGGACCTGGTGTTGCGGGCTATCGCTCGGGCGCTGGCAGAGGCGGGCGTGGGCGTGGGTGTGGCGGGGATGGTGATCGTAGAGCCGGAGGCGGACCGCTCGTTCGCGGTGAGCGAGCCGCTGGAGCAGGAGTTCCGCGCGATGGTGCAGTCGCGCGCCGAGGGTAGGGCGCCGTTCGAGCGGGCCGATTGGCTGGTGGTTTCGTTGCTTCCGATCGGGGTCGAGCGCCTCGAACCGCGGCTGGCTGGTGGTCGACTGGCGTTCGGGCTCGGCGCGGGGAGAGATGGGAGCGGCACGATCACGATGCGTTACGACAGTGCGATGTTCGGGGAAGGAGACGCGGGTCGTGTCCTTGCTCGGGTACGCTCGTTGGTGGAGCACCCGTATCGCCTTTGGGGGTAGGCGCGCCATGCCGCTTGAACAGGCCGAGAATGGCCGCACGGTTGCGGTCTATGACTTGGGGACGACGACGTACGGTGAGGTACACCGGCTGCAACAGCGGTTGCAGGCGGCACGTCGGGCGGGGAACGGGGTGGATACGCTCCTTCTGACGGAGCATCGGCCGGTGTTCACGCTCGGTAGAAGTCACCCAGTTCCGAGCCTGCGGGTAGAGCGGGAGGCCGTGGAGCGTTACGGGATCGAGATCGTGCAGACGGAGCGGGGCGGCGACATCACGTATCACGGGCCGGGCCAGCTGGTGGCGTATGGGATCATTGCGCTGAAGGGCTGGGGCCTGGGCGTTACGGATTATGTGCACGGGTTGGAGGAGACGGTTATCGGCGTGCTCGCGGACTGGGGTCTTCGGGGAGTGCGTTCGGAGCGGGGGCGCGGTGTCTGGGTGGAGGGGAGGAAGATCGCGTTCGTGGGTTTGAACGTTCGCGGGTGGGTGACGATGCACGGGATCGCGCTGAACGTGGACCCGGACCTTGGGCATTTCGAGCTCATCAATCCGTGCGGGATGGCGGACTTGGAGGTGACGACGATGGCGTCGGAGGTGGGCCGCCAGGTGGTGATGCGGGAGGTGACGGAGGCGTTCATTTTCCATTTCGGCAGGGTGTTCGAGTGCCGGGCGTCGCTGCAGCCGATCCCGGGGCGGGATCGCGCCCGCCACGGGGTATAAGCGATTGGCGGTTCCCCTCTCTCTGTCGCCGGATTCGGGGAGATCCCGGATTTTTCGGTGGCGGGAGGAACTCGCCGGTGAGTGTGGGCGTTATTTACGGTGGAGGCCGAGATGGAACGGGTGGCTCATGCGGTTGGGCTCTTTCTTGCGCTGTACGCGGCGGTGGTGCTGATGCGGTTTGCCGGATGAGGAGGGTGCCAGCTAGCCGGCGTAGGTGGCGATGACGTCGTCGCTGAAGTCGGCGTTGGAGTAGACGCGCTGGACATCCTCGAGGTCTTCGAGGGCTTCGATGAGCCTGAGGACCTGGTGGGCGGTTTTTTCTTCGAGCTCGATGGTGGTTTTCGGGATCATGGCGAAATCGGCGTTTTCGACGGGGAGTCCGGCGGCCTCGAGGGTCTTGCGGACGGATTCGAGGGTGGCTGGGTCGGTGCGGACCTCGAGGACGTCGCCCTGGACTTCGACGTCGTCGGCGCCGGCATCGATGGCCTGGAGGGCAACGTCGTCGGCATCGCGGCCGTCGAGGGGGATGGTGATGATGCCGCGAGGCTCGAACTGCCAGGCGACGGAGCCGGTTTCGCCTAGGCTGCCGCCGGCGCGGCTGAACTGGTGGCGGACTTCGGAGACGGTGCGATTGCGGTTGTCGGTGAGGGCGGAGACGAGGATGGCAACTCCGCCGGGTCCGTAGCCTTCGTAGATGATTTCGTCGAGTTGGTCTTCTTGTGCGCCGCCGGTGGCCTTGGCGATGGCCCGCTCGATGTTGTCGTTGGGCATGTTGTTGGCCCGGGCGCGTTGGATGGCGAGGCGCAGTTTGAAGTTACCGGCCGGGTCGGGGCCGCCCTGCTTCGCGGCTTGCATGATTTCGCGGGTGAGTTTGGTGAAGAGGGCGCCACGCTTTTGGTCGTTGGCGCCTTTTTGGCGCTTGATTTGCGCCCACTTCGAGTGGCCTGCCATCGGTCGTGCTCCGGTGGTGGGGTGACGTGGTCTGCCTTGGAGTGTACCCAGGGGTGGCGCTACGGGTGAACCGAGGCGACCAGAGGTGGGGCAGCGTCACCTAGATGGAGCGTATGCCGTCGACGGCGAAGCCGGCGGCGATGGTGATGGCGACCGCTGCGAGGAGCCGGCTGGCGCCGTCGGCGGGTGCGCGATGCCTGCCCGCGCGGACGGCCACCAGCACGAGGCCGAGGGCGATGGCGGCGAAGGCACCGAGGGCGGCGAGACTGGTGGATGTTCGGGTAGCGACGACGATGACGGCGGCGGCTCCGGCGGGATTGACGAGGAGCGGGATGGCGAGCGGCGCGAGGGCCGCCTGCCACGCTTCGCCCGGCGCTGGGTATCGGCGGGGTCCGAGGATGAGGAGCGATGCGCCTGAGGCGGCGAGGATAATCCCGGCCGCGACATCGAACGTTGCGGGTTCGACCGAGAGTGCGTCGAGGAATTGGTGCGCGGCGGCGGCGATGCCGGCGTAGGCGAGCGAGGCCACCACGGCGGCGAGGGCGAGGGTGCGATGGGTGCCTACCCGGTCGGGGAAGTTGGCGGCGGCCGCGATGGGGTTGATGGCGGCGGTTATGGCGGTGAGTGCGAGCCAGTCGTTCATGGCTGGTCCTTTCCGGAGAGGATGAGCGACGCGAGGAGGAGGGCCGAGAGAGCGTGTTGCTGATCGTCCATGCGGGTGACGCCGTCGGTGAACCAAGCGCCTGCGGCACGGCGGGGGTCGGGGGTGGCGTCTGCTTCGGTGGTATCGATCTGGCGGTCGCGGAGCATGCCGGCGGCGCAGGCGAGGCGTGCTTCGATGGATGGGCGCAGATGGGCGAGGCGGGGGTCGGCGAGGCTCGCGCGGTGGAGTCCGGCGAGGCCTTCGCCCCAGGTTCCGAGTCCGGCTGCGCGGGCGTAGCGTCCGTGGAGACGCCGGGACCACCAGGTTTCGCGGCGGGCGGAATCGGTTCGGACGAGCAATCCGAAGCGGGCAGCGAGCGATTGGAGGTAGCGGACTTCGGCGTCGGTGAGGCCCCAGGTTGCCATTTCGCCGAACCCGTAAGCGGCCCATTGGTCGGCCCATGGGGGATAGGGGAGCTGTTCGACGCGGTCACGGTCTTCGGCCAGGTAGCGTGCGGTGCGGCGAGCGGCTTCGTCCCAGCCTTCTCCGGGGAAGAAGCGGTGCATGAGGGTGAGCGCCCAGAAGGCTTCTCCGGTTGCGTAGCGGGAGCGCTCGGTGGGGTCCGGGCGTTGGGCTTGGACGTCCCAGTGATTGAGAAAGGCGCCATCGGGAAGCTGGAGTGCGAGCATCCCGCGAGCGAGCTGGCGCATGAGGACGTCGTGTTGGGGGTCGCCGGTGGCGATGCGGCGCTGGAGGAGGCTGGCGAGCATGAGTGCGGTTGCCCCGAGGCGAACGCTGCCATTGGCGGGGTCCTGGAGTGCTGCCCAGTCGGCGTGGCGGTAGAGGTTGCGCTGCATCCATTGGAGGGCGCGGTCGGCGGCGGGGATGGTGGAGAGGTCGCCAGCGGCTGCGAGCTGGTAGAGGGACATCGTGACGCCTGCGTGGCGGACGACGTTGTAGCCGGGAAGGTCGGTGTTGGCGTGGATGTCGTATTCGTAGACGTAGGAGCCGTCGGGGTTTTGATTGGCTTGGATCCAGGCGGCGGCGAGCTTAGCGGCGTCGAGGGCGGTTTGGGCGGAGATGGCCGGACAGTACTGCGGTGCGAGGATGGTGGCCCGGAGGGTGATGGCGCCGAGGAGCCAGAGGGTGAGGGTGAGGAGGAGCGGCCGCTTCATTGCGGGGCAGGATACCGCCCGTGTGCTCGGCGAGTCAGTCTAGGCGTCGGGCATGGCATCGGCGGCGGCACGGCAGAGCCGGTCCATGACTGGAAAGAGTTGGTTGCCTTTTTCCGACAGTCGGTAGATGGAGGTGGGTGGATAGGTGTGCTCGACGGTGCGGTCGATGAGGCCGGCGGCCTGGAGGTCTTTGAGGGCGAGGGCGAGGGCGCGCGGGGTGATTCCAGGGAGCTCGGCTTCGATGTGAGAATAGCGGCTGGCCCCGCGACCGACGGCGACGAGGACGAGCATGGGCCACTTTTTGAGTGCGAGCGGAACGATGTCCATGGTGCGAACGGTTTCGACGGCATCGACGCAGGCGGAACCGACGGCGCGTCCGGCGGGGGCGAGGTCGCAGCGGGTGGTGTTGCCGGCGCGCACGCGGGTGATGACGCCGGCGTTTTCGAGACGTCGAAGGGTATCTCCGAGGGTATCGCGTGCGGCACCGAAGGCGCGCTGGAGGTCGGCTGTTCGTTGCGGGCCTTGGCGATAGAGGCGAGCGACGGTGGGGACCGACCAGCGGTGATGGAACATTTGGATGGCGGCGGCGAGGGATGTCAACGAGCACCCTGTGGGAAGGCTGTCGTGGTACCTTTGTACACGGGCTATAATGGGAAGGCAAGCTAGCGATGCGAGGGGACGGTTGGGCTTGCCAATGCGCGGCGGCGGATTCATACTTAGGGCTTGATCCGCTGCGGCGGATCGTTTTTGTGTTGGAATCCGCGGGGGTTCCCGGGAGGAGATGCCCGGGTGGCGCAACGGCAGCGCATCCGATTTGTAATCGGACGGTTAGGGGTTCGAATCCCCTCTCGGGCTCCAACACGAAGGCCCGGCTGCGCGAGCAGGCGGGGGTGCCATGGAGAGATGGCCGAGTGGTTAATGGCAGCAGACTGTAAATCTGCCGCGCTTCGCGCTTCGTAGGTTCGAATCCTACTCTCTCCACCAAACGAACCTGAATGTCCCGGCGGGTAACCGCTGGGTGGTGGCCCTCATAGCTCAGCAGGCAGAGCGCGTTCTTGGTAAGAACGAGGTCTCCGGTTCGAATCCGGATGAGGGCTCCAGTGTGGATCACCGGCGGCTGGGCCGCCGTTCCAAACCAGGCCCGGAGGGCGAGAGGAACCATCCATGGCGAAGGCGAAATTCGAGAGGACGAAACCGCACGTCAACGTAGGCACGATCGGGCACGTCGACCACGGGA
>NZ_DAOUBJ010000050.1:0-59074 GCF_034432735.1 Tepidiforma sp. | reverse complement strand
TCCGCCGACACCTTCTTTGCGCTGGGCAGCCCCGACTTCGGCACCGGCCTCATCGTGCGCGAGGACACCCTCCAGTCCGCCTTCCCCGCCGCGCGCGGACAGATGTTCTTCCTCGCGCTCGCCGCCGGGGCCGATGCGAAGAGGTACGCGAAGCAAGTCGAAGCGGGGCTCGTGCAAGCCTCGGCCGATTCCCTGCAGGCCTTGCTCGAAGATCAGCAGAGGCAGCAAACAGGATTCCTGCTCGTATTCCAGGGCTTCATGGGCCTCGGGCTGGTCGTCGGGATCGCTGCGCTAGCCGTGATCGCCTCGCGCGCCGTCGTGGAGCGCCGGCAACAGATTGGGATGCTGCGCGCGATCGGTTATCAAAGAAGCATGGTCGCGCTGAGCTTCCTCCTCGAGTCAGCGTTCATCGCGGTGACCGGCATCGTGCTCGGCCTCGTGCTTGGGCTTTCCCTCGCCTGGGTTCTCTTCGCCACCGGCGAGTTCTCCGAGGATGGCGGTTCCGTCGAGTTCGTCGTTCCCTGGCTCCAGCTAGCCGTAATCTGCAGTATCGCCTTCGTTTCCTCGATGTTGATGACGGTCATGCCCGCCCGGAGTGCATCTCGCGTTCCGGTCGCTGAGGCCTTGCGATACGAGTAGATCCCTTCGAGAGAGAGCAGAACGAACAAAAGCAGATGGGGCTCCTGAAACGGGAGCCCCATCCCTTCGTACGGCTCGGACCGCCAGATCAGGCGGGACGGGCGAAGAAGCGACCGATGGACACGATAACGCGCGCCCGGAGAAGCGAGGCAGCCTTGCGCTGTTCAGGCTCGACCAGCTCGGCGGCAGGCGCGCTCCGCTCGTGTTTCGACCGCTCGAATTCCTCCCGGAACCGGGCCTCCGGCGTCGGCTCGCCGACTCGGGTGAGATAGGTGAGCGACATCGGATCGAGGATCATGAGGCACCTCCTTGCACAGGGATTGTGCGATTCCTCACAACCACCGTAGCACAGAAGGGGAACGATTTCGTTACGGGAAGGAAAATTTCAACCCGACGTGGCCGGATTCCATGGCTGCCATAGACCGAAGACATAGCCGTCCGGCCCCATCACCTGACACTCGACCCTGCCCTCGAACTCGTAGGGCTGGGCAATGACACGAGCACCGAGCCGGATAGCTGCCCGGTAGGCCGCGAGGACATCGTCGACTCTGAACACCAACTCGGCGCCGATGCCGCGAGCCACGCCCTCACGGGTGAGCGCCACGAACCACGGGTGGCCTCGATACGTCTCGTCCGCATGGACCTCGATGTCGCACCCGGGGCCCTCGAGAGCGGCGAACCCCGGGTGACGACCGAGGAGCCGGGCACCCGCAACTTCCACGAGAAAATCCGCCAGCGCCCCGACGTCGGTAGCCCAGAGCACGAGGCCGAACCGATGGTCGCGGGTCATGGGGAAACCTTCGACAAACCGTAATTGTTCGTCAAGTGTCAAAGCGAACAGTGATCATAATGTTCGAGCAGGCCGAAACCGGGGCAACGTCACGTCGTCGTACTGCTCGAAAACAACCTCCACCGGCATGCCGATAGCAATGGCGTCGTTCGCGACGCCCATGAGATTCGTCGGGATCCTCGGGCCCTCCTCGAGCTCGACGATGGTGACGTTGTAGGGCACCTCGAAGGCCGGGTGGTAGCGCTGATGCATGATGCCGAATGTCCGGACGACGCCCCGCCCGCTCGCCTGCTCCCATGTGTATTCGTCGGAAAGGCAGACGTCGCAATGTTGCCGGGCTGGAAGACGCCACGTCTGGCAGCGGACACAGCGCATCAGCATGAGGCGACCCTCCGCCGCTCCATCGAAGAAGGGCCGCGAGGCTTCGTCGGGTTCAGGCACGGGAATCGAAGACTGTGACATCGGCGCGACTCCTCGGGCTCAAGCCGGGTGTGGACTGAGAATGAGACAGGCGTGATAGCTAAGGCTGCCGCCATTCCCCGTGACCAAGATCACGTCGTTGGGAGCTTGTCGTTCGCCCCCATGGCCCCTTCCCTGGATGACGGCTTCGCTCAAGGGGGTCATTCCCCACATGTAATACGCCGAGAGCTCGCCGCCGCCCGTATTCGTCGGGAGAGACCCGCCGGGTCCGAGCTTACCGTCCTCGACGAACGGGCCGCCTTCGCCCTTCTTGCAGAACCCGTAATCCTCCAGCGTCACCAGCACGGTGTAGGTGTAGCAGTCATAGAGCTGACATTGCGAGATATCGGAAGGGCCGACCCCGGCCATCCGATAGGCGGTTCGAGCTGCCAGGCGGGCACCGGTCTCGGTTTCCCACTCGGAGCCCGCACGACCGCTGTCGCCGGGATGACCCTGGCCCATCCCGTGCACATAGACCGGTGGCTGGGGCATGTCCTTCGCGCGGTCGGCGGGGCTGACAATGACCGCAACGGCGCCGTTGGAAACAAGGCAGCAATCGAGCAGGTGGAGCGGCTCGATGATCCATCGGGAGTTGTGGTAATCCTCCAACGTGATCGGCTCGCGCATCTGGGCCAGGGGGTTCATCGCCGCCCACTGCCGTTGGCCAACCGCGATGATGCCAAAATGGTCCTGTTTCGTTCCGTAGAGCGCCATGTGTCGGCGCGCAGCGAGTGCATACGGCGTGTTCGCGCCGAAATAGCCAGCGGCTGCATAGAGGCCCGCCATTCCTTTCGGGCGCTGAGGGTTACGTGCCGCGCCGCCGTATGCGGCGCCGGCCGACGACCCCTCTTTGAGGGGCGCATCGGCGAAGACGCACACCACGTGCGTTGCCATCCCAGCGTGGATGGCCATCGTCGCGTACTGAACCATCTGGGCAGCCGTCGACCCAGCGGCGTTCATGTGATTGAGCAGGCGAAGGTTTCTCAGCCCAAGATAGTTCTGGAGCCCGAGCGTGAGACCTCCGCCAGTCGTCCCGGTGATTCCGGCGTTGATGAGCAGCCCATCGATGTCGGACTTCTGGAGTCCGGCATCGGCAATCGCTTTGGCGACGGCTTCCGCCGCCAGCTCGCTCGTCGACCGGTAAATGCGGCCCATCGGTGTCATGCCGAGGCCTGTGATGGCCGTGGCGCCTCGGAGGGGATGCGGCATACCTACTGTCTCTCCTTCGGGGAGCATTCTACCGGCGGCTTTCAGACGCGGTAGCGCTCCAGATCGCGCGCGACGAGGGTATTCGCCAGATGCGTCACCGAAACGGCTGGCGTTACGTGCGTGAGGATCAGCCGCGAGTCGGGGGGCATTGCTTCGCGGATGCGAGGAATATCGTCCACCAGATTGAGGTGGATCGGCACGCGCTCATCGACCGACGAGCATTCCGCGACGACGAGCTCGGACTCGCCGGCCATGGCCAGCACCGCATCACATAGACCGGTGTCGCCGGTGTACGAAAAGAAGCGGTCGCCTAAGCGGCAGGAAAATCCGAGGTTCAGACTCAGGCGGGTATCGTGCTCGACGCGGTGCGCCCGGATGTGAAGCCCTTCCAATTCCACGACGTCGCCGTCCTCGAGTTCGAACCAACGCAACTCGTACGAAAGGTCGAACAGACCCGGATAAACGGAGCGGCCAATGGCTGTCGCCAGCTCGCGGGTCCCAGGTGGCCCGACGATCGCGGCCGGTCGGCTGCGGCCGAAGTACTTCCAGTGCAGCATGATGAACGGGAGACCCAGAAAGTGGTCGCCATGGTGATGGCTCAAAACAACGGCGTCGAGCGCGTTCGGGTCGATGCCCATGCGGTTGAGCGACATAAGGGCCTGAGGCGGTGCCTCGAAGAGGAAGCGCCCATCGAGAACGAATCCGTTCCAGCACAAGCCGCCCGGCGCGAACGCGTTGCCCGAGCCCACGAACGCCAGTTCCAAGTGCGACACGCCAGCGATCCTATCGCGGGTCAGCGAACTGTGTGCTCACTCGGCAGACGTGCGCCGGCTTCCCATCCCGAACATGACTTGGGCAATTCGTCGAATTTGAATTTCGTCGCTCCCCTCCGTGATGCGGTAGCGACGATGGTGCCGATAGATGTGTTCGAACGGCATGTGGCGCGTGTATCCGATGCCGCCGTGCACCTGAATGGCGAGGTCGGCTGCGTTGCAAGCGAGCCGGTTGGCGCGATAGTTGCACATCGCGACCTTGTCGCTGACCTCCATGTGGTGCTTTTGGTCGAGCAACCAGGCCGTTCGGTAAACCATCCAGCGAACCATTTCGCATTCGGTCTGCATCTCGGCGAGCGGCCACTGAATGGCCTGTCGTGAGGAGAGCGGCTGCCCGAAGGTCACCCGCTGCTGTGCGTAGGCGACTGCCCGGTCGATGCAATACTGCGCGGCCCCCACACCCGATGCCGCCTGCCGAATGCGATTCTCGTGGACGAATGTGTTGGCCAACGCGAGCCCGTCGCCTTCCTTGCCGAGCATGGCAGTTGCCGGCACGCGCACATCCTTGAGCGTCACCTCGGCATGATCGCTCGGCATGTTCATCGTCCACCACATGAACTCGACCGAGAAACCCTCGGCGTTGGTCGGGACGATGAAACAGCTGATTCCGCGGGCTTTGCCTTCTTCGCCCGATGTACGGGCAAAGATGAGGTCATGGGTTGCGTTGTGGAGTCCGCTGTTGAATCGCTTCTTGCCGTTGATGACCCATTCGTCGCCGTCGCGGACCGCTCGAGTCTCGAGCCAGGATGCGTCCGAGCCGTGGTTCGGCTCGGTAAGGCCGAAAGCCACCCGGGTCTTCCCCGTGAACATGCCCTCCAGGAACTCCCGCTTTTGCTCTTCCGTGCCGAACTCCTCCCACATCCGAACCGTCGGGAAGTTTCCCACAACGGAGGACTCGTTCTGAAGGTCGTTGTGCAAGCCGAGCCCCTTCTTCGCGAGGTGCTCCCGGATGATCGCCATTTCCAGGTTGGTTCCGTCTCGCCCACCGTATTTGCGGGGCACGGCGAACCGGAGCCATCCAGCCCGGTCGGCACGCCGACGCATCTCGGCCAAGAGTTCCTCCCACTCTTTTCGTGGGATACCGCCGTTTTCCCAATCGGTCCGGGCCCATTCGCGGCGATGGTCGAAGAAGCGAATGTTGTCGTTTTCCCGCTCGAGGGGCTTGATTTCCCGCTCGATGAACTCATCCAGCTCTCGCAGCAGGTCGGGGATGTGGGGAGGGAGAGCGAAATCCACAGGGCAGCCTCGCTGTCGGGTTTTGCGCGCGTATGCTACGCCGGAGATTGCCCCATGTCTGGTCCGAAACCGCTCGCCATTCGCCGCCTCGAAGCAGAGGGGATCGCGTTCCGCGTCCATCGGTTCGATGCCTCGATACGCTCGGCGGTCGAGGTCGCGGGCGCACTGGGGATCGAGCCCGTACGTGTCCTCAAGACACTCGTCATCGAGGAGAATCCGCCACGGGGCCGACCGTACCTGCTCATGGTACCGGCCGCGCTCACCATCGACCTCAAGGCCCTAGCCCGTGAACTGGGCGCCAAGCGGCTTCGAATGGCCGCTCATTTGGAGGCGGAACGAATTACCGGCCTCCGGGTCGGCGGGATCAGCGCGCTGACGTTAGCCGGAAGGGGCTTTCGTATCCTCATCGACCGGTCCGTGACCGACCATGATCAGGTGCTCGTCAGCGCTGGCGAACGCGGCATCGATGTCGAGTTGCGGCCAGCCGACCTCATTACCGTCACCGGCGCAGTGCCGGTGACGGTCGTCGGATTGGCAGAGCCAACGCATTAGCCGAGCAGCTCGAGGTACTTGCGCTTCATCCAGTCGCCTTTGCGACGGTATTCCGTCGCCGTGGAGAGCGTGCCGCGCTGTCCGGTCTCTCGGGCATAAGCCGCATTGAGGACGGCAAAGTGATTCTCGCCCTTTCCGAATCGGCGTTCTCGCTCGCGGGCGGCACGGCTAGTCCACAGTCGACAGTAATCGATTGCGTCCTGGAGCTCCGCGCGGAGGTCTATCACCGCAGGCTGGGAGGCCGGCTCCGCGGGCGTCGTACCAGATTTCGGCGAGGGTGGAGGTGAAGGTACGCCAAACATCGTGAGCTGCTGACCCTCCACCAGCCGCCCGGTTTCGTCGAGCACCGCATCGCCGACTTCTTCCACATCGACGATTTCGGGGACGCTCCGCTCCTCGTCACTTTCCGTACCCAGCTCCTTCCGAGCATCCTCCACCAGCCGGGCTCGCCACGACTCCGGAGTCCCAGGTCGCTGTGGCACCGCCGGGACGCTCGCTTCGCGCTCGAGGTGGTCGATGATGGGTGCCAAGCGCGGGTCGCGGCCCACGAACACGTGAAGGACGTTTTGCGCTTCGGGCAGGTTGCGGTTGTAGCGAAGGCCGCGCCCGAGCTGCTGGATGACCGGCTCGCGGCTGAACACCGCATCCAGCTTCAAAAGAACAGAAACCGTCGGCGCATCGAATCCCTCGCTCGCCTTTCGAACCTGGATGAGGACGTCGTACCTCCCCGCGAGAAAATCCCGCATCCGCCGGTCGGCTTCCGCTTCTGGCAGGTCGCTCCCGCTGTGCACGACGGTGCAGCGGAGAGAAGGATGGTGGCGTGCGAATACCCGGGCGAGATGCTCCGCGTGTGCCGTCGTGGCTGCGAATACCAGCCCTTGGTGCTGTCCCGGTGAGAGCCGTCGTTTCCATTCGAGCGTGGTGGCGAACTCGCGTACAAGAGGTTGGACATAATCATCGTTCCATCGAAGCTGCTGCCGGACGCATCGCTGGTCGAAGTCCGGCAGTTCGGCCATTTCGGACGCAGTGAAGGTATAGACCTCGCCGTCCGTGCCTCGGAGTTCGACCGCGTAGTCTTTCATTTGAATTGCGAGCCGCTTGAGGATGCGTCCTTCGCGCCACGCCTGCCGCATGGTCACGTGGACGAGTGGAGCGATTGCCAGGCCTTCCCCGGCGTCCGCTGGCACGTACCGGGCTCCCGCGATGGGTTCGCGGTCCAGTCGCACGGGGGTAGCCGAGAGGAGGAGCGAGCTCACCACCGGAAGTTGTCCGAGAGCGGCCGCCCAGAGTCCGCGTTCGGCGAGGTGATGGGCCTCGTCGGCGACGAGATGCACACGGCGGCCAGCGCACATACGGGCGTAACGCACAGGAGCGGCAGCCACCTGCTGGTACGTGGCAACGACAACGTTCGCACGGTTGGCCGCCACCCGGTGGAGCGAAGCGTTCTCGGCGAGGTACTTCCGAACTTCGATTTCGCTGCCGAGCAGTCCAAGCACCCGTTCGACCCCCTCGTACACCTGCGACCTCAGGACATCGGTCGGGGTCAGGTAGAGGCAGGTATCGACCAACCCCTCGGCGGCAGCGATGGCGAACGATCCGATGCCGATGACCGTCTTGCCATAGCCGACGGGCACCACAACGAGCTCCGATCGCGAACCTGCGCGAAGCGCTTCGCACCAACGGCGGAGCGACTCGGCTTGTCCGGGCCGAAGGCGCAGGTTTTCAAGGTCGAGAGCGCTCATGCCAGCGTGGTCACGTCCGTTGCAGGCATGATTCCGAGCGTACGGCGGTCGTCCGTTGAGGGCAGCTTTCGTCCTCGCGACAAACTGTGATGCCGCGTTCAGCCGGGCGGCGGCAACGTCAGTCGTTCGCCGCCATCGGCACCACCGCCCGGTACTGCCGTATTGGTTTCGTCGGGCCCTGAGCGCTAGGGGTCGCACCGGGGGTGCGCTCTCTGACCAGGAACTGGCCCGCCATCCAGCCGTCGCCCACCGGTGAGGACACTCGGTACCAATCGATCCCGAGCTGGCGCGCGGGCCCCTCGATGATGGTGACCAGCGTCCGATCGGCCACGCACTGGATAATGTCTCCCCCAGGCACCGCGCGGAGTCGGAGGCAATCACCTGGAGTGTTCGTACGGGCGAGGTCACCCGGGCTGAACGTCGTCTGCGTACCCGAGGGAACGCCCCCGGGAGCGGCGCTGTTGCCTACCGGAAACCGGTAGATGCGGACTTGGAGTCCGTTCGCAGCCGCCTGCGCAAAGGGGTCGTATGCCGGTCGGAGGCGCACGACCCCGTCCCAGCGTTGGTTCGAATCAATTGCATCGAACGTCCCGTCGCTGTTCTTGGTGATCACGATCGCCGTGTGGAGTCCGGGATAATCGGCGTCCGGCGATGTCCAGTCGTCGCGGGCCACCTGGATGATGTCCCCGGGGGCCGCTTCGGCCGCCCCGACCTCGATGGCTCCGGCTTCGAGGAACCCTTGGCGGTAGTCGAACCCCATCGTCCTGCCCGTCGCGTCGTGAACCACCCGCTTCACCCAAGGCCAGCAATCGCCTTGGAAGGTACCTAAATCGCGCAGGGCGCGCTGCACGATCGGGTGGTTTTCGTTTGCCGCCGCCGGCCGAAAGGATCCGCCTGCGCCGAACAAGGCAACGAAGGCGACCAGAATGGCTGCGACAGCGTGCCGGTGGCGGGTCATCGGCATCGACGCGCTCCTCATTCGCCTGGGGGCTGCGAGGCACCGTAGCCCAGATGGCGCAGTTGTGACAAGCTCCACAATCTCCAATCGGCTTCACCAGCACGACAAATCAGCGAACTCCGCTTCAGAGTCCGGAAATTCTCGATACCTCCCTATGGGACTTGCTGCCCTTTCTCGCTCCCTCCGTATCATGTCCCCAATGCCCAGAACCTCACCGCTCGAAGGCCTCCGCGTCATCGAATGCACCGGCTGGAATGGGGTCCTTGCAGGGCGATTGCTCGCCGAGGCCGGCGCCGATGTCGTGCGAGTCATCCCGCCCGCGGGCGACCCGCTCGATGCCGAGCCCCCTTTCTTCGGCGCCACCAGCGTCTCCATCCAGGCGACCTTTTACAACGCCGGAAAGCGGCTGCTCCGGCTGGACCTCGCATCCGAGTCCGGGCATCGCGAGTTCCTCGAACTCTTGCGCGGGGCCGACGTTCTCATCGAAGAATGGCCCGCTGAGTCCCCACCGATCGAACGCGCAGAAGTCGCGTCGGCCAATCCTGCCATCACCCAGGTGTCGATTACTCCCATGGGCTCCGATGGTCCACGAGCTAACTGGCGCGTCAACGATCTCGTCGCGAATGCGATGTGTGGCTCCGCGTGGGTCACCGGCGACCCTTCCAGCCCGCCTATCTCCGGCTACGGAAATCAATCGCACCACACCGTCGGGCTCTACGCCGCTGTCGCCGCCCTCGCAGCACACCGGTTCGCCCGAACGAGCGGACGAGGCGTGCACGTCGATCTGTCCGGCCACGAGGCTCTCGTCAGCTGCACCGAGCAGGTACTCATGCAATGGTTCTTCCCGGGTGGTACCTGGGGAACGCCGATCGCCCGACGGCAGGGAAGCCTCCACTGGAGCGGCGCTTACGAAGTCTACCCCGCGAAAGACGGTCGCGGCGTCATGGTCACCGCCTCGCTCAAACTCACAGAAGTGCTGGTGCCTTGGCTCATCGAATGCGGCGCCGCGCAAGACCTGGCGGACCGCGAGAAATACCCGGATGTCATCGCAATGGTGAAAGATCTCCCGTACGTCATGAAGGTGCTTCGGGAGTGGGTGGCGACCTGGGACGGCGAGGCGCTCTTCTACGAAGGCCAGCGCCGGCATCAGCCGTTCGGTGTGGTGTGGAACGTCGGCGAGGCCGTCGAACGAAGCCCCCAGATCCGTGCCCGCGATTATCTCTACCGAGCCGACGTCCCCGGCGTCGGGACCGTCCAACTGCCCGGGCGGTTTTTCCGAACTGACGCCGATGGCCCCCCGCCTGAGCCCGCTCGGGAAGTTACAAGACCAGCGCTATCATGGGCGCCCCGTCGACCAGCTCCGAGTCCAGCGGCCATCTCGGCCGACCCCGCGCTTCCGCTCGCGGGCGTTCGAATCCTCGACTTTACGCACGTCCTCGCCGGCCCATTCGGGACGAGGGTGCTCGCCGACCTTGGCGCAGAGGTCCTCAAAGTCGGCAGCGCGAAACGAAGCGGTGGCGCCAACTCACCCGACCACCCGTACTACGTTTGCTGGAATCGGAACAAGCGAAGCGTCGCGCTTGACATGAGCCTCCCTGAAGCTCGGGCAGTAGCCCGGGACCTCGCATTGCGCTGCGATATCGTGATCGAGAATTTCTCGGCCGGCGTGCTCGAACGCTGGGGGCTCGACCGCGCATCGCTGGCGGCAGACCATCCGGGAATCACCGTGATCTCCATGGGTGGGATGGGCCGAACTGGCCCATGGAAGGAGTTCGTCACCTATGCCCCGACCATCCATGCACTCACCGGGCTCACCTACCTGACGAACCCGGAGGGGACCTTCACCGACGGTTACGGGTTTTCCCTCACCGACCACCTGAGCGGGCTCGCAGCAGCCCTCGCTGCGCTCGAAGGGCTCGAGCACCGCGAGCGGACGGGGGAGGGGCTCGCGATCGACCTCGCCCAGTACGAGCTCGGGCTGGGCATCATGGGACCGGCAATCATCGACTACCTGGCGAACGGTACGAATCCGGAGCCGCGCGGCAACCGCCACCCGTTCGATGCCTGGGCGCCGCATGGCATCTACCCATGCGCCGGCGACGACCGCTGGGTTGCCATCGCAGCCCGTGGCGACGACGAGTGGCAGCGGCTCGCCGGAATGCTTGGAATCGACCCCGGAGGTCCCTTTGCGACACACTCCGACCGGATCGCCAATTGGCGGGCACTGGACGCGGTCATTTCAAATCGCACCAGGACGATGGATGCCTTCGAGCTGGCCGAGAGATTGCAGCGGGCAGGCGTGCACGCAGGTCCCGTCCAGCACGCCGGCGACCTCGCCGAGCGCGACCCGCAACTCGCCGCGCGCGATTTCTTCGGCACGGCCTACGCGGAGCGGTGGGGCGAATATAGCCTCGACCGCTTTCCAGCCCGGTTCGACGGCCGCCGTCCGCCGCGCTACGAGGGAGTGCACCAGGTTGGGCAGGACACGTTCGTCGTCCTCGCCGAGGTCCTCGGATACGACGACGAGCGCATCGCTCACCTGATGGCAATCGGGGCGCTGACGTGACCGTTGCAATGAGCAACCGACACTCTGTTACCCTAGCCTGAGCCCCGCTGCGAGGAGCCCAGAACGTGACATTCCGCTTGTTCACATCGCTCGGCAACGAAGTCCGGGAATTCCGAACTGTCGTTCCCGGTGAGGTCAGGATGTACGTGTGTGGAGTCACGCCCTACGACGTGACACACCTGGGTCACGCCTTCTCGTACGTCCAGTTCGACACTCTCCGCCGATTCCTCGAGTGGCTCGGTTACCGCGTTCGCTACGTCCAAAACGTCACCGACATCGATGACGACATGATCATGGTTTCGAAGCGGCAAGGAGGCCGGGCGATTGCCGAGATCCGCGACGAGAACGACGCAATCCTCCGGGCCGACCTGGACCGCCTCAACGTCCTCCGCCCCACCGTCTACCCGTACGCGACCGACCACATCCCGGAAATCGTCGAAACCACGCAACGCCTCATC
Organism: Tepidiforma sp.; assembly: GCF_034432735.1. GTDB lineage: Bacteria > Chloroflexota > Dehalococcoidia > Tepidiformales > Tepidiformaceae > Tepidiforma. The sequence goes on along the minus strand of NZ_DAOUBJ010000050.1, from coordinate 47,632 downwards.
GACCGAGGTCATGCGTACGTGGTCGATGGCGACGTGTTCTTCGATGTCGCCTCGTTCCCCCGCTATGGGCAGCTCAACGGGTTGACACTCGATGAGCTGGGTAAACGGGAGAACCCCGAATCGAAGCGGGCCCACAAGAAGCGGGGGCACCTCGATTTCCTTCTCTGGCAGCAAGTCGAGCCGGGCGACCCAGCTTGGGATAGCCCCTGGGGGCCAGGGAGACCCGGTTGGAGCATCGAGTGTACAGCCATGGCGGTGAAACACCTCGGAACCCAGATCGACATCCACGGGGGCGGCAGCGACTTGAAGTACCCCCACCACGAGAATGAGATCGCACAGGCAGAATGCGCCTACGGTGTGGAACCGTTCTGTGGATGGTGGGTCCACAACGGCATGTTGCAGCTCGATGGGGTCAAAATGAGCAAATCGTTGGGCAACCTCGTGCTAGCTCGGGACCTGATGCGGACCTACGAACCCGACCATCTCCGCCTCTATTTGCTCAGCCACCATATGCGTACTGACGCGAACTACGTGCCAGGGGCCGTCGATGCGCTTGCCGACCGATTCGGCTCCCTCCGGGCGGCGACGGCACACGCAGCAGAGGGGCCACCGAACAGAGAAGCACTCGCTACCATGGTCGCTCACCTCGAGGCCGATTTCGATGTTCCCGGGACGCTCGACGCCGCCGAACGAGTCGCCCGCCGGGTGCTGGGGGGCGTGTCGGAGCAAGGAGAAGCCACGGCCCTCCGAGAGACACTGCGCATCCTCGGTTTCGCGTTTGCCGGGGCGCGAGGGCCAGCGACGGGCGACTTCAGTCCTTGACGAGCTACCCCTCGGCGGGTCCGACGATACGTCGCGCCCGCAAGCTCTCTATCTCCTCATCGGCGAGTCCGAGCTCCCGGAGCACCTCCGCCGTATCGGCACCAAGGTCGCGTGCCGGGAATGCGATTCGTGGCGGCGTCGCGGAAAGCTGGATGTGCGGCCCGACCACCCGTTGGCGCCCGAATCTGGGATGCTCGATTTCCGCAAGGTAACCGTTGGCCCAAGCCTGCTTCGACTCGGCCAGGTCCAGGTAGTCTTGCACGAGCGAGGCGGGCACATCTTCAGCCTGGAGCCGCTCCAGCCAATAACCGGAAGTATTGGCGGCGAAAGCGGCTTCCATGAGCGGTTCGAGTTCGTGCCGATTCTTGAATCGGACAAACCCACGGGCGAAGCGAGGGTCATCGATGAGATGCTCGAGGTGGAGGGCACGGGCAATGCGCGGCCAGAACTTCTGATCGATGCCCACGATCATCACCCAGCGTCCGTCCGAGCACTGATAATGCCCGACTGTCGGCGCGGCCCGGAACTCCCGAGGGCGCTCTTTGCCGAAGTGGAGCGCGTGGAGGAGCTCCGGGGCCTGCAGCGCGATCTGGGTGCCCAAGAGGGAGACCTCGACCACCTGCCCCTGCCCGGTGCGTTCACGAGCGAACAGGGCCGTCATGATGCCAAGGGCAAGGTTCATCCCGCCGGACTGGTCGGCAATACCTGGGTAGGGCACCTCAGGGCGATGGCCCGGTCCGCCGCCGGAATGCTGCGCGAAGCCCGAGTAGGCTTGCGCAATTTGGTCGAAGGAAGGAAGTCCCGCCATCGGCCCCTTCGAACCCCAACCGGTCGCCCGGGCGTAGATTAGCCGGGGATTTCGTCGAAGCGCGATATCAGGGCCGAGGCCCCATCTTTCCATAGTGCCCGGACGAAAGTTCTCGACGAGAACATCGGCCCGGTCCGAAAGGCTGAGCGCGAGCTCGACACCCTCGGGCATTCGGAGGTCGATGCACACCGAGCGCTTTCCCCGGTCGAGCGACTCCCAGAAGGCGGAGAATCCATCGGGCTCCCGCCACATGCGGCGGCCGTAATCGCCGTTCGGCTCTTCGACCTTGATGACGTCGGCACCGAAGTCCGCGAGGATGACGGTGGCGAACGGCCCTTGCTGATAGCGGGTGAAATCGAGGACGCGGATCCCTTCCAACGGCGGATTCATGCCGGGGAGTGTACTCGACCGGAGCCCTATGCAAAGGGCGTAGGGCTTTCACCAACCTGCAACCCGCTGTCACCGAATCCACGTCGACGCGGGTCATCGGCGCCCCTGGAGACCGCGCCGGGCAGTGTCGTTGAATGTGGTGAGCGAGATTCGACCTGGCCGAGGCCAGGTTTTCGCCGTTCACTTTTCCACCGTGCTCGGCCACGGTCGCGACACAAATGCGACATTTTGGACCGGGTTGGAAGCAGGTCAGGGCTACACCGCAGGTCCTGAGCAGTCGAAAAGTAACTGCGAGATGACCGCGCTCTCCGCCCCGCGCCGCCGTGAGGACTGGTTCATCGCGCTGACGTTTGCCGCCGGTTCGGTTGGCTTCACGGCAGCGTTCTTTCTCAGAGAGCTCGATGACCCGGTAGGACTCGCGGTTATCGTCGCACTGGCGGTGCTCACCGAGGCGCTCTCGGTACGGCTCTACTTTGGCGGTTGGGTCTCGGTGAGTTTCGTCGGCACCGCGATGGCCGCTGTTCTGTTCGGCCCGCCGGGTGCCGTCACCACTGCGGGCGCGATTGCCCTAACCGGATGGATGACCGGCGAGCGGGACCGGCGGAAGTTGCTGTTCAACTTTGGTCACGAAGCAGCGAGCGCATTCCTGGCCGCTCTGGCGGTCATGGGCGTCGGGGCCGTCGCCGGCACGACCGTTCCTCTCGCTCCTCTCTCGCTCATCGAGGGTGCCCTGGCGGCATTGTGTCTCTATTTCTCTGACGGTGTCTGGGTCGCCGCCATTATCTCATTCACCAGCTCAAGAAATGTTCGCGTCATCTTTCGCGAGAACATTGGCTGGTTGCTCCCGTATTACGTTGGCTTCGGCGTCGTCGCTGGGGCCTTGGCCGTCATTTTCCACCAGCTCGGGGTCGCCGCGGTGGCGGTGATGGTTCTGCCGCTCGTCCTTGCCCGGTACTCCGTGACGCAGTTCGTAGAGCGGACGCGGGAGAACGTCGTTCGCCTCGAACGGTCGAACGAGCAGCTCCATCGCGCGTACGTCGAGATCCGCGATATGTCGGAGAAGTTGCGCGATGCCTACACGGGCACACTCGAATCGCTGGTCACCGCACTCGACGTCCGCGATCAGGAAACCAAGGGACACTCCGTTCGCGTCGCCCAGCACGCGCTGGACATCGCGAGGCTCCTCGGAATCTCGGACGAAGAGGAACTGTTGACCATCTATCGGGGTGCGTTGATGCACGACGTGGGCAAGATCGGTGTCCCCGACGCCATCTTGCTCAAACCGGAACGGCTAACGGAGGAGGAGTGGACGTTCATGCGGCGGCACCCCGCGATGGGATACCGCATTCTCGCTCAAGTCCCATACCTTCGGCCTGCGGCGAAAATCGTCCTCGCCCACCACGAGCGTTGGGATGGCCACGGCTACCCCAGGGGGCTCGAGGGCGAGGCCATTCCCCTCGGGGCGCGCATTTTCGCCGTCTGCGATACCTACGATGCCATCATTTCCGACCGTCCGTACCGGCGGGGACAGTCGCCAGACGCGGCACTTGCTGAGATACTGCGCTGCGCCGGGAGCCAGTTCGACCCGCAGGTGGTGGAAGCCTTCGAAGCGCTATTCCCCCGTTGGAAGCAGGAGTCGGCCGGCCAGACCCCGCGGCCACTGCTCTACCTCCCGGCGTGGAGGCAGGAAGACGATGATGCGACAGGACGAGCGGCGGGCTAGGACGCGACGACGATTGCTCGACGCGGCTCGACGGGCGTTCGCCGTTCGGGGCTACGACAGCGCCTCCCTCGACAGCATCGCCGCAGAAGCGAGCCTCTCGAAGGGGGCCGTCTATGCGCACTTCCCGACCAAACAGGACCTCTATCTGGCCGTCGTCGACGAAGTCCTCGCCGATGCCCGCTCGCGGGTCGAATCCGTTTCCGCACAACTGGAAAGTGGCCGCACGCCCGAAGCGGCATACCGGGCCTACTTCGAGGACGGCGGGGGGACGCTCCACGCCGCCCTGATGCTCGATGCTTGGAATACGTCGGTCCGCGAACCGGCCGTTCGGACGGCACTCGAAGAGTTCCTGCGATGGCGAACCGCCGCACTCGCCTCGGCAGCGGTAGCGGCCGTCCCGCCCGAAGAGGCGATTCGGCTAGCCGACCTCGTGGGCCGGCTCATCGATGGGGAGCTGATGCGCGTGCGACACGGGTTTGGAAGCCTTTCCGACGAACGGGCTACCGGAACAGGGTGAGGGGGGCCACCTCGATGGCCCCCCTCCTGGGGGTTCGCTCCGCAGCTACCAGCGGATGGTCAGCATGGGCGCAGCCGTCGAAACGACCGCGACCGCTGCCAGCGCGCCAGCAACGAGGAGCATCCGGAGCCTAGCCATTAGGCACCTCCCGCGATATTCCGGCGGCAACATGCCGACCGGCCGGTATGTAATACGTGCTGCGACGTCAAGGTGTCAAGATGGGAAATTTCCGGTTACCGGAAGGTTCTCCTGCGATCCATCGTTGTCTGCAAGCCCCGATGGCTCAGCGGGCCAGCCAACTCTCTTTCCGGTGGATGCTCAACCCGAGCTCCAATTCCTCGATGATGGCCTCCGCCAGCTCCCGCTCTGGCCCGGAAGGAACCTCTCCACGCCAGGCCGCGAAGGCAAGCTCCGCAAGCCGCTCCGGGCCCAGTTCGTGTTCGGCTTCCGAAAGCGTCTCGGCACGTGCCTTCAGGTGCAGGCGGATGCGGTCCTGGAGGATGCTTCTGATCTTCTCGTCGGCCGCGCGACGCGCTTCGGGGTCCGACAGCGGCGGAAGACGGTACGAAAGAAGCTGCTGCGCCCGCCGACCGACCTCGTCCAGCGGCTCCGTCGCACTCGCGGGGTCGGCGAGCCAGCGGCGGAAGATCTCCCGCTCGACTGCTCCGCCGAAAAGCGTTGCTGGGTAGTTCCGGTACGCCGCTCGCAGAGCCGGATGACGGAGAAGCAGCGCGAGCAGCACCTCCTCGGGCGTCAAGGGATCTGCACCGCGCTTCGCTTGACGCACAGGTCGAGTTCGAGCCGGCCGAATCCTCTCGGCGATGCTCTCCTCGCTGACCCCGAGGTGCCTGGCCACGCGCTGGATATAGAGGCTCCGCTCGACCGGGTCGCGCACGGATAGGAGCACCGGGCGAAGCCGGTCGACCGTATGCCGCACCTCCAGCGGCGATGCCGGCCGATCCGTACCCAGCAGGCGAAAGATCAAGAACTCGGCGAACGGAACGGCGGCCTCGATCGCTCCCCGCCATGCCTCCGGGTCTTCTCGGATAAGCTCGTCGGGGTCTTTGCCCGACGGGAGCCTCGCGACGCGCAAGTCGATGTCGACGCTGCTTGCCATCTCGTCGGCCTGGCGGACTGCCAGGGCTGCTTGCTCTTCCGTTTGGACCCCGAGCACGAGGCTTCCCGCCCGTTCGGCCGCGTTCGCACCGGCAGTGTCGGGGTCGAGCGCGAGCACGATGCGCGGTGCGAATCCCCGCAGAAGCCTTGCGTGCTCTTGTGTCAGCGACGTCCCCATCGTGGCAACCACGTTTCGGAAGCCCGCCTGCCACGGTCCGAGAACATCCATGTATCCTTCGACGACGACCACTTCGCCCGCGTTGCGGATTGCATCTCTGGCGAGGTGAAGGCCGAAGAGCGTCCGCCCTTTGTCGAAAAGCTCGGTCTGGGGAGAGTTGAGGTATTTGGGTTCCTCGTTGTGAAGGGTCCGTCCCCCGAGCGCGATGAACTCGCCACGTTCGTTCGCGATGGGAACAATCACGCGGCCCCGAAACCGATCGTACGGTTCCCGGCCATCGTCGGGCTCGACCAGCAGGCCAGCCGCCATCATGTCCTCGACCGTGTATCCCCGATTGAGCAGAAAATCGCGCAAATTGTGCCAGCCTGCCGGTGCCCAACCGAGGTGCCATGCACGGATCGTCTCGTGCGTCAGGCCGCGGGCTTCGCGCAGATACGCGGATGCCTCCTCCCCCTCGGCTTCCGCGAGCTTCCGCTCGTAATAGCCAACCGCAGCCGAAACAATGGCGGCCAGCCGATCGAGATGGGCGCGGCGTTTCGGGTCATCCTCGAAGAGCTGGACGCCGGCTTCCTCAGCGAGCGTGCGCAGGGCGCCGCGAAAGTCGACGTTGTCCCGCTTTTGAACGAACGTAAAAATGTCGCCGCCCTCGCCACAGGCACCGAAGCATCGCCACGTGCCCCGTTCGGGGAAGACATAAAACGAAGGGGTCTTCTCCGCATGGAAGGGACAAAGCCCCCGAAAGCCTCGCCCCGCTCGCTGGAGCTGGGTGAATCGGCCAATGTACCCGACGAGGTCGACCCGGCGCTTGATGGCTTCGACAGCATCCACAGCCGCTATGGTAAGGCGCCCGGCCTCGAAGCGTGCACCTGCGCCAACGGAGGGCCCGTATCACGCTACGGTTGTAGCTGGACCGTCGTGCTGGCCATGGGCTGGTTCGAGACATAGACCGTCACCGTAGCCTGTCCCGAACCGGCCGGCCGGGCCACCTCGATGACGGGCGAACTTTGCCCTTTGGCAAGGGCGATGTTGACGCTGTTGCTCGTGGTCTGGCCCCCCAGCTGAACCTGCACCACGACGGTGGTAGCCGGCATGGGGCCGCCATCGTTCCGAATCGTGACCTCGATCGTCGAAGGCTTCACGGTGACTCCAGTGATCACGAGACTTGGGGCCTCGACTGGAGGCTGAAGGACGAACGTCGCGCTGTTGTTGTCCTCCCGCAGCTCACGAACGATGTTGGCTGGATCGACGCCGACCACGACACGTTTCCCCCCTTGCGTTACCGGCGGTGATAGCGGGAACTCGACGACCGCGGTGCCGCCATTGGCCTTGAGCGAAACCGTCGCCGCGAGCTCTTGCTGCGGAACATCGCCACCGATGGCGACGACGAGCGGCCCGCTGTAGTCGCTGTTCGCCACATTCGCAACCGTCACGCGGAGTACCGCGCCGCCGCTGGCCAGCACGGCGTTCGTCGGAACGAAGTCGGGGGCCGACGCGGGGGGAGATGGTGAGGCCGTCGCAGTCGGCGAGGTTTGCGGTGTCGCTGTCGGGCTTGGAGCAGGCGTGGGGGTAACGTCGCGCACCGGAACGAGGTCGAGTGTATCGAGTGGCTCCACCGCGGCCCGACGAACCCAGCCCTCCGCACCGGTGGACGGCCGGATGAGTAGCCAGGCGCCATCGCGTGTCTTGCCCGCGATGGTCACCTCCGCTCCCGCCCGCAGACTTCCCCTCTCCGGGAAGCTGTCGCCCGGACCTTCGCGCACGGTTGCGTCAGCCACCACCCGGCCTTGAATCGTCTGCGGGCGTTCGCCGACAGGCTCGATGGCCACGATGCGGAGACGCTCCGAATCCTTGGACGCGCCGGACTCCGCGAAGACACGCACGAAGATGTCGTAGGTTCCCTTCGTCGCCAGCATGAGGCGGAGCGTGGCCCTGTAGCGGTTATCCGAGGGAATATCGGTGACGTCGACGGCATCCACGACACGGTCGCCGACGAACAGCTCGAACCTCCGGATGCGCTCGGTTGAAGAAGCCTGAACGACTACGTCGTGGGGACGGTTGATTTCCAGCCGCTCGTCTCGTCTGGGGCTGTCGATCTGGACTGCAAACGCAGTGGCCGGCCCCTCGCTCTCGCCCCCGCCGCTCGACACGAGGTTGAAGACCAGAAACACAAGGAGACCACCGACGACCGCGGCGAGGAAGAGGACGACGTAGAACATTGGCTGGCGAGCAGGCGGCTCGAGGTCGCCGTAGTACTCTTCTTCCCAATAGCCATCGTCGTCGTACTCGCCTTCGTAATCGACGTCCGGCTCGCCCGGTCCATATGGGTCGGGGCGATAACCTGCAGCCGGCGAGCGGGGCGTGCGTTGGGGCAGCTCGGCGCCAATGACGGGTTCATCTTCCGGCGTCACGCCGATAACCGGCTCGTCTTCGAAGCTGGAGCCGTAGCGATTGGACATGGCGGGTAGCCTCGAGTATCGGCGTGAGGTGGTCTACCTTCAAGGCTGGCGGCTTCACTCGAGCAATTCCTGGGAAAGAACGACAAGCTCTACACCTGCCAGCCGAGCGCATCCGGGCAGCCGAGGGACGCAGCAAGACGGATTGCGAACCGGTCGGTCATTCCACTCACGTAGTCGGCAACCCGGCGCTCCACTGGGTCATCCGGCAACGAATAGTCGGGTGAAATTCCCTCGGGATGAGCCATGTAGTAGCTGAACAGGAAGTGGACGATGCGTTTGCCGCGCTCCGCTTCGCGGCGTGTCCGATCGTACAGGTAGACACGTTCGAACATGAATTCGCGGAGCTCATTCGCCGCCCGGTGCACTTCGGGGCTAAACCGGATCACGGGGTCAGCGCCTGCGCCAGTCGCGGCCCAGCTTGCTGCGACGATGTCGCAGACGAGAGCGTCGAGGCGCTCGCCATGACTCCGCCCGAGGATCCGCTTGGTGCTGTCCGGAAGATCCTCCTCGGTGATGATGCCAGCGCGGACGGCATCGAGAATGTCATGATTCAAGTACGCGATGGCATCGGCGGTTTTCACCACCTGCCCTTCGAGCGTGACGGGTACGCCCCACCCTTCTGCAAAGATGTCTTCGCGGGTCTTGGAACTCTTTTCGATCGCGTCGAGCACCTCGAACGTGAGGTTCAGACCGCGGCCCCCGTTTTCCAGGCAGTCGAGCACGCGGACCGACTGGTAGTTGTGCCGAAATCCATCGGGCAGGCATTCCGCCAAAGCCTCTTCTCCGGCATGACCGAAGGGCCCGTGGCCGATGTCGTGACCGAGCGCGGCCGCCTCTGCGAGGTCCTCGTTGAGGTTCAGCGCACGCGCAATTGTCCGGGCAATCTGCGCCACCTCCAACGTGTGGGTAAGGCGCGTGACGAAATGGTCCTGAGTCGGAGCGATGAAGACCTGTGTCTTGTGCTTGAGACGGCGAAAGGCTTTCGTGTGCAGGATGCGGTCGCGGTCGCGTTGGTACTCTGTCCTGAGCGGCGAAGGAGACTCCGGGCGCTTTCGGCCGCGGCTCGTCGCAGTCTTCGCTGCGTAAGGACTGAGTGTCGCCTCGGCTGCTTCGAGACGACGGCGCACCACGTGGAGGTCCATCTGAGCCAGATTGTAGCCTGAGCCACCGGAATACCCGAAGGCGAGCCGTGACTGGGGGGCCGACCCCGAGAGGCGACACATCCGGCCTGTCGCACGGGCGCTACACCGGCGCGATGCCGAGTTTCGCTTCGGCGTTGGCGATGATCTCCCGGGTCTGGTCGATCATGTCGGGGCTCACGCTGACACTCGTAATGCCCCACTCCACGAGCTTCTCCGTGACCTCGGGGTAGACGCTGGGGGCCTGCCCGCAGATCGAAGCCGTGATGCCGCGACGCCGCGCCACGGTGACGGCAGTCTGAATCGCCGCCATCACGGCTTCATTGCGTTCGTCGAACGTATCGGCGAGCGCCTCGCTATCCCGGTCGATACCGAGAACGAGCTGGGTGAGGTCGTTCGACCCGATCGAGATACCGTCGATGCCCACATCGATGAACCGGTCCAGGATGATCACGTTGGAGGGGACCTCGACCATCATCCAGAGCTTGAAGTCGTCCGAGCGGACGAGGCCCTGCTCCGACATGAGCTGCTTCACACCTCGGAGCTCGTCCGGCGTACGGCAGAAGGGGACCATCACGTAGAGGTTCTTGAACTCGCGGCGGACGCCCTTGATGGCCTCGAGCTCGAGGCGGAAGATGTCGGGCTCCCGAATGTAGCGGCTGGCCCCCCGATAACCGATCATCGGATTCTCTTCCGTCGGCTCGTACTTCGCGCCACCTTCGAGATTCGCGTACTCGTTCGTCTTGAAGTCCGTCAAGCGATAGACGACCGGGCGCGGGTTGAATGCGCGGCAGAATTCCTTGATGCCTTCCTCCAGGCGCCGGGTGTACTCCTCCGGGTGCCCTTCGTCGATGAACTGGCGCGGGTGCTTGCCGACCTGGGCAACGATGAACTCCGCCCGCAGCAGCCCGACGCCATCCACGTTCCGCTTGGCGACTACCTCGGCGAGCTCCGGTTCGGCAAGGTTCACGTAGAGCCGAGTCGTCGTTTTGAGCATTGCCGAGCGGGCATAGCGCTCCTTCTGGCGCTCGTACCAGGCGAGCCGGGCCTCTGCGCGTCCGTCGTAGATGCGGCCGGCGGAGCCGTCGACCGTGACTTCGCGACCAACCTCGAGCCTCGTCGCTCCTGCGACACCGACAACGCAAGGGATGCCGAGCTCGCGGCTGACGATCGCCGCGTGGCAGGTACGGCCGCCCCGCTCGGTGACGATCGCCGCGGCGCGCTTCATCGCAGGCACGAAGTCCGGCGTCGTCATCTCTGCGACCAGGACGTCGCCTTGCTTGACGATATCGATCTCGCGGGGGTCGTGCACAATCCGAACAGCGCCGACGCCGACCCCGGGTGAGGCCGGCTGCCCCGTGAGAAGGATTGGGGCCGTCTCCGCTTCGCCCTCGTCCTCTTCCATTTCGAGCTTCAGGGTGGTCACCGGCCGGGCCTGGACGAGGTAGAAATGGCCCTGCTCGTAGGCCCATTCGATGTCCTGCGGGCTCCCGTAATGCTCTTCGACCGCGCGGCCGATACGGGCGAGCTCTCGAATCTCAGCATCGGTGAGTTTCTGCCGCTCCCGGAGCTCCACGGGTACTGGAAGCCAGGCGTTGGCCGCTTCATGGCTCCCATCGGCATCCGGCCGCCGCGCGATCATTCGTTCCTGGGGCGTGACGCTCTTCGAGATGATCTGGAGCGACTCCTTGTCGACGAGGTAGAGGTCCGGCGAGATTTCGCCCGAGACGATGCCCTCCCCGAGGCCGTACACCGCTTCGATGGTGATCCGGCTACGGTCGGAGGTGACCGGCTCGACCGTGAACATCACGCCCGAAATCTCCGACTGGACCATGCGCTGAACGGGCACGGCAAGACCGACCTTGGTATGGTCGTACCCCGCCTCTTCGCGATAGAAGATGGCGCGGGCTTCGAAGAGCGAGGCCCAGCATGCTTGCACTGCTCGAACGACATTGTCCGCGCCGACGACATTGAGGAAGGTACTCTGCTGGCCGGCGAAGCTCGCTTCCGGGAGATCTTCTGCGGTGGCGGAACTTCGCACCGCAACCGGCCCTTCTCCCAGCTCGCGGTAGGCGGACCGGATTTCGTCCGCGATGTGCGCCGGCATCGGCGCCTGCAAGATCCGCCGCCGGATGTTCTCTGCTCGTTCGTTCAGGAGGCGGGAATTGTGCACATCGAGCCCGAAAAGTTCCTTCCGGATGACGGGCTCGAGCGCGTTCTGCTGGATAAAACGGAAATAGGTGTCGGCGGTCACGACGAACCCCGGGGGCACGGGGATGTTCGCGCGCGTGAGTTCGCCGAGATTGGCGCCCTTGCCCCCCACGAGGCCGATATCCTCCCGCCCTACCTCAGAGAACCAGACGACGGAACGAGTGACGCTTACCAATCTGTCTATACCTCCGCGCATCGCGCATAGTGCAGACCGATGGCTTCGGTCGCACGATTATAGGCCGATGGCCGCCGTTTGCACTGCTGTCCGAGCGGCCCACGTTCTCGGGCTGGACGGCCGTTCATTCGACCGTCACCGTCTTTGCCAAGTTTCGCGGCTGGTCGACGTCGCATCCTCGATGCACCGCTACATCGTAGGCGAGAAGCTGGAGCGGGATCACCGCAACGACGGGTTCGAGCCAAGGCGAAACAGGCGGCACGGCAATCGCTGCATCGCACAGTGCTGCGAGCTCGTCGTCACCTTCGGTCACGATGGCCGTGACCGGCCCGCCCCGTGCTTGGATCTGTTCGATGTTCGAGACCATCTTGGAGCGGAGGGCATGTTGCGTCGCTATGGCAACCGTCGGGAACGCCGGTTCGATGAGGGCGATCGGCCCGTGCTTCATCTCGCCTGCCGCGTATCCCTCGGCGTGGATATAGGAAACTTCCTTGAGCTTGAGCGCACCCTCCATGGCGACCGGGTAGGCGAGGCCGCGACCGAGGAAGAGTACGTGCTCGGCCCGGGCGAGCTGAATCGCCCGCCCGCGGAGTGCATCGCGGCGGGCGATGATCGTGGCAACCGCACCCGGGAGGTGGGCAAGGTCCGAGAGATGACCGGCAAGCTCGGCCTCGGTGACACGCCCCTTGGCCATCGCCAGCCTCAGAGCGAGGAGGTAGAGCGCGACGACGGCCGCGGTGAAGCACTTGGTGCTCGCCACTCCACGCTCCAGGCCGGCGCGGGTGTAGACCGTGCCCTCGGCGACCCGCGTCGTCTGCGCGCCTTCGGTGTTGCAGACGGTGATCTGCAGGGCGCCCGCCGCGCGAGCCACGGCCATGGCTTCGAGAACGTCCACCGTCTCGCCCGACTGCGACACGCTGATCACCAGCGTGCGTCCGTCCAGGACGGGATCGCGATAGCGGAACTCGCTGGCGTTGTCCGCGAAGGCGGGCACACGGGCGAACGCCTCGATGTATCGCTGACCGAGCATCGCCGCATGGAGGCTCGTTCCCATACCAATGAGCACGACCCGCTCGACCTGAGCCAGGCGGGCCGCTGCACTTCCCAGGTCGTCGAAGTACAAGGCGGCCGGGTCGAGGGTCGCGAGACTCCAGATGGTGTCGGCGAGCGCCTCCGGTTGTTCATGGATTTCCTTGAGCATGAAGTGGGGAAACTGCCCCTTGAGCGCGGTCACGGGGTCGATTGGGATCCGCTTTCGCTCGAGCCGCACAGGATCGCCGTCGACGGTGGCGACTTCGATGCCCCCCGACGTTACCCGGGCGACTTGCCCGTCGGCGAGAAATGCGACCTCCTGCGTGATGGGAAGGACGGCCGCAAGGTCGCTCGCCACGACCGTCTCACCGTTGCCGAAGCCGACGACGACGCCGCCGGCGTTTCCCAGTCGGGCGGCGGCCAGCACGTCTGGTTCGTCGAGGCTCATTGCGACGATAGCCTGCGAGCCTTCCAAGCGGCGCGCGGTCTCCCGCAACGCCCGGAAAAGGTCTGCCCCCTCCCGTATCCGCTCCTCGAGCAGGTGGGCGAGGATCTCGGTATCGGTTTCGCTGCGAAAGGCGTGGCCACGCGCCGAGAGCTCTTCCTTCAGCGAGGCGTAGTTCTCGACGATGCCATTGTGGATGACCATCGTGCGGCCGTCGCAGGACGCGTGTGGATGCGCGTTTTCGTCGCTAGGCCGTCCATGGGTGGCCCAACGCGTATGTCCAATTCCCACGGTTCCGGCAGGAACGTTGCTCAGCGCAGACTCGAGATTGACGAGCTTGCCCTGCTTCTTGGCGATCGAAACGCCATCACCATCGAGGACGGCAATCCCAGCCGAGTCGTAGCCGCGGTACTCGAGATCTCGGAGGGCTTGGAGGAGGATGGGCACGGCGGGGCGATTCCCCACATAGCCGATGATGCCGCACATAACGACTGCTCCCTTGAGAAAGGCCAATGCCTGAACTGGAGCACGCAGCTCTTTCCCGCACCTCGCCGGCAACGGCGACGGTGCAGAACGTCGATGGTTCCTGGAGCAGCTTTGTCGACGGGCTAGGGTAGGGCCCGTGCACGTGGTACGCTTTTGTCACCCAGTTACCTGGCGTGGTTTGTGCGTCACCTGCGGCTGTGCAGCCGGGGGGCCATCCGCCGAATGGTTCGATCCTGCCCCCGCCTCGTCATCCGCGCATACACGCGCGGACCTGGCGCTTGGTGTACCTGCTCCCTGCGTGCCGTGTCCGATAGTGCTTCCGTTCCCTTGGCCACCTCCGTTTCGCCATCTGCCTTCGCAGTCTCTCGGGAATGCGGCGGCCCCGTCAACTCTCCCGCCGTGAAATCCCTGCGAACCCGAGGAAATCATCCTCCCACTGGAGCACAGCCCGGATGATGCGGGCGTCGAGTGGATACGGGCGCGCCTCGACGCCCCGCCGCTGGAACTCCTCCGCCAGCGCGCTGGCAATCACGTCAATCGGCTCCACGTGGACGCCAAGCTCGCGCTCAGTCTCGAGAATCAACTCGACGAGCTCTCCTTGGAGCTGAATTCCCTCCTCTTGGAGCTGCTCCCAAACCCATTCGGCGCATTCGGTGAAGAGCGCTCCCTGCAAGCGACCGGTGGACGGCACGGACGCGACCTCGGTTCGTTCTCGTGCTTAGCGTTCGGCCGCGCGCCTGATTCGGTCAAGGGGCGGGAGCTTCGGAGCCGGTAGCCCCGCCTCCGAACGGAGGCGCTTGAGCCTAAGGACGTTCTTCCGGTCGGGGCCGTGGCCATCGAAGCCCGGCACTTCGAGCAAGAAGGGGACCTCGGCGACGGCCGGGTGCGCGATGAGCGCTCGGAACCCCACCGTCCCGAGGTGGCCCTCGCCAATATTCTCGTGGCGATCGCGAAACGTGCCGCGGGGAAGCTTGGTGTCGTTAGCGTGGACCGCAACGAGGCGGGCGAGGCCAAGTTCACGGTCGAGCTCCTCGAGGGCAGCTTCCAGCCCGGCGGGGCTGGCGATGTCGTACCCCATGGCATACGCGTGGCAGGTATCGAGGCAGATCCCAACATTGGGCGGGCTGCCCATCGCGCGGACAATTGCGCCCAGCTCGGCGAAGTGCCCGCCGATGCAGTTCCCCTGGCCGGCATTGTTCTCGAGAATCAGCAGCGCCGGATTCCCGGGGTCGTCGTCGAGGACGTTGCGGAGCATCCCTGCGATGCGCTCGACGAGAGCGCCGTCGAACCCAGCACCGAGGTGGCTCCCAACGTGGAAAATCGTGCCCACCACCCCCATCCGCCCAGCGAGTCGGTGGTATGCCAGGAGTGAAGCTAGCGATTTTTCGAGGATGGCCTGGTCCTGGCTCCCGAAATTCATCAGGTAGACGCCGTGAAAAAAGACGGGCATGCCAGACGCTTCGCGCACCCGGTTGAACCGCTCGATTTCGTCGTCGCCCAGGGCGGGCGCCTTCCACTGCTGAGGAGGACTGACGAAAAGCTGAATTGCCTCGGCACCGATCGCTCGAGCGCGCTCGAAGACCAGGTGCGGCCCTCCAGCACTCGACACATGGGCTCCGATTCTCATGCTCGATCAGTTCCCACCGACCTGGCCACCCCGGCGATCGCCGGTAACGGTCCTATTCGCAAGCTCCAGAGCTCCTCGAACGCGAAGCCGGCGGCTTCGATGACCTCCCGTGTATCGCGATTCGGGTGGCAACCGCCGCCGAGACGCGCCCAAACGGGCGTCACCGCGTGTAGGATTGCACGCCCCAGCCGAGCCTGTGCGTTGACATGCTCCCAGAACAACAATTTGCCCCCCGGTCGAAGGACGCGGCGGATTTCCGCTAGCGCCTGTGCGGGGTCCGGTATCGTGCAAAGTACGAGCGTCCCGATGACGGTATCGAACTCTCCGTCTGAAAAAGCGAGTGCCTGAGCGTCACCATCGCGGAGGTCGAGCTCGATGCCGGGCGGCCGGTGACGCACGGCGCGCTCCCGCATGTAGGGGTCCGGTTCGATCCCGACGTACTCGATGTCCGCGGGAAGGTGCGGCCAGTTGGATCCGACACCGTAGCCGATTTCGAGGACCCGGCCCTCCGCCTGGCCGACGATACGCCGGCGGAGCCGCCGTTCGCGGGCACTTTCGTGCCGGGCCAGCCAGTCCCAAGCAGCTGCAAATCGCCGATGTCCGGTCGTTGCGGGCACTCGTCCTCCCGTTCGTTGACAGGATGTTGCGCCCCTACCAAGATCCCGCCCAACGGGGAGGGGCAGGGATGTTTCCAGACGCGCCCAACACAGGGCAGCCGCTTTCGGGACTCGTGGTTCTCGATTGCACCATCTGGCAGCAGGGCACGTACGCCACGGCAATGCTGGCAGATTTTGGTGCCGACGTCATCAAGATCGAAGGTCCCGACTCTCCCGACCCGGGCCGCGGCCTCAGCGAGGCGTACTTCGAGAGCCACAACCGGAACAAGCGCGGAATCGTGGTGGACCTCAAACATCCCGAAGGTCGCGAAACCGTCCTGCGGCTGGCGGAGCGAGCGGACGTCTTCGTGCAAAACATGCGCCAGGGCGTCATGGAACGGCTCGGCCTCGACTATCCGGCCCTCAAGGCGAGAAACCCGCGGATCATCTACGCCAGCGCGTCGGGATATGGATCCCGTGGTCCGCACGCCAAATGGCCGGCGATGGATATCCTTGGCCAGGCGCGCGGCGGAACGATGATGATGCAGGGACCGCCAGATCGACCGCCCGTCTTTTCCTTCGGCGGGATGGCGGACCAGGTCGGTGCCATTTCCCTCAGCTACGGCATCCTGCTCGCGCTCATCCACCGCGCCCGCACAGGCGAAGGCCAGCATGTCGAGGCATCGCTCCTTGGCGGCCAGGTCATGCTGCAGTCGTTCAACATCACCGGCACGCTCTTCACGGGAGACGTCCCGCCGCGACGGAGCCGGGAAGATGCCGCACCGCTCTGGAACGTGTACCGCTGTCGAGATGGCGGATGGATCGCCCTGAGTATGGCCCAGCTCGGGCGGTGGTGGGTGCCGTTTTGCGAGGCCGTCGGCCGACCGGACCTGCGCGACGACCCGCGCTACAACGCCCTCCCCGCCCACATGGAGCACCGCCGTGAGCTGATTGCCGAACTCGACCGCCTCTTCGCAACCCGAGACCAGTGGGACTGGGTCGAAGACCTATGCAACCGCGGTCTACCAGTCGCGCCGGTCCAGGACTACGCTCAAGTCATCGCCGACCCGCAGGTTATCGCCAACGGCTACATCGTTGAGTACGAACATCGCTCCGGCGAACGTAGACGGATGGTGGGGCCTGCCGTCCAGCTCGAGCGAACACCCGGAGCCATTCGCCGGGGCGCCCCGGAGTTCGACGAGCACACTGAACAAGTGCTCCTGGAATTCGGGTTCGACTGGGACGAAGTCGTTCGGCTGCGGGCAGCCGGCGCCGTAGGAAGCCGCGGCCCGCGGTAGACGAAACCCTCTCTTCGCTTTAGGATAGGGGGGTACCCTGTAGGAGGCGACATGACCCCAGAGGTCCAACGCCAAGCGTTACGGCGCATCAAGATCATCGCGGGGCAAGTCGCGGCGCTCGAGAAACAGCTCGAAGAGAACCGTTACTGCATGGATATCCTCGACCTGTCGCTGTCGATTCAGCGCGCCCTCAGAAGCCTCGATGCGCTCGTCCTCGACGGCCATCTCAAGACGCACGTCGTCGAAATGATGAAAGGTGGCGAAGAGGAGCGCGCGATTGCGGAATTGCAGCGCCTTTACCGGACACAGGGACCAAGCGAACCGTAGTCGACACACTTCAGGAGGCAGAAATGGCTCAGACGATCGAGCTCAGCATCGACGGAATGACCTGCGACCACTGCGTGAACGCCGTCACCTCGGCGCTCAAGAGCGTGCCAGGCGTCGCGGACGCGACGGTTAGCCTCGCGGGAAAGTTCGCCCGCATCACCGGCGAAGGCCTCGACGCCAAGAAGCTGATCGAAGCCGTTCGGGAAGAGGGCTACGAAGCGGCGGTCCGGTAGCCCGCCCTCCAACCTCGGCCGGAGGTGTTCCGATGTCGGCGAGGACAGCTGCAGAGCACGCGGTGACCCTCAGCGTGCAAGGCATGACCTGCGCATCGTGCGTGCGGCGCGTGGAGCGGGCGCTGAGCCGAGTCGAGGGCGTCGAGTCGGCGTCGGTCAATTTCGCTGCCGAAACGGCGCGGGTAACGCTCGGTGCCGACGTGCCCGTGGAGAAGCTCATCGCGGCCGTCGAGAAGGCCGGTTATCACGCAGCACCGGTGAGCGCCAGTGAGCGGCCGAACCCTGGGGACCTGGCCCAGAAAACGCTCCTCCAGCTCATCGCCGCGTCGGTCTTTGCCGTTCCAGCCGTGTTGCTCGCGATGGCGATGGATATCGCAGGACTCCACCTCTTCGGCAATCCGACCCTCCACGCCTGGCTCGTGATGGCGCTCGCCACGCCTGTTCAGTTCGGGCTAGGGTGGCGCTTCTACCGGGGAGGGTGGGCGTCGCTCAGGCAGTTGAACCCGAACATGGACGTTCTCGTTGCCCTGGGCACCAGCGTCGCGTACTTCTACAGCGTTTGGGTTGTCATAACTGGCAGAACCGACACCCACATGTACTTCGATGTCAGCACCGCCGTCCTGCTGTTCATCTCCATGGGCAAGTACTTCGAGGAAACGTCGAAGGGCGCCGCCTCGCAGGCCATCCGGGCGCTGCTCGCCCAGGCGCCGTCGCGCGCGTCGGTGCTTCGCGACGGCGTCGAAGTGGAGATACCCGTGGAAGAACTCCGCGTCGGTGACCGCCTCATCGTCCGGCCAGGGCAACGGATCCCCGTCGATGGCATCGTCCTCGAGGGAACGACAGCCATCGATGAGTCGATGCTCACAGGCGAGTCGGTGCCCGTCGAGCGGAAGCCCGGCGACCGCGTCATCGGTGGGACGGTGAACCAGTACGGCGCGGTCATCGTCGAGGCCACCGCGGTCGGCGCCGACGCCGCACTCCAACAGCTCGTGAAGCTCGTTGAGGAAGCTCAAGGCTCGAAGGCCCCAGTCCAACGGCTGGTCGACCAAGTGGCGGCGGTTTTCGTGCCGGTCGTTATCGCCCTCGCGGGGGCCACCTTTCTCCTCTGGGGGCTCACTGGCGGCGACTGGCGTCAGGGCATGACGGCCGCAGTCGCCGTACTGGTCGTGGCCTGCCCGTGTGCCCTCGGACTGGCGACACCGGCTGCCATCATGGTCGGTACGGGGCTCGGCGCATCGCGCGGGATTCTCATTCGAAACGCAGCGGTGCTCGAGCGCACCCGCGCACTGGACGTTGTCGTGCTCGACAAGACCGGTACGCTCACCGAAGGGCGACCTCAGGTGGCCGACGTCATTCTGTTGGCTGATTACCGCCGCGAAGAGCTGCTTCGACTCGCAGCTGCCGCCGAATCTCCGAGCGAACATCCCCTCAGCCGGGCAGTCGTCGATGCGGCAGTCGAGTCCGGCCTCGAGCTACCACGGGCCACCCAGTTCGAGGCGATCGCTGCAAGAGGAGTCCAGGCGATGGTCGAGGGCCGGCTCGTCCAGGTCGGCAATCTCGCCATGTTCGAAGAACTCGGCTACCCAGTCGACGCTGTCCGTGACGATGTCGAAGCGCTGGAACAGCGTGGTCGTACAGTGGCCCTGGTCGCCGTCGACGGCTTGCTCGCCGGGCTCCTCGGGCTCGCCGATGACTTGAAACCGAACGCGCGACGTGCCATCGAAGCGCTCCAACGGCTGGGACTCCGGGTCGTCATGTTGACTGGCGACAACGAACGCGCTGCAGCAGCTGCGGCGGCTGCTGCCGGCATCCACGAGTTCCGCGCCCGCGTACGCCCCGAGGACAAACTCGCGTTCGTTCGTGAATTGCAGACGCAAGGGTTGGCAGTTGCGATGGCCGGAGACGGCGTCAACGACGCCCCAGCGCTCGCCCAGGCGGACGTCGGCATCGCCATGAGTACGGGCACCGACGTGGCGATCGAGGCCGGGGACATTACGCTCTTGCACGGCGACGTAGCGAAGATTGCCGAGGCGATCGCGCTCGCCCGCGAAACACTGCGGACCATCCGCCAGAACCTCGTTTGGGCGTTCGGCTACAACGTGGTCGCGCTTCCCATCGCAGCGCTCGGCCTGCTCAATCCGCTGTTCGCGGGAGCCGCCATGGCCCTGAGTTCCGTCAGCGTCATGGCGAATAGTCTGCGCCTCCGCTCCAAGGCGCGTACTCTCGCGCGCGCAGCTGGGAATGAATACACCGCCCCTGTCCAGGGGGTGTTCGAGGCGAACCGAGGTCCAGTGGTCGCTATGGCGCTGGCGTTTGTCCTGCTGGTAGTCCCGCTGATCGTTTTCACGAGCATCGACCGCGGCTGGCTGGGCAGCAACGAAACAGCCGACCACGGCACCGGTGGGCATGGCTGAGCTCCGTCCGAACAGGGCACGAGGCTGCTTACGCCACGTTCCGACTACGCTTGCTAGACTCAACCCATGAAGCGTTCGAACACCCGGCCCGTCCGCGCAGGCTCGGTCGTCATCGGTGGCGGAAATCCGATTGTCGTTCAGTCGATGTGTGCTACTCGAACGACCGACATCGATGCGACCGTCGCCCAGGCCCAGATGCTCCATCAGGCAGGCGCTGGTTTGGTCCGCATCGCCGTCGACAGCGTCAAAGATGTGGCCGCGCTCGCCGAAGTTCGGGCGCGCGTACCTGAAGCGAACCTCGTCGTCGACCTTCAGGAAAACTACCGTCTGGTGACCCAGGTCGCACCCTTCGTCAATAAGGTGCGATACAACCCTGGCCACCTTCACCACCACGAAAAGCAAAAATCAGTCCGTGACAAGGTTGCGTTCATTGCCGATACGGCCGCCAAGCACGATCTCGCCATCCGCATTGGCGTAAATTGCGGTTCCGTCGACCCCGAGATGGACGCGAAATTTCGCGGAGCGGACCCTCCGGAGCTCGACGGGGTCACCGCAATGGTCGAAAGCGCGCTCGAACATTGCCGCATCCTCGACGACCTCGGGTTCGATCGGTACGTCGTATCGTTGAAGGACTCCGATCCGCGGAAAGTGATCGAAGCGAACGTACGGTTCGCGGAAGCCCGTCCCGAAATTCCCCTCCACCTAGGCGTCACCGAGGCGGGGATGCTTCCCGATGGGGTGATCAAGACGCGCATCGCCTTCGAACAGCTTCTCTCTCGGGGAATCGGCGATACCATCCGGGTTTCGCTCACGCTCCCCTTCGCCGAGAAGTGGCGCGAAGTCGAGGCAGGCCGGCAGATCATCGCGGACGTCGAAGCCGGCCGGTTCCGTTCGGTGCCGAAGTTCCTCGATGGCGGCCTCAACATCATCAGCTGCCCGAGCTGCAGCCGAGTCGAAAACGAGGCGTTCGTCGACCTCGCCTTCAAGGTGAAAGAGATGACCGCCTACGCCCGTGAGTACGACATAACCATCGCGGTCATGGGCTGTCGGGTAAACGGGCCCGGCGAGACCGACGATGCCGACCTCGGTCTCTGGTGTGCACCCACCTTCGTCAACCTCAAGCGTGGCGAACAGGAACTCGGAGCGTACCCGTACGACACGGTCCTCGACCGCCTGAAAGAGGAGCTCGACCGTCTGATCGACGAGCGACGCCAACGCGAGGCAGCAAGAACATCCGGAAAACCCCTGTAGCTTGCGAGGTCGAGGACGGGCACGTAGGCTCCCGGAGTGGCTGTCGCTACGATTCGTGAAATTTGGCAATTCCCAGTGAAGGGAATGGCCGGCATTCCCATGGACCGCGGGCGCCTGACGCTTCAGGGCCTCCCGGGGGACCGGATGTATGCCTTCGTGCGAACCGACCGCGTCCGGCCGTTTCCTTGGCTGACCATGCGGGAGTTTCCTGGCATGGCCGCTTGGACGCCGGAATGGCGGCCGACCGGATCCGGACGAGACGAGCTGCACGTCCGCACCCCGTCAGGTGCTACCCTCCCTGTCACCGACCCGGGGCTCGAGAAGGCCATTGCGACAACCTCCGGCCTTCCGGTTCGACTGCACGCGGACTACCGCGGCAACCCGGACGTCGCTCCCCTTTCGATCATCTCCGTGGCGACCGTAGCCGCCATCTGCGAGCGCGCGGGGCTCAGCGCCGACCCGCGCCGCTTCCGCATGAACCTCGTCATCGACGGGTTGCCGGCCTTTGGCGAAGACGAGTGGCTCGGCGCTGAGGTCCGCGTCGGGACCGCGCGCCTCGCCATCGTCGCGAGAGACGAGCGCTGTGCCGTCATCACCGTGAATCCGGATGGCAGCGAGGACCGCCAGCCGCTCGTTCTCGATGCAGTCGCGAACTTGAATCATGCCTGCGCCGGGGTGTACGCCGTGGTTTTGGAGGCCGGTGAGGTGGCCCTGGGCGATGCCCTCGTGGTGGATGCCGCAAGTTGACCTTCGCAGAATCGACACATCGCCCGGGTATCGCCTTGGGCAAGATAGGAGGAACACAAAAACGCCGGGGTCACGGCCCCGGCGTTTGGTTGCATGGTGGAGACGCGGGAGAGTCGAACTCCCGGTCCAGAGAAGGTCGGCTCCGGATTGTCCTACAGGCTTTCCCACCGATAAGGGTCTTGCCGGGTGACTGCAGTGGTGGTCCCCACGCCACCCGGCCAGCCGATGAGTCTTTCGCGAGCTTTATCGGCGTCGGCCCGCGGCAGCCTGGCTTTGGTGACGCCCTACCCCAGTGCTACCAGGCCGGGCCCTGGGGAGGACGGCTCCGCACTAAGCGGCGAGAGCGAGTTGGCGAGTGTTGCCGTTTATTTTTGGCCGCCTGATTAACGAGGGTGACAGCCAACCTCGGCCTGCTATCCGGCTACCTGGCTTCCTGTCGAATCCTTTCGTCCCCGTGATACGACGAGCATAGCACAGGCGTTCGACGAGGTCAGCCCCGTCGCCGCAGGGCCTCCTCGAGTGCCCGCTGCTGGTCGCGCTTTTTGACGACCTCTCTCTTGTCATAACGCTTTAGACCGCGTCCCATGCCGAGCTCGACTTTCACCTTGCCGCGCTTGAAGTACATCGAGAGCGGGATCAGCGTTAGACCACGTTGTTCCACCATCTGGGCGATGCGTCGAATCTCCTTCTTGTGGAGCAAGAGCTTGCGATCCCTTGTCGGGTCATGTGTCGCGTAGCCTGCGTTTGCGTACGGCGCGATGTGCGCCCCGAGAAGCCAAACCTCTCCGTCCTTGACTCGGGCGTACGCCCCTTGGAGCTGCACCTTGTGGTCGCGGGCGGACTTGACCTCGCTCCCCGTCAAGGCGATACCCGCCTCGAATCGACTCAGGATTTCATAGTCATGGCGGGCTCGGCGATTCTGGACAATCGTTGTATCGGACATGGGAAAGCCAAAACGGGAGCGGGCCCATCGCGGCGATGGGCCCGCTGACCGGCATATTACCGTGACGCGACCTCAGTTGCCGCGCAGGATCTCGATAGCCTTGAACAACTGAATGTCCCCGTTTTCGACATAATCATCGTAGCTCATCGGTACCTCCACGTCGGGCTTCACTCCCAGGCCCTCGATTTGGTCGCCTTTGGGTGTGAGCCAGCGGCCAACCGAGATGTACAGAGCACCGCACCCTTTGGGGTCGCCGCAACTCTTGAGCTCGTGCAGCTGGTTCACGGTACCCTTTCCGAAGCTTCGGGTGCCGACGATTGTCGCACGACCATTGTCGCGGAGAGCGGCGGCCAGCACCTCCGCGCCGGACGCACTGCCTTCGTCTTGAAGGATCACCAGCGGAATGGCGGTGAGGATCCCGCCACGTTTCGCGCTCCAGGATTGGACCTTTCCGTCGGCATCCTGCTCCGTCAGGATGGTACCCGAGTCCAAGAATTCGTCGGCAACATCGACGGTGGCCTGAAGGAGGCCACCCGGGTTGCTGCGAAGGTCCAGGACAAGACCGCGGTAGCCCTTCGCCTGAAGGTCCCTCGCCTTGGTTCGAAGCTCGTCGACGGTTCGGTCGTGGAATTGGGTGATGGCGATGTAGGCGATATCCGTCACTGCGTTACCGTTTCGATCCACGAGACGGTTACCACTCTCCCCGGGAATCACCTCGAGATTGGGCTCCAGGAAGACGCTTTCGAGGGGGATGTTGCCGCGCGTGATCGTGATCGTCTCGATCGTCCCGTCGGTATGCTTCACCTTGAGCGTCACCTGCGTGCCCGAGGGACCGCGAATCACTTGCACCGCCTGGGTCTGCGTCCACCCCTCGGTCGATACACCATCGACCTCGAGGATGATGTCGCCTGGGCGGATTCCGGCTTTCTCGGCGGGCGAATCCCTGAACGGTGCCACGATGGTGATCGCACCGCTGCGGTCGGAGACGGTCGCGCCGATGCCGTCATAACTTGACGATAAATCGAGCGCGCCCGCTTTCAGTTCTGCTGGAGTCAGATACTCCGTGTGCGAATCGTTGAGCGATCGGATGATTCCATCGATCGCTGCCTGACGGAGCGTTTCCGGGTCGAGCGCCGCCTTGTCGACGTACCTGGTCTCGAGGAGCTCCACAATCTCGTCGATGATGGCGGCACCGATCGTGTCACTGCTCCCGGATGCCCCCGCGGGCTGGGACGGGGCGGTCGGCCCGTCGTCGCTGACGAGGTCGTGGACGGCCCATCCGAGGCCGAAAGAGAGCGTGAGCATGCTGAGGAGAAGAAAGACAGCTACCGCAGCGCGGGCGAGCTGTTCGCCGCTCCCGGGCCGGGAAGTATCGCGGGGGATGTCCATGGAGGTCCTTCGCGCGGCTGCCGCGCTGGATGGATGATATCGCGAGTGTACAAGCGGCGATCCATGGCCTTCAATTTGGCGATTACCCGGCATTTACGCGGTCTCGGCCTTGCTCGTTCCGGCCTTGGACATATTCGCACTATATAGGTTATGTTGAAATAACCGTAGGGGTCCTCCCCCCGACGCCTCAGGGTCTCCCCTTATGTCGCAGGTTGTCACCGAAGCACCACCCGGGCGTCACGACCTGCGCATTGTTCTGTCACCCAGCGGACCTGAACAATCGGCACAGCCGCCCGAAAACAAAGGCACCACCGGTTTCAAATCGGGAAACCGCCAGCCTAGGGCAGCACGGGCAACGGGGGAGAACACCAATGCAGTGGCCGTCGACCTTCAACGAAGAAACGGGACAACCCTCCGGCGAGCTCCCGAACCGCCTGCCTCTCGAGGAACAGCAACGGCTCGTGATGCAGTATGCGCCGTTGGTCAGGCGCGTCGCGAGAACGCTGCCGCTGGAGATCCCCGGCCTGCTGGAATTCGAAGATGCGGTCGGTTATGGCACCTGCGGCCTCGTCGAAGCCGTCCGTCGGTACGACCCCACCAAGGGGACGAACTTCCACGCCTACGCCGTCCAACGCATCCGTGGGGCGATGATCGACGCCTTTCGACGCATGGACCGTCTGAGTCGAACGATGCGCCAAAAAGCGCGCGACGTTCAGCGTGCCCAATCCGAGCTCGAAAACCTCCTGGGGCGAACACCAACGGAGTCGGAAACAGCCGAGCACATGGGCGTCTCTATCGAGCAGTTCCGAGAGACCGCCTCCCAGGCTCGCTGGGTCACGGTCTCGCTCGACCGAATTTTGGAGCGCGACGACGACGGCGATTCCTTCCCGGCGGCCGAAATGCCAACGGCCGAGGAGGACCTCGACTTCACGCGGACCTTCGAGGAAAAGGAACTGTACGAGGACTTGGCACGTTCCGTGGCCCAGCTGCCGGAGCGCGAGCGCCTCGTCATCAGCCTCTATTATGTCGAACGCCTGACCATGCGCGACATCGCCGCAGTGCTGCAGGTTTCGGAGACGAGGGTGAGCCAACTCCACGCGCAGGCAGTCAAGCGACTTCGGCGGTCGCTCCTTCGAGACGCGGCTTAGCAAGGCGGCGGCTACGCAGGGCGCCCGACCGGCGAAAGCGATATTGAGACGGCCCAGAACAAGGGCCGTCTCTGCATTTGCAACTGCACAACTCGGGGCCGGTCACCAACGTGGCGAGCGCGGTCCGGGATGGTTGGGCTTTCACCGGCCAGACCCCTACTAGGCGCGCCGAAGCTGCCGAAGATAGAGAGTGAGCCGGAAACGCGTGACCCTCATGCGGGGGCATCCCGGTTGCCGGCAGAAGTTCGCAAACCCCGCGGCGCCCGAACGGTCGCCACGGGCGGGGACTTTCTTGGGGGTGATGCCATGGCGGACCGCTTTCACGAGGGCTTGCGGAGCCAAGTCGCGTTCGTGACCCACACACGCGATTACCGCTCTGCCGAGGTCCTCCCGTCGCTTGCGCGCCACGGATTTACGACAACCGAACGGCCGCATGACCGGGAGACAGAACGACTGCTCGCCCAGTTCGATCCGGACCTCGTGGTGCTCGCCATCGACCCGCGCCACGATGACGATATCGCACTCGTGCGGCAGGTAGCCCGGGCCTGCAAGGCACAGATCATCGTCGTTGCGCCGGGTCCGCACCCACACGGGTTGGCGCTGGCTCTCGAGGCAGGGGCCGACGTTTGTGTTCGCGACACCGACGGGGGAGAGATGTTCAACGCCCAACTCGGCGCGATCCTCCGGCGGAAGACCTCGCCCATCGAACAGGAGGCGGAGGACGACGGCCCCAGTACGATCACCGTACGAGACCTGGTTCTCGATTTCGATCGGTGTCAGGCCGTCAGGAACGGGGAGTCGATCCCCCTCACTCCGACAGAATTCAAGATTCTCGCTTACCTCGCGAAGAACGCGGGGAAGGTCGTCAGCCCCGTCGAAATCCTCCGGGCTGTGCAGGATTACACCTACTCCGAACGCGAAGCGCAGGAGATCGTGAAGGTCTACATCCGCCGGATTCGGCGCAAGGTAGAGCTCGACCCGGCGGAGCCCAGCTACATCGTGAACGTCCGCGGATTCGGATACATGCTCGAACGGCGAAGCAATCGGCGTGATGCCGTTCGAGCGAGCGAAGCCGCCTGATCGGCGACGGGACTTTGCGAAATACGAAGGCGAGAGGCCCCGGAACTGTTCCGGGGCCTCTCGCCTTCACTCTCCCGACCTCAAATGGGCCGGGAAGAAATCCCTCGGCTACGCGATCGTTACCCCAGCGCACCGATAGACATCCTGGATCGCATTGAGCAGCGCGATTCCTTCGTTCATGGGGCGCTGGAACGCCTTCCGTCCGCTGATCAGTCCCATTCCCCCCGCGCGCTTGTTGATGACCGCCGTCTTTACCGCTTCCTTGAGGTCGCTTTCGCCGGAGCTCGCCCCTCCCGAGTTGATCAGGCCGACGCGTCCCATGTACCCGTTCGCTACCTGGTAGCGCGTGAGGTCGATCGGGTGGTCGGTCGTGAGCTTGGTGTACATCCGCTCGTCGAACTTCCCATAGCTGCCCTTCTGGTTGAGAACACGATAGCCGCCGTTTTGCTCGGGGAGTTTCTGCTTCACGATATCCGCCTGGATCGTCACCCCGAGATGGTTGGCCTGACCGGTGAGGTCGGCGGATGTCTCGTGATTCACGCCGTCCACCTTGAAACCCGGATTCCGGAGGTAGCACCAAAGAACGGTCGCCATGCCGAGCTCATGCGCATAGGCGAACGCCTCTGCTACCTCGACGATCTGGCGAGAGCTCTCTTCCGACCCGAAATAGATGGTCGCACCGACCGCGGCGGCGCCCAGGTTCCATGCTTCCTTGATCGTCCCGAACATGATCTGGTCGTACTTGTTCGGATAGGTGAGCAGCTCGTTGTGGTTGATCTTCACGATGAACGGGATGCGGTGGGCGTACTTCCGGCTCACCGCCCCGAGCACGCCGAAGGTCGAGGCGACCGCATTGCAGCCGCCCTCGATGGCGAGCAGCACGATGTTCTCGGGGTCGAAATAGGCAGGGTTCTTCGCGAACGAGGCGCCGCCCGAGTGCTCGATCCCCTGATCGACCGGCAGAATGGAGACATAGCCCGTGCCTGCAAGGCGCCCGTGGCCAAGGATGGACTGCAGGTTGCGCAGGACCTGAGGCGAGCGGTCGGAGTGCGCCCAGACTCGGCTGACAAAATCCGGGCCGGGAAGGTGGAGCGAGTCCGCTGGGATGCCTTGGCAACGATGTTCGAGCAGTGAGGTAGCTTCGTCACCGAGAATATCGGCGATGTCCGAGAGCGAAAGTTCACGCGTGGAGCGTTCGGCAAGGACCATCGATAGTGCCTCCTGAAGGGATCGGCGATGCGCTGGCCCGATGATACCGCGCGCAGCCGGAGCGGTCGCCCGCTGGTATTCGCCAATCGTATTTCTTTACCTTCGCTTCGGCTTCGTTGCGCTACGTTGGAAGCGACGCCGGGAGATTGGCTAGGAGAAGGAGGGCGCTGTATGCGCGTGCTTGTGGTCGAAGATGAAGAGGCCATCGCGGGGGCCATCGAGCGAGGCCTGACCAAACAGGGTTACGAGGTCGATGTCGCCCGTGATGGCGCCGAGGCCCTCGAGTTGGCGGCCGAAACCAACTACGACGTAATCTGCCTCGACCTGAACCTTCCGAGAGTCGATGGCATCGAAGTGTGCCGCCGCCTTCGCGAGGACCGGTACTCCGGCGGCATCATCATGCTCACAGCCCGCAGTTCGATTCGGGAGCGAATCGAGGGACTCGACCAGGGAGCGGACGACTACCTGGTGAAACCCTTCGCTTTCAGTGAGCTCGCGGCACGCATCCGCGCAATTACGCGGCGTGAAGGTTCCATGCGGGAACCGGTCATCGAAACCCGCGGGCTGGAGCTCGATCCGAACACCAACCGTTGCCGACGTGAGGGAAAAGAGATTCACCTCACCCCCAAAGAGTTCGCGCTCCTCTATTACCTGGCACGGAACGAAGGCCGGGCAGTGCCCCAGGAAGAGCTCCTCGAAAACATCTGGGATGAACATGCCAACCCCTTCACCCAAACGGTGAAGGTGCACATGAACAACCTTCGCCGCAAACTGAACGAAGGATTCGCGGAACAGCTGATCGAAACGATCCGCGGAAAGGGCTACGTCCTCTAAGGTGCGCGTGCCACCGTTTTCCCGGAGCATCCGTTTCCGGCTCACGGTCTGGTATTCCAGTCTCCTTCTGATCTTCGGCGTGGCGTTCGTGGTCGCGCTCAACCTGGCCGTGCGCCTCGACCAGCCTCCGGTTTTCGAGCTTTCGCGCTACAACGACGTGGTCTACACGCCGGTGCGGACCGGCCCGGCTCAGGCCATCATCGTGCCCATCGAAACCGAGACCTACAGCTTGCGCGAGGTCGAGGACGGGATCTACTCGAAGAGCCTCGACCGACTCCAATACTGGTCGCTCGTTTCGGTGGTTGGCCTCGCCATCGCCTCGGGGATTGGAGGATACGTCCTGTCGGGCATCCTGTTGCGACCCGTTCGCGACATTACCCAGGCCGCCTCGGAGATTAGCGCAACCAACCTCGGTCGCCGAATCAACTACGAAGGCCCGCGGGACGAACTCTGGGCACTCGCCGAGACGTTCGACTCGATGATCGGCAGGCTCGAGGCATCGTTCGAGCGGCAACGTCAGTTCGTCCAGGACGCATCCCACGAGTTGCGGACCCCGCTGGCCGCGATTCGCACCAACATCGAGGTCACCGAGATGGACCCCGATGCAACGATCGAGGAGTATCGCGAGCTCGTCGCGACCATCAAACACCAGACGGAACGTCTAACCCGCCTCAGCGAAGACTTGTTGTTGCTCACCAATGACGACGGCGGTCGCGTCGAGCCGGAGCCGGTCGACCTGCAGGCTCTCGCAACCGACGTGCTCGGGGAACTGCAGCCGCTTGCCTCGCAACGTGGCGTCGCTCTGCGCCGAGAGTTCTCCGCTGACGTCGAAGCCGTGGCCAGCCCCGATCTCCTCCATCGCTGCGTTCTGAATCTGGTCGATAACGCGATCAAGTACTCGGGCGAAGGCTCGACCGTCACCGTCCGCCTGCGTGGGGCGGGCACAGTGGCGCGGATCGAAGTCGAAGACAACGGCCCGGGGATCCCCGCCGAGGCTCTGCCGCATATCTTCGAACGCTTTTACCGTGTCGATAAGGGGCGGAGCCGTCGCGAGGGCGGAACTGGGCTCGGCCTGGCAATCGTCCGCGAGCTCATCACTGCCATGGGAGGCCAGGTCGGGGTGGAATCGGAACCGGGTACAGGCACGACGTTTTGGATCGAGCTGCCGCGTCCGCCACAGGGGCCCGGCACACTGGCGTCGCTACATGGCAGCAAGCCCCTCGCGTGGGATTCCGGACGGCCTGCTTGACGGCCATTCGGCTCCCCCATAGCTTCGGGATTGCCGGGTAAGCCGCCGTACCGACCGAACTAGGCCGGGATGGGCTACCGTTGAGGGTGCAGGAGGAATTCAGGGCGTGACCAGTTTGCTCGACCGCATCGAGAGTCCACTCGACCTTCGCGGACTCACCTACGACCAGCTCGAAGCGCTGGCCGCCGAAATTCGGGATTTCCTCGTCAAGACGGTCGATGGCATCGGCGGCGGCGGCCACCTCGCCTCGAATCTGGGCGTCGTCGAACTCACCCTCGCGCTCCATCGGCTGTTCGACTCTCCCCGCGACAAGATCGTCTGGGATGTCAGCCATCAGGTTTATGTCCACAAAATGCTCACCGGACGAAAGGACCGGATGCACACGATCCGCCAGTTCGGCGGACTCAGTGGCTTTGCCGACCGTAAGGAGAGTGAGCACGACGTGTTCGGTGCCGGGCACGCGGGGACCTCTATCTCGGCCGCCGTGGGCATGGCAGTTGCGCGTGACTTGAAAGGAGAGGATTTCTACGCGATCGCCGTGATCGGCGACGGCGCGATGACCTGCGGCATGGCACTCGAGGCGATGAATCACGCCGGCCACCTTGGCCTGCACCGCCTGATCGTCATCCTCAACGACAACGCGATGTCGATTTCGCCGAACGTCGGCGCGCTCAGCCGAAACGTCAACAAGCTTCGTGTCGATCCCCTGTACCGCAACGCGAAGCGCGAGATCGGCGAGCTCGTCGAACACCTCCCGCTGGGCCGGCAGGTCTGGCAGCGCGCCAAGCGCGTGAAGGCAAGCCTCCGCGACCTCCTGGTGCCGGCCAGCTTTTGGGAGCAGTTCGGATTCGAGTACTACGGGCCCATCGACGGTCATGACATTCGCGAGCTCGAAGCCACGATCGGCGCAATCAAAAAGGTCGAAGGCAAGCCTGTTCTCCTCCATGTCCTGACCGAGAAAGGCCACGGCGTACCGGAGGCCGCCGCTGACCCGGTCAAGAGTCACAGCGGTACGTACTGGTTGAAGAAAACCGACCCTACCGCTCCGCCTCCACGGCCAACGTACTCGCAGGTCTTCGCCGGGGCAGTCCAAGAGCTCATCGAAAGCAACCCGCGCGTCGTCGCAATTACGGCCGCTATGCTCGAAGGTACCGGCTTGGCTCCCGTGCACGCGAAGCACCCCGGGAGAGTGTTCGATGTCGCAATCGCCGAGCAGCACGCCGTCACGTTCGCTGCCGGCCTCGCCACTCAGGGAATGCGCCCCATCGCAGCGATCTACAGTACCTTCCTTCAGCGCGGCTACGATTCGGTCGTCCACGACGTTGTCGTCCAGAATCTCCCGGTCGTCTTCGCAATGGACCGCGCCGGCTTTGTCGGGGACGACGGAAAAACCCATCAGGGCTTCATCGATATCAGCTACCTCCGCTGCCTGCCGAACATGGTGGTCAGCGCGCCGAAAGACGAGAAAGAGCTCCGAGACCTTCTCTACACCGGCGTCGAGCACGATGGCCCCTTCGCCGTCCGCTATCCCCGCGGAAGCGGCCCCGGAGCGCCTACCGACCTGCCAATGGAGCGCATCCCTATCGGGAAGGCAGAGTTGCTCCGGCCGGGCCGTGATATCGCGCTCGTTGGCTTCGGGGCTCCGGTCAGCCAGTGCGTAGCCGCCGCCAAGCTCCTCGAAGCCGACGGAATCGACGCCGCAGTCGTCAATGCCCGTTTCGCGAAGCCGCTCGACGCGGAGTTGCTGCTCGAATTGGCTCGAACCACGTCGGGCATCGTCACCGCCGAGGAGAACGTCCGCGCGGGCGGCTTCGGTGACGCCGTCCTCGAGCTCCTCACCGACCACGGGCTCGCCGACCGCTATCTCGCGGCATTGACCATGCCCGATGCCATCGTCGACCACGGGCCGCAAGCGACGATGCGGCATCTGTACCAGCTCGATGCCGAAGGCATCGCAACCGCGGCACGGGAGGCCCTCGCGGCTCGGCGGGCGACCACCCCACCGGTCAGCCCCGTGCCAGCATGACCGCTCCGGAGAATTTCCAGCGCTTCCTCCCGCTCGTCGAACAGGGCCTCCGGAGAGCGCTCGCTAACGGGCCAGACGAACTCCTCCGTGCTTCTCGTTATGTATTGGGCTGGGAAGACGCCTCTGGCCGTCCCTCGTCGGGAGGCGGCAAACGCCTGCGCCCGCTCATCTGCCTCGAAGTTGCAGCAGCCATCGGGGTCGCTCCCGAGCGTGCTCTACCCGGTGCCGTCGCCGTCGAACTGATCCACAACTTTTCGCTGGTGCACGACGATATTCAGGACGGCGACGCGATCCGCCACGGCCGTCCGACGGCATGGAAGGTGATCGGGCAACCCCAGGCCATCAACCTTGGGAACTTCCTCTATGCCAGGGGCATCGGCCAACTGACCGACTGTAGCCTTCCAGGCGCTCCTGCAGCACTTCGCTTGCTCGTCGATGCGATCGAGCGGATGGTCGAGGGCCAGTGGTCCGACATCGCCTTCGAAACGGCAGCCCAGGTGACCGAGCAGGAGTACCTCGCGATGGTCGCGGGGAAAACCGGCGCCCTCCTCGGCGCAGCGGCCGGGATCGGGTCCGCCCTTGCCGGCGCCGACACACGCTCGGTCGAGGCCTTCCGCCGTTGGGGCGAGTTACTGGGTCTTGCCTTCCAGGTCCGCGACGACTACCTCGGGACATGGGGTGACCCAGATGCCACGGGAAAGTCGGCCTCGAGCGACATCGTCCGCAGAAAGCGCACTCTGCCAGTCGTTTACGCGCTCGCCGCCGGCGAGACCGACGCGCTCAGCGCGTACTATGCGGAGAAGAACGATGGAAGGTCATCTGGGCTCACACCGGAAGCCGTCGCTGAGATCCTCGCGACCAGAGGAGCTCGGGAGCACACCGACGCTCTGGCTCGCCGCCTCGCCGCCGACGCCGACGACGCTCTCTACACCGTCGCGGAGCTCGGCCACGACACGACAACACTTCGGGCACTGGCCGCGTTCATCGTCGAGCGTGACCGCTAGCTCGCTCCTTGCGACCATGCGTGAGAGCCCATCACCCGGGCCAGAGGCGCTAGATGTTCGAAAACGTGCGCGAAGACATCCGTCAGGCGGTAACGTGGCACTCGGTACCGCTCGTACGGCGATGGCTCGGCCCTCACGCCGAAACGGTGGCCAGCATCCTGCTCTCTGCTGAAGCACAAGTCGTGCTGATCTATCGTTTGCAGGCCTGGCTCCGGCGGCGTGGCGTGCCGCTCCTTCCGAATCTCCTGCGGCGCCTGACGATGCTGCTCGCCGGCGTGTCCATCGGTGATCGTGTCGAGATCGGGCCCGGTCTCCTCATCAACCACGGCCACGTGGTCATCGACGGAACTACCAGCATCGGAGACCACTGCTCGATAGCGCCGTTCGTCACGATCGGTCTCGACACCGGCGGTCCCGATGTGTCCCTCGAAGGTCCCACCATAGGAAGCTTCGTGTTCATCGGGACCGGCGCGAAGGTGCTTGGCCCGGTCGTCATCGGCGACCACGCGCGGATCGGCGCGAATGCGGTGGTGATCACCGACATTCCAGCCGATTCCACGGCTGTCGGAGTACCAGCTCGGACTATCCCCCACGCCTACCCTCTCGGTCCCACGCGACCCGACGAATCCGGCAGCTAGACGATCCGCGTTCGCCCCCTGGCGGCCGTGAACGGGTCAGTTGATCGGCAGCAAGGTTTCGCCCATCAGATATTGGTCGATGCCGCGGGCAGCGGCACGGCCCTCCGCGATAGCCCACACGATCAATGACTGGCCGCGCGTCATGTCGCCCGCCGTAAAGACGCCCGGTACCGACGTCATCTTGTTCTCGTCCGCCCAGACGTTTCCGCGTTCCGTCAGCTGGACACCGAGCTGTTCGAGCAAGCCGCCCTTTTCGGGGCCGAGGAAGCCCATGGCAAGAAGCAGGAGGTCGACGGGCTCCGAGAACTCGCTTCCCGGGATTTCGCGCATGACTTGGCGGCCATCCTCGTTCACGAATTCGACCCGAACGGCGTGGAGGGTGGTCAGCCGGCCGTTCTCGCCGGAAAGCCGCGTCGTCATGATGCAGTAGTCGCGCTCGCCGCCTTCCTCGTGAGCGGAGGAGACGCGATAAATGTTGGGGTAGAGCGGCCACGGCTGCTCGGGGGGCCGCGTGGCGGGTGGGCGAGGCAGGATTTCGTATTGGAGGACCTGGCGGGCGCCCTGGCGCAGCGCTGTCCCAAGGCAGTCCGCCCCAGTATCACCGCCACCGAGAATGATCACGCGCTTGTCCTTCGCGGAGATGAACTCCTCGTCTGGGATTTCGTCACCCGCGTTCCTCCGGTTTTGCATCGGCAGGTACTGCATCGCGAAGTAGACACCCTCGAGCTCGCGGCCCGGAACCTGGAGGTCGCGCGGCTGGGTGGCGCCCCCTGCTAGGCAGAGCGCATCGAACTCCTCGAGCAGTTCGCGTGCGTCGATGTCTTTCCCGACATTCACACCCGGACGGAAGACGACGCCCTCGGCCTCCATCTGGGCGAGCCGGCGGTCGAGGAAGCGCTTCTCCATCTTGAAGTCGGGGATGCCGTAGCGGAGCAGACCGCCGATCCGGTCGTCGCGCTCGAAGACCGTGACCTCGTGGCCAGCCCGCGCCAGTTGCTGTGCACAGGCGAGCCCAGCCGGCCCCGAGCCAATGATTGCGACGGTCTTGCCGGTTCGGTGGCTGGCGGGCTGCGGCCTTACCCACCCAGCCTGCCAGGCATACTCGATGATCTCGAGTTCGACCTGTTTGATCGTCACGGGGTCGGCATTGATGCCAAGGACGCACGCTGCCTCACAGGGAGCCGGGCACAGTCGGCCCGTGAACTCCGGGAAGTTGTTGGTCGCGTGGAGGCGCTCGATGGCGTCACGCCAGCGATTGCGATACACGAGATCGTTCCAGTCGGGAATGATGTTCCCGAGCGGGCAGCCCTGGTGGCAGAAGGGGATCCCGCAGTCCATGCAGCGGGCGGCCTGGGTCTGGAGCTTCTCGATGGGAAACTCTTCGTAGACTTCGAGCCAGTCGTGAACGCGTTGGTCGACGGGCCGGCGTTTCGGGGTCTCGCGCGGGTATTCGAGGAATCCAGTCGGCTTAGCCATGGGCGGCTCCAACGGTAGAGGTCTCGGTGCCCTGGCTCCCGTTCTGCGCTCCGAAGCGCTGCTGTTCCAGGACGCGGCGGTAATCCACCGGCATCACCTTGACGAACTTCCGCGCGGCGGCCGGCCAGTCTTCGAGCAGCCGGCTGGCTACCGTGCTACCGGTGTACTCGACGTGGCGCTCGAGAAGGCCCTTCACGAGGTCGAGGTCCTCCGGCTCCTCGAGCGGCTCGAGCGCCACCATTTCGAGATTGCAGCGCGTGTGGAAGTCGCCCTCTTCGTCAAGAACGTACGCAATGCCCCCGCTCATCCCAGCGGCGAAGTTGCGCCCCGTGCGGCCGATAATGACGGCACGG
Source organism: Tepidiforma sp. (assembly GCF_034432735.1). Taxonomy (GTDB): domain Bacteria; phylum Chloroflexota; class Dehalococcoidia; order Tepidiformales; family Tepidiformaceae; genus Tepidiforma. Next base: position 12,292 of record NZ_DAOUBJ010000050.1, on the reverse strand, counting down.
CCGCCCGTCATGTACTCACAGCCATGGTCCCCCGTTCCCTCGACCACCGCGACGGCGCCAGAATTGCGAACCATGAACCGTTCACCGGCGACGCCCCGGAAGAAGGCCGCACCGGAAGTCGCCCCGTACAGCGCCACATTGCCGATGACAATGTTCTCTTCCGGCACGAACGAGGCATCTTTCGGGGGATAGACGATGATTTTGCCGCCGGAGAGCCCCTTCCCGATGTAGTCGTTGGCATCGCCCTCGAGGCGAAGGGTGATACCGGCAGGCAAGAATGCACCGAAGCTCTGTCCTGCCGATCCATGGAACGTGATATCGATCGTGTCGTCGGGAAGCCCGGTGTGGCCGTAGCGACGGGTGAGTTCGCTCCCGAGCATCGTCCCGACAGTTCGATTCACGTTACGAATCGGGAAATCGAGCACCACCCGTTCGCCGCGCTCGAGGGCTGGCTCGGCACACCGAATCAGCTCGTTATCCAGGGCGCGCTCCAGCCCGTGGTCTTGCGTCGTCACGCAACGGGTGGGCACGGAAGGATCGACCTGCGGCCGGTAGAGGATCGCCGAAAGGTCGAGCCCTTGCGCCTTCCAGTGGTCGACGGCCCGTCGCACATCGAGCAGGTCGGAGCGACCGATGATCTCGTCGAGGGACCGATAGCCGAGTTGAGCGAGGTACTCGCGCACCTCTTCTGCGATGAACCGGAAGAAATTGACGACGTGCTCCGCTCGTCCGGTGAACTTCTCGCGCAGGGCAGGGTTCTGCGTGGCGATACCGACTGGACAGGTATCGAGGTGACACACACGCATCATCACGCAGCCCATGACAACCAGGGGCGCGGTAGCGAAGCCGTACTCTTCGGCGCCGAGGAGCGCCCCGATGATGACATCGCGCCCGGTCTTCATTTGGCCGTCCACTTGGACGACGATGCGGTCGCGGAGCTTGTTCATCACGAGTGTTTGCTGCGTCTCGGCGAGACCCAGCTCCCAAGGGAGGCCCGCGTGCTTGATCGAGGTCAGCGGACTGGCGCCGGTCCCACCGTCATGACCCGAGATGAGCACGTGATCCGACTTGGCCTTGGCCACCCCGGCGGCGACGGTTCCGACGCCCACCTCGGCGACGAGCTTGACGCTGATGCGAGCGCGGGGATTCGCGTTCTTGAGGTCGTGGATGAGCTGCGCGAGGTCCTCGATGGAGTAAATGTCGTGATGAGGCGGCGGGCTGATGAGCCCGACCCCCGGCGTCGCGTGCCGCACCTCGGCAATCCACGGATAAACCTTCGTGCCGGGGAGCTGCCCGCCTTCGCCGGGCTTGGCACCCTGCGCCATCTTGATCTGAATCTCGTCGGCATTGACCAGGTATTCGCTGGTGACGCCGAAGCGGCCAGAAGCCACCTGTTTGATGGCCGAGCGGCGCGAGTCTCCGTTCGGGTCCGGCACGTACCGGCGGCGGTCCTCGCCGCCCTCTCCGGTGTTGCTCTTGCCCCCGATACGGTTCATGGCAATGGCGAGCGTTTCGTGGGCCTCGGCGCTGATAGAGCCGAACGACATGGCACCGGTCGCGAAACGCTTGAAAATGCTCTCGGCAGGCTCTACTTCGTCGATCGGGATAGGTGAGCGATCCGATTTCAGTTCGAAAAGGCCGCGCAGCGTAGCGAGCCGCCGGCTCTGGTCATCGATCAGGCGCGTGTACTCTTTGAAAATTCGGTACTGGCCCGTTCGTGTGGAGTGCTGGAGCCGAAAGACCGTCTCGGGATTGAAGAGATGGTATTCGCCGTCGCGGCGCCACTGGTACTGGCCCCCCCAAGCGAGCTCGCGAAGCCCGCCGTCGCGGGCCGGGTAGGCTCGTTGGTGGTGCGCGAGGACCTCCTGCGCCACTTCATCGATCCCGATGCCACCGATGCGGGAGACCGTGTTCGTGAAGTACTTGTCGATGAAGGCCTCGCTGAGACCAACAGCTTCGAAGATCTGGGCACCACGGTAGCTCTGGATCGTCGAAATGCCCATTTTGGACATCACCTTGACGACACCCTTCTTGACCGCCTTGAGGTAGTTTGCCCGGAGCTTCTCGACGGGGTAATCCGCCGTGATGTAACCATCCTGGCGTACCTGCTCGAGCGAATCGAGCGCGAGCCACGGGTTCACGGCCCCAGCACCGTAACCAATCAAAAGCGCGAAGTGGTGCACCTCACGCGCATCGCCAGACTCCACGATGAGCCCGACGCGGGTTCGCTTCTTCTCGCGGACCAGGTGGTTGTGGAGGCCCGCAACCGCCAGGAGCGACGGGATTGGGGCATGCTCTGCGTCGACCCCGCGGTCGGAGAGGATGAGAATCTTTGCGCCGTTGTCGATTGCCTGGTCGGCGGCGCGGAAAAGCTCCTCCATGGCTGCCTCGAGCCCGGCGGGCCCAGCTTTGGCGGGGAAGAGCATAGGAAGGACCGTCGCACGCAGGGCGTGGTCCTTCAAGGCCTTGAACTTCGCCAGCTGTTCGTTGTCGATGAACGGATTGTCGAGGCTGATGAGGTGGCAGCTCTCCGGTTCCGGGTCGAGCAAGTTACCTTCGGGCCCGATAACCGTTTTGACGGACGTGACAAGTTCCTCGCGGATGGCATCGAGCGGTGGGTTGGTGACCTGAGCGAAGAGCTGCTGGAAATAGTTGTACAGGGGCTGCGGCCGGTCGCTGAGGACGGCGAGCGGTGTGTCCGTGCCCATCGAGCCGACCGCCTCTTCGCCCTTTTCGGCCATCGGACCGAGGTGGTACTTCTCGTCTTCGATGGTGTATCCGTAGGCCATCTGAAGCTCGAGGAGTGTCTCGGGAGAAGGTGGGGGCGGCGTTTCGCTCGGGGGAATCTCTTCGATATCGATAAGATTCTCCTCGAGCCACTGGGCGTACGGCCGCTCCAAGGCCAGCTTCATTTTGAGCTCGGTATCGTCGATGATCCGGCCCTCGTCGATGCTCACGAGGAACATCTTGCCCGGCTGGAGGCGCCCCTTGACGAGGATCCGCTCTGGCTCGATCGGAAGAACGCCGACCTCCGAAGCCATGATGACGAGATCGTCCTTCGTGACGTAAAAGCGGGACGGACGGAGACCGTTACGGTCGAGCACTGCCCCGATATTCCGGCCATCGGTAAACGCAACCGAGGCTGGACCGTCCCACGGCTCCATCAGGCAGGAGTGGTATTCGTAGAAGGCCTTCTTGGCCGGGTCCATGCTCTCGTGGCCCTGCCAGGCCTCCGGGATGAGCATCATCATCGCGTGGGGCAAGCTGCGGCCCGCCATGACGAGCAGCTCGAGCGCCTCGTCGAGGCTCGCCGTGTCGCTTGCGTGCTCATCGATGACAGGAAGAACCTTGTGGATGTCGGGAATGAGCGGTGTCTGGAACAGAGCCTCGCGCGCCGCCATCCAATTGCGGTTGCCGCGGAGGGTATTGATCTCGCCGTTATGGGCGATCATCCGATAGGGATGCGCCAGCTCCCAACTCGGGAACGTGTTGGTGCTGAATCGGGAGTGGAACATCGCGAGCGCGCTGATGAGGTGGCGGTCGCTGAGGTCCGGGAAGTAGGTCCGCAGCTGAGTGGCCGTCAGCATGCCCTTGTAGACGAGTGTGCGGCTCGAAAGGCTCGGGAAATAGAACCAGTCGGCGTCGCGGATTCCCCAGCGCTGGATGGCCTTCTCGAATCGCTTTCGAATGACGTAGAGCCGGCGCTCGAAAGCGTCCTGGTCGGGAATACCGGCACCGCGGCTGATGAACACCTGCCAAATGTCGGGCTCCGCCTCCAGGGCTGTCGCCCCAAGCTCCACATTGTTCGTGGGAACCTTGCGCCAGCCGAGAAGATGCTGCCCCTCCTCTTCCACGATCGCGGTGAAGAGCGCCTTGGCCTGATCGGTCGCTCGCCCATCTCGCGAAGCGAAGAAGAGGCCAGCACCGTAGTGGCCAGCCTCGGGAAGCCGGATACCAATCTGAGCACACTCACGGCGAAGGAATTCGTGCGGCATCTGGATGAGGATTCCCGCGCCGTCGCCCGTGTTGGGCTCGCTGCCGGAGGCGCCTCGGTGATGCAGGTGCTCCAGGGCGGTGATGGCATCGTCGACCAGTTTGTGCGAACGATGCCCCTTGAGATGCACGATGAAGCCGACACCGCAAGCGTCGTGGTCGAGCCCTGGACGGTACAGACCCTGCCTTCCGGGCCTCCGGGGTTGCTGCATGCTACGTCCCTCTCCGAGCACTTCCCACCTCGCCAGAATTGCGAAATGAATGGAGCCGCTGGCGTCGCCGTCATTCCGGTGCGCCATTTGTGAAATGCTTCGCAATCTCTCGCGAGACGATGGGTGAGCTTGAAGTATAACAGCTCGGCCAACCCGCGTGTCGAGCCCCACGCAGCTCCGACGGGCGGAAGCGTATAATCCGGCCACTACCCGCGGGAGCTTCCCCATGGCCGAACCCTACTGGACCCCCGAGCGCGTCGACGCGCTGGTCAGCTCGCGCTCACGCATCCTCGGGCCACAAGTCTGGGCAGCGGCGACACCAGACCCGCGCCACATCATCTCGTTCGCAGGCGGGCTCCCCGATATCCCCTCGCTCCCTTCGGACGAGCTGCTCCGCGCAACGGAGGCCGTCCTCCAACGTGAGCGCAAAGAAGCCCTCGAGTACGGCGGCACGTTCGGACCGACCCCGCTCCGGGACGCCATCGCCGACCGCGCAACCCGCCTCGAAGGTGTCCCCGTGACGCGGGACCACGTCATCATCGTGAGCGGCTCGGCGCACGGCATCGGCCTTGTCTGCGAAACGTTGCTCGACCCGGGCGACGTCGTGATGGTGGAGAGCCCCAACTTCCCGGGGTCGATGCGCACCATCCGGTCATTCGGCGTCGAGCAGGTTGCCATCCCGCTCGACGAGGAGGGAATGCGGACGGACGTCCTGGAGGACCGGCTCGAGGCTCTCGCGGCGCAAGGCCGGCGGGCGAAGTTCATCTACTGCATCCCCAACCACCAGAACCCCGCCGGGTGCACGATGTCCCTCCGCCGGCGTGAACACCTGCTCGAACTAGCCCGCCGATTCGAGACGTTCGTTCTCGAGGACGATGCCTACGGGGAGCTCTGGTTCGAGGAACCGCCTCCGCCTTCGCTGTTCGCCCTCAGCGGCGGAGAGCACGGCGTGAAGGTGGCCAGTTTCTCCAAAACCATCGCGACCGGCCTGCGCATGGGTTGGGTCCAAGGGCCTCCGGCGCTCGTCTCGCGGATCGCTGCACTGCGTTATGACATGGGAACGAGCCCACTCCTCGGTCGGGTCATCGCAGAGATGATTCGCAACGGCGACCTCGACCGCCATATCGCCCGGCTGCGGACCATTTACCGTCGAAAGCTCGAGAGGGTGGAAGCTGCACTGGCGCGGTACTGCTCACCCTATATCCGCTACACCCGGCCTCGAGGCGGATTTTTCCTCTGGCTCGCGCTTCGTCCGGGCATGAGCTCGCGCGACGTCCAGCTCGCGGCGAACGAGCGGGGCGTCATCGTTGGACAAGGCCCCCAGTTCTTCGCCGATGGTGTCGCGACCAACCACCTCCGTCTCGCTTTCAGTTATGTCGATCTTGAGGAAATCGACGAAGGCATTCAACGACTCGGCGAAGCGATGGCCGAAGTGGCCGCTCGGACCGGGACCAAGTGACCAAGACGGGGGCACGCCAGGCATGAACACCGTTGCGATTGGTTCCGTCACGATTGCTCCGCTCCTCGATGCCCCCGTATCGATGAACCCACGCCATTTCATTCCGCAGCACGCCGATGCCTTCTACGCCGAATTCGGCCACGAGGCCGATGAGCGCGGGCTTTTTGGGATGGCAATTACCTGTTACCTGGTGCGTTCCGCCGGGCGCACCGTCCTCATCGATACCGGTCTCGGTCCAAGGCGTCGACCAGGTTTCCCCGTCGGCCGCCTCGACGAGGCTCTCCGGGTGGCCGGCGTCAGCCCCAGCGAGATCGACCTCGTCGTGCATACCCACCTCCATATCGACCACGTGGGGTGGAACACCGTCGATTCGGCCAACGGCGAACCGGATGTTTTCTTCACCAACGCGGAGTTTGTCATTCAACGGCAGGAATGGGATTACTGGATGGTCCCGGAGCGACTGACAGCGCCAGGCAACGAGCACCTCCGCGAGTGCGTCGAGCCTCTTCGGCAAACGGGGCGCATCCGCTTCGTGGACGGGGAGATGGCCCTCGACGAGCACCTGGTTTTCGTCCCTACCCCCGGCCACACCCCCGGCCATGTGGCCATCGGCATCGTCGACGGGGCAGAGCGCGGCATCATCGTCGGCGATGCGTCGCATCACCCGATGCAGCTCATCCACCCGGACTGGTCACCCGCTTTCGACGTCGACCCGTTCCAATCGGCCGCCACCCGCGAAGCGCTTTTCGAGCGCGCGGTCGCAGAAGGGCTGACCTGGTTCGCCGGCCACTGGCCACACCCCGGCATCGGTCGCCTGGTTCGTCGTGACGGACGACGAGTGTTCGAGCCGCTTTCGCCGCCCTTGCCCGGTCAGCCCTCGCCTGAGTAGCGTTAGGCTCGATGCGCTGGGTCTTGACGGCGGTATTCGCCATCGTCCTCGGCGGCATAGCCGTCGCGGCCCGCCCGGCCGCGGGCGATGAGCTCACGATCATCACCGTGACATCTCCGGCGGACACGACGGGCAGCTGCCCGAGCGCCACGACCTGTACCCTCCGAGCCGCTATCGAAGCCGCCAACGTCGCGACCGGGATGGTAGCGATCCGCTTCTCGCCCGCGGTCTTCCCACCCGGTGCACCGGCCACCATCGCCATCGGGAGTGCGGGGCTGCCACCCCTCACCAAAGCCGGTGCGATCATCGACGGATCCGATGCAGGGGTCATCGTGCGGGCCGGCTCCCAGAGCGTATCCCTCCCGCTGGACGGATTCCGCCTCGCAGGAACTGGCGCGGCGGTCCGCGGACTCACGGTCGAGGGTTTCAGCGGGGCCTGCATCGCGGCGGCAGGAGCGAACAGCGTCGTCGGTGGGACCGGGAGCAATCAGCTTCGCGCTTGCGGCGTTGGCGTGCGAGCCGCAGCGCCGGGTGTCGTGGTCGCCGGCAACCGATTCATCGGTCCCGCTGACGGTCCGCCTTACGGCACCGGCGTCGAAGCCTCCGCCCCGTCGGTCATTGTGGGCGGTATCGCCGAAAACTCCTTCGAGCGGCTCGCTACGGGCGTCCGCGTGGTCGCGTCGACAGGTCCCGTAACCGGGACGACGATCGACCGGAACACGTTCACCGGAATCGATGGGCCGTGCGTCGAGCTGGGCGCCGGCACCAACGCTGCCACCGTGACCAACAACAGTTTCAGCTCGTGCGGCACTGCCGTCGTCGTCGGCAAGGCCACCGACGACCACCCGGCGTCCGAGCGCAACACCATCCGCGCCAACTCATTTGCCAATCTGGCCGGGCTTGCGATCGATATCGGCGGCGACGGCCGACGGAATCCCCCGGATTCGGTGCCGGCGAACGGGGGTATTGCATTCCCTACCGTCCAGCGCGCCACCGTCTCGGCCATCGAAGGCCTGACCTGTCCGGGCTGCTCCGTCGAGCTGTACCTCGCCGCCCATACGCCCGGCGGACGGAGCGACTACGGTCTGGTCCGTCTCGGGCAGTCAGTTACCGCCGACGGCACCGGCCGATTCACCACCCGGCTCTCCGTAAGCCCGGGGCAATGGGTAATCGCTACCGCAACCGATTCCGACGGCAACACGAGCGAGTTCGGCCCTTCGGCGCGAGTCGGGGCTGGCGTGGTCCAGTGTGGCAACGTCCAACTCGCTCCGGGGTGGAATCACGTTGGCTATTTCGGCAGTCAGCCGCTCGTGCTGGGCGACACCTTCCCCGGCGGCGGAAGCTCCACGGTTTCCGCAATTTACCAGGCTATCGATGGTACCGCGTCGTACCGTAGGTGGCTCGCGGCTACTCCCGCCGGGCGCACACTCGGAGTCCTCGAACCAGGTCAGGAGTACTGGTTCCTCGCCACCGCACCGACATCGCTGGCGGGCGGCTTCTCCGTTTCGTTCCCCGTCCCGGTCGAGCTTTCGCCGGGCTGGAACGATGTCGTGTACATCGGCAGCAGCGCCGACCCCCAAGATGCCTTCGCATCGTTGGGCGAGAATTTGGTTTCGGTCGCAAAGTGGGACGCTGGAACGCAGCGCTGGCTACGCTACGGCGATGGCAGCGCTCCGCCGTGGGCGAGAGCGCTCACGCAGGTCGAAAGCTGCGAAGTCTATCAGCTCCTGCTCAGCGGGCACGCCACCCTCGTCCCACTCCAGCCATGATGTCGCCTGGTAGACTGCGACGCCATGGAAATCGAGATTCGCCCCTGCACCGACGGTAATGAGCTCGACGAGCTGCGAAGGATAGCCGCCTACGTGTTCGCTTCCGAGGACGGAATGGAGGAGGAAGTCGGAGGCCTCCAATCGGACTGGACCGTGTGCGCGTTCGTCGATGGACGAATGGCCTCGACCCTCGGCATGTGGCCGTTCACCGTCCGCCTCGACGGCTCTCCGGTCCCGATGGCGGGCGTCACGCTCGTTGGCACCCTTCCGAACTACCGACGGCGAGGGCTTCTTCGCCAGACGATGCAGCGCGCGTTCACCGTGATGCGCGACCGGCGTCAGCCCTTGGCCATCCTCTGGGCGAGCATGGGGGCCATTTACCAGCGCTTCGGTTACGGCTTAGCTTCGACCGGCGTCACCTATCGGTTCGACCCGAGGCTGGCCTCGCTAGCGAGTCGACCGCACGATATCCCCGGGCACATCGACCTCCTTTCGCCGACCGACGCCTACCCACTCATCAAACCGGTCTTCATCGAGTGGGCGAGCCCCCGGAATCTGATCATCCACCGCTCCGCTGAACTCTGGCGGGTTTCGACCTTCCGACCTCCCCGGAAGGGGCTTCCGGTGCACGTGGCAGTCTACCGTGACGAGACCGGGGCGCCACGCGGGTACGCCGTCTATACCACCATGACAGTGGACCACGCACCCGACGAAGGCGAGCAGGAGGTGCAGGTGACCGAGCTCATCGCGTTGACGCCTACCGCCTGGGTCGCGCTTTGGGAGTTTCTTCGCGCCCACGACCTGGCCCGCCGAATCCACTTTCGGAGCGTCCCGCCCGACGATCCCGCACCCGAGCTCCTGCTCGAGCCACGGGTTCTGAATCGACGTACGCAAGATGCGATCTGGATGCGCGTGGTCGATGTCCCGGGGGCGCTCGAAGCTCGACCGTATGGGGTGTCCGGCCGCCTGACCATCGGCATTCCGCGAGACGAACTCTGCCCGTGGAACGAAGGCACGTGGCGGCTAGAGTTCGACGGCCAGCGGGCGGAGGTTCGTCGCACGGACGCAGACCCCGACATCATCGCCGAGCCAGCCGTCCTGGCATCGCTCCTCGCCGGGCACCGGTCCGCAACGTACCAGAAACGGGCCGGCCGGCTCCAAGCGCGCGACGAAGCTACCCTCCGCCTCGCGGACGATCTCTTCCGGACGTCCTACGAGCCGTTTTGTCCGAACGGGTTCTAGCGAACTGCGGATTTTCAGCTGCCGCTCGTGCCGACGAGCCCAAGATAGCGATCCCGGTCCGCAGCGCGCGCCGGCGCGTGCTTCACATCCTCCGGCCCGAGCGCTCGTGTCCAAGTAGCGAATTCGAGCAAGATGCCGTCGGGGTCCTGGAAGTAGAACGAGCGGATGAACGTGCCCGCGTGGACCTCCCGCGACACCTGCCTGGGGCTATCGTCATGGTTGAGAATCGGCGTCACGGGGATGCCCTTCGCCTTGATTTTTTCGTAGTATTCGTCGAACTTCTCGGCCGGCACGTCGAACGCCACATGGTTCATCGAGCCATGCGCCGTCGCCAGTTCGCCCTCTCCGGGCATCCCGGCGGGAGACGCGATCCCAGGGGCTGCCTCGGGCGCATTCGGGAACCAAAAGAACGCGAGCGAATCGCCATTGCCGATGTCGAAGAAAAAGTGCTGGCCCATGTTGTTGGGCAGTTCGATCGTCTTGATGAGGGGCATCCCGAGGACGTTCGAGTAGAACTCGACCGTCCGCTCCATGTCGCGGCAGACGAGAGCAAGGTGATTGATGCCGCGAAATTCGAACTCGGTGTTCTTACGTTCCATCTGCTGCCTCCTGCCGCGACGTCCGCGGCCCTTCTACTTTAGCCGAGGACGTCAAGCCCGGTCCGCGCGGTCGTCGATATCCTGGCGCCGGTTCCCGAAGCGGTCCCAGTGGGTGATGGCAGAAAGCGGTTTCCGCGGGGCGATGCCAAATCTGCCCCGCGGGCGCCCCATCGGCACGAGCGCAGCGATTTCGTAGCGCTCGGGGATGCCAAGAAGCTCGCGAACCTCGCCCTGATAAATCCGGATGACCGTGGTCAGGGTCGTGCCGATACCGAGGGACCGGGCAGCGAGCATAAAGTTCTGGACCGCGGGGTAGAGCGACGCGTACGGTGTGCCAACGTCGAGTGGCCCCTCCTCATCCTGGAGGGTCATGCTGATGTTCGGCATGAGGAACAGCACGATGACGGGCGATTCTTGCAGGTGTGCGGCGAGGTGGCGCGCCGACGCGACAGTTCGCCGGTGGCGCTCCGCCTCGGCCTCGTGCCGGAAGGGCGGAGTGGCCGCCAGCATCGCCGGCTCGTAGCGGGTATAAGCCCGCCGGTAGATCTCGCCAAGGCCCCTGCGGATGCTGGGTTCGCGGACGACGAGGAATTGCCACGGCTGAATGTTTCCTCCGCTCGGTGCCTGCCTGGCGGCACGCAGGCAGGTGAGAACCTCCTCCTCGGTGACGGGCTCGTCGGTGAACCTCCGAATGGCCCGGAGCGTCATGATAGCCTCGATAGCGTCCACCGGCTGTGCTCCTAAAGCATGAACGTGTCGACGGGCAGCCCGAGCATGACTCTGCCCACGACCTCGTAGGTCGGTTGTCCGACCATGACGTGCTGGGTGAGCGTGTGGATGTCGCGAAAGTGACGCTGGAGGGAGCTGGTTTCGTAGATGCTCGACCCACCGCCGAGGTCGTAGCAGATGTCGACCGCGCGCGTGCAGCTCCTCGCTGCGTGCGTCGCCGCCAGCCGGAGTTGCGCACGGTCGGCGACCGAAAGCGGCGAACCTTGCTCGGCGGACGCCCACGCCGACTCGATCGACGCGTACAAGTAGGCCCGCCCGCTTTCCAGAAGGGCATGAGCCTCGGCGATGCCCGCCTGCGCAGCGGCGCGTTCTGCGAGTTGGCGCCGGCTTCCCGTCGGCGTCTTCACCTGTGCCAGTGCCGTAACTTCGTCGATAGCTGCCCGGGCGATGCCAAGCCCCACCGCCGCAACCCCTAGAGCGAGCAGGCCGTACATGGGGAAGGCATAGAGAGTCCCTTCTGCCCAAGGCCGGTCGATTCCGAGGCCGACGGTTCGGTGGGATGGCACGAATAGGTTCGTGACTTCGTAGTCGTTGCTGGCAGTCCCACGCAGGCCCGAAACGTGCCAGGTGTCGTGGATCGTGTAGCTACCAGCCGGAAAGAAGGCCATCCGGAGATGCGGATGGCCCCCACGGATCGCTTCGGGATTCCCGTTCGCATCGACCACCGTCACCCCGCCGAGGAGCCACGTGGCGTGAGACGAGCCACTGCCGTATGACCAGCGGCCCGTCACGCGATAGCCACCCTCGACCGGCACTGCCGTTCCGCGTGGCATGAGCATGCCGCCCGTGATGGACCCAAGGTCACCGTGGATTTCGGCTGCCCCCTCCCTCGGAAGCAATGCGGCCGTGATACCCGTAGTAGCGCCGATCATGAGGCACCACCCCGCCGACCCGTCGCCTGCAGCCACGGCCTCGATGGCGGCAACGAGCTCCGCGACGGACGCTTGGCCGCCGCCGAACTCACGCGGTACGAGCATTCGAAAAAGCCCGGCCGAGCGCAGCGCATCCACCACCGGCGGGGCCAGCCGCCGTGCACGCTCGGTCTCGTCGGCCAACGCGCGCGCAAGTGGTGCAATCTCACGGGCAGCAGCCACCGGGCGCGACGATATCGCCTGCATGGTCACCCTCCTGCGAAGAGCCGAAGCCTAGAGCCTCGCGCGCGAGGGCGCAATCAGTCAGGCCGCTCGCTTCTGTCCGAAGGGCCAAGGGAAGCGACGCTTCCTCGGCGCCTGTCCTTCCTTGGGCCCGGCGAAACCACGGCCGCAGCCCTGGCAGTAGGAGTAGACGTTGAGGTTCTCGCGACCGCACCACGGGCACTTCCGCATGATTCCTCCTCCTTA
>NZ_DAOUBJ010000049.1:0-2053 GCF_034432735.1 Tepidiforma sp. | reverse complement strand
GCGGCGGCCCATGCCTTCCAGGCTGCTCGTTCGGCTTTCCCGGCGGCCTGGCCCCGGCGGACGGCGTCGGCGCGGAGGTCGAGGAGCATGCGATGGAGGGGGATGCCGACGGGGCAGGCTTCGGTGCAGGCGCCGCAAAGGGAGCTGGCGAAGGGGAGCTCGGCGTGGTGAGTTCCCGGCCAGAGGAGGGGAGAGAGGACGGCGCCGATGGGGCCCATGTAGGGCGATTGGTAGGCGAGGCCGCTGACGGCGCGGTAGACGGGGCAGGCGTTCATGCAGGCGCCGCAGCGGATGCAGCGAAGGACGTCACGATAGCGCGGGTCGGCGAGGATGCGGGACCGGCCGTTGTCGACGACGATGACGTGGCGCTCCTGCCCGGGGGGCGGTGTGCCGAGGATGTGGGTGAAGGCGGTGAGGGGCTGGGCGGTGGCGCTGGGGGCGAGGACCTGGAGGACGGCGAGTGCGTCGGCTTCGTCGGCGACGATTTTTTCGAGTCCGGTGATGACGATGTGTTTGCGGGGATGCGAGACGCCGAGGGCGACGTTGCCTTCGTTTTCGACGATGGCGATGCGCCCGGAGCTGGCGATGAGCTGGTTCGCGCCGGTGATGGCGGCGTCGCAGTTTTCGAAGTAGCGACCGACGATGTCGCGGATGTGTTGGGAGAGGATGAGGGGGTCTTCGGTGGTGAGCGAGGCGCCGGCGCGCTGGAGGATGGTGCGGATCTTGGCCCGGTCGAGGTGGATGGCGGGGGCGGTGATGTGGCTGGGGCCGCGGCCTTCGAGGTCGACGATGTATTCGCCGATGTCGGTTTCGAGGACGTCGATGCCGGCTTGGCGGAGGGCGTGGGTGAGGCCGACCTCTTCGGCGACCATGGATTTGGATTTGGCGACCCGGCGTGCGTTGCCGAGGAGGCGGCGGGCGATATCGACGGCTTCGGCGGCGGTGGCGGCGCGGTGGTAGCCGACGCCGCGGAGGGCGAGCTGCTCGCGGAGGCGTCGGTGGAGTGGCTCGAGTTCTTCGACGGCGCGGGCGCGTGCGGTGGCGGCGCGGTCACGGGCGTCGGTGGGGCCGCGGGCGAGCATGGCGGCGGAGTCCTGCACGAGTTTGCGCATGATGGGGAGCAGGGCCTGGCTGCGGTGTTCGGCTGCAATTTCGTGCCGGGCGCGTTGGCGGAAGGAGGTCATCCGAGGGCCCTCGCGAGGAGCTCGGGGAGGGTCCAGGCTTGGAGCTGGACGCCGAGGCCGGCGGCGCCGGACTCGAGGTGGGCGAGGCAGGAGTAATCGGGGGAGACGACAACGCGTGCGCCGGTGGCGCCGAGGTTTTCGAGTTTGGCCCGCATGATTTCGACGGAGACCTCGGGTTCTTCGAGGGCGAAGGTTCCGCCGAAGCCGCAGCACTCTTCGGCGAAGGCGGGCGGCCGGACTTCGAGCCCTTGGATGTGGGAGAGGACGGTTGCGAGGGCTGACGAGGCGTGGAGCTCGCGGCGGGAGTGGCAGGATTCGTGGACGGCGACGACGCCAGGCAGCCTGAGGGCGAGGCGATCGAGGTTGGGGTGACGGGCGACGTAGGTGGCGAAATCGACGAAGCGGGCGGCGATGGCGGCAGCGGCGCGGTCGCGCGGGGGTTGCCAGAGGGTGGGGAGGTAGTGGCGGACCATGGCGGTGCAGGAGCCGGAGGTGGTGACGATGGTGGTATGGGCGCGGGCGGCGCGGAGGAGGCCACGGCCGACGGTGCGAGCCTCTTCGCGGAAGCCGGAGTTGAAGGCGGGCTGGCCGCAACAGCGCCCGTCGATGAGCGTGACGGAATCGCCGAGCGCCTCGAGGACACGGCGCGCGTGGTCGGCGTCGTCTGGGCGCAGGGCCTGGAGGTAGCAGGGGTCGAACAGGGCGACGGAGGCCATCGGGGCCATTGTACGGCCAGCTGTTTGCGCCGGTGTGAGGGCGGGCGGCAGAATCGGGAGTGCATGTTCGACGAGGATGGAGGTTCTGCCTGGGATGTCCGAGGTGACGACTTCGATTCGGGACCACGGTCCGTATTTGGTGCGGGGGGAGGT
>NZ_DAOUBJ010000048.1:0-96759 GCF_034432735.1 Tepidiforma sp. | reverse complement strand
GAGGCAATCGTAGGGGGTTAGTGGGGGCGGGTCTGCGAGCGCTCGCGCGGGGGTGCCGAGGTGGTTGGCGAGGGTTGCGGCGCGGGCGGGTGTCCGGTTCCAGATGTGGATGGCGGCGGCGCGGGCTTCTGCGAGGGCGAGGGCGATGCCGCGGGCGGCTCCGCCGGCTCCGAGGAGGAGGAAGGTGCGTCCTGCGGGTTCGAGTGCGGCTTCGTGGCGCAGGGCGGCAACGAAGCCGGCGCCGTCGGTGTTGAAGCCGAAAAGGCGGCCATCGCGCTGGACGATGGTATTGACGGCGCCGGCTCGTGCGGCGAGCCCGCCGAGTTCGTCGAGGTAGGGGATGACGGCTTCTTTGTGGGGGACGGTGATGTTGGCGCCGAGGATGTCGGGGGCGCGGAGGCTGGCGATGCGGGCGGGGAGCTGTGCGCGGGGGGTGTCCCACTGTTCGTAGGCGACGTCGAGGCCGGCATGGGCGAAGGCTGCCGTCTGGATGACGGGGGAGAGGGAGTGCGCGACGGGGTGGCCGATGATGCCGGCTCGGCTGGTCATGGGGATCCGTAGAGCGCGATGTTGCGCTCGTGCTCGGCGAAGGTGACGGCGAAGATGTGGGAGCCATCGCCTTTTTTGGCATCGGCAACGAAGTAGTAGTAGTCGGTTTGTGCGGGCTGTGCGACGGCGGTGATGGAGGCGAGGCCTGGGCAGGCGATGGGGCCGGGGGGGAGGCCGGGATGGAGGCGGGTGTTGTAGGGCGAGGGATTTTCGAGGTCGACGATGGTGAGTTCGCGTTTCCACCAGCCGTGTTGGCGGACGGATTCGGGGTCTTGGGCGACGGCGAATTGGACGGTGGGGTCGGCGCCGAGGCGGTCGCCGGCGGCGAGGCGGTTGTAGAAGACGCCGGCGATGAGTGGGCGTTCTTCGGGGATGACGGCTTCGCGTTCGACGATAGAGGCGAGGGTGAGGGCCTGGTGAGGGTCGAGCCCGCGGGCGGCAGCGGCAGCGCGGAGCTCGGGGGTGAAGCGCTCGTCGAGGGTGCGAATCATGTAGGCGACGAGGTCGTCCATGGTGGCGCCGACGGGGAGGATGTAGGTATCGGGGAAGAGGTAGCCCTGGAGGCCCGCGCCTTGGGGGAGGTACTCGGCAAGGCCCGGGGGGAGCTGGGCGCGTTGGACGGCGGCGAGGAATTCGTCGCGCGGGCCGAATCCGGCTTGTTCGGCGAGGACGGCCATCTCTTCGATGCGAAGGCCTTCGGGGAAGGTGACGCGGAGGACGGGGACGGCTTCGCGGACGGTGAGGAGGTGGAGGACGGTGGCTGTGCTCGCCCGCGCGGGGAGGAGGTAATCGCCGGCGCTGAGGAGCCCTTGGAGGCCGGTGAGGCGTGCGAGGAGTTCGAACTGGCGGCCCGAGCGGATGATTCCGAGTTCTTGGAGGCGGCGACCGATTTGGCCGGCAGAGGCGCCGCGCTCGACGGTGAAGGGGACGGTGGTGGCGGAGGGTTCGGCGGCGCCGGCGATGGGCTCGGGGAGGTTGCCCCGGACGGAGGCAGGGGTGCCGGCAACCAACCAGGCGGAGAGCAGGGCGACGAGGACGACGAGCGCGAGCCCGACGGCGGCGAAGGGGGAGACTGCTGGCCTGCTCACGGGGTTCGTCTCCGTGCGTCGAGCTCGGCTTGGAGAAGGAGGGCGGCGGCGAGGGAATCGAGGGTGCCGTCTCGCCTGCGGGCGGCGGATGGTGCCTGCCGGGCGGCCTGGGCAGAGGTGAGGCGTTCGTCGGCGGTGCGGACGGGCACGCTGACGGCCTGCCGAAGTTGGGCGGCGAAGGCTTGGGCGGCACGCGCCTGGGCGCCGTGGGCACCGGTGAGGGTGAGGGGGAGTCCGACGATGATCTCGGTGATTCGTTCGCGCTGGACGAGCTCGGCGATGGTTCGGATGGCGTGGCGTTGGTCGCGGGCGGGGATGGCCGAGCGGGGATGGGCGAGCATGCCGAGGTCGTCGGAGAGGGCGACGCCGATGCGCGCTTCGCCGGGGTCGAGGGCGAGGATGCGGCGGGGCGCCGCGGGTTGGTCGTGGTTCATTCGCGTTTTGTGGTGGCGGTGTCCGAGCCGCCGGTGCCGGGCGGGGCGGCGAGTTCGACATCGAGCCGGAACCCGAAGCGGGGAAGGAAGGGCGCCCAACCCGGGACGACGCGGACGTCGGCTTCTTGAATAGCATACCGCTCGCGGAGGATCGATTTTGCTTCGGATGGACGCTTGCCGCGGATGGCAGCTTGGATGTCTTTGCGGGTGACACCGCGGGCGAATTCGCCGGCGATGGTGAGGCTGGCGGTGATGGCCTCTGCTTCGGGGTCGTACTGGCTGGCACCGGTTTCGCTGGCCCGGATGGTGCCGGGGATGAATTCGCCTTCGGCGCCGACGGGAAGGAGGACGCGGCGAGCGAGGCCTTCGAGGGTAGGCGCGGGGATGGCGAGGGCGTTGAGCTGGACGGTGACGTCGAGGAGGAGGACGGGGGATGGGGTGCCGATGGGCGGGCGGGGTGTGCCGAGCTCGATGGATGCTTCGGCGGTGCGGAGGAAGACGGCATCGTGGGGGCGCGCTGCGGCGAGGTCGGCGATGACGTCGCTGGAGCGTCCGAGGGATGTGGCGAGCTCGCGGATGGCGATGACGTCGGCTTCGGAGGGGGCGGGGCGGGGCTCGCTCGCGCCGCCGGTTGCGGGCTCTGGGTTGGTGATCGTGAGGAAGCGGTAGCGTTCTTCGAACCAGCCGGTGATGCTCCCGGCGGGGAGGTTGTGACGTTCGCCGGGTTGGCGTGCGATGACGGTCGCGGATGCGCTCCCGCCGGGGGGTACGGTGATCTCGGACTCGAGTTCGTAGTCGAGGAAGTTGGGGCCACCGAGGACGACGGTGCCGGCAACCACGACGACGGCTGCTCCGGTGGGGTTGGTGATGGTAACGGGGGCGCGGGCGTAGCGGACGCCGACGTTGACGGAGCCGGTGGCAGCGATGGCGAGGGTGTAGGAACGTGTGGCCGAGACGGTGACGGCGGGGAGGCGGCCATTTTGGTAGTCGGGCTCGGGGAGGTCGCGGACTGCGGTGATGGTCACCGTCTGGGTGAGGGTCTCGGTGGGAGGGTAGGCGACGACGGTGGCGGAGGGGGCGAGGAAGAGGGCGAGGAAGAGGGCGAGGGCGGCGACGGCGAGGATGACGGCGATTTGGACGAAACGGCCGATTGCGGGGGCGACGATGGAGAGGGGGCCGAGCCTCAGGACGTAGCGTCCGCCGGCATCCCAGCGGACCTGGGCGGGGCGACGTGCGACCGGGACGCCGGCTTGGCGGGCGCGGGAGGCGAGGGTGCGGGAGCGAGTGGCGATGGCGACGATGCGTCCTGTCTCTTCGGCGTGGCGGAGGAGGCGACGCATGCCGAGTTCGGTGCTGAGTTGACGGTTGCCGTCGGGCGCGTGGATGACGACGGCCCAGGTGGGCGCGGTGTCGAGGTGGCCGCAGATTGCGGCGATGTCTTCGGTGCGGTCGACGAGGATGACGGAGGCGGGCTCTTCGGCCGCTTGGGCTGGCGGGACGTCCGGCGGGGGTGGCGCGTTCGTCAGCGGCGTGCCTCCTTGGGTGGGTGGTGAGGGGAGTAGCTAGCCGGAGAGGGCCTCCATGCCGAGTCTTTGGCCTTCAGCGAGGGCGGCGTCGATCCGGGTAGGGTCTTTTGCGCCGGCTTGGGCGATGTCGGGGCGGCCGCCTCCGCCGCCTCCAGCGGCCTGGGCGAGTGCGCGGACGATGTTGCCGGCGTGGACGCCGCGTGCGACGAGGTCGGGGGTGGCGGCGGCGATGAAGGCGGGGCGCCCTTCGATTTCGGCGGCGAGGATGACGAGGGCGGTCCCGAGCTGGCGGCGGAGGCGATCGGCGATGTCGCGAAGGACGTCGTGGCCGATGGCTTGGACGCGTGCGACGACGAGGTGGGCGTCGCCGATGCGCTTGGCTTGGGCGACGAGGCCGTCGGCGATGGCGGCGGCCTGGAGGCGGGCGAGCTGTTCGGCCTGGGCGCGGAGCCGTTCGAGCTCGGACTGGAGGGATTCGATGCGTGCTTCGAGCTCGGCGGGGGAGGTATCGAGGCGGTCGGCGATGCGGAGGAGGCGTTCTTGTTGTTCGAGGAGGTAGGTTTCTGCGGCGCGTCCGGTGACGGCCTCGATGCGACGGGTACCGGCGGCGACGGCGCCTTCGCGGACGATGTGGATGAAGCCGATTTGGCCGGTGTGGTGGACGTGGGTGCCGCCGCAGAGTTCGGCGCTGAAGACGTGGCCATCGTCGCGGATTTCGACGACGCGGACTTCGCTGCCGTATTTGTCGCCGAAGAAGGCGAGGGCACCGGATTCGATGGCTTGGCGGTAGCCGGTGGTGCGCCACTGGACTTCGAGGTCGTGGCGGACTTTTTCGTTGGCGAGCTGCTGGACTTCGACGAGGGCCTCGCGTGGGGTTTGTTCGAGGTGGGTGAAGTCGAATCGAAGCCGTTCGGGTGTGACGAGGGACCCTTGCTGGCGAACGTGGGGCCCGAGGATGGCGCGCAGGGCGGCGTGGAGGATGTGGGTGCCGGTGTGGTTGCGTGCGGCGCCGCGCCGCCAGTGGAGGTCGACGGTGGCGGTGGCGCGTTGGCTGGCACGGAGCTCTCCTTCGACGACGCGGCCGCGGTGGACGATGGCACCGCCGGAGGCTTGGGTATCTTCGACGAGGAAGACGCCGGTGGGGGTGAGGATGTTCCCGCGGTCGCCGACTTGGCCGCCGCCTTCGGGATAGAAGGGGGTGACGGAGAGGATGATTTCGGCTTCTTGGCCTTCGGTGAGGAGGTCGACGAGGGTGTCGCGGCGGAGGATGGCGACGAGTGCGGCGTCGGCTTCGGTGTGGGTGTAGCCGATGAAGCTGCTGTGGTCGTCGCCGAGCTTTTGGATGACGGGGGAGACTTCGCCCTTGAGGAAGGCGCCTTGCTGGCGGGCGCGTGCGCGTTGGGCTTCGAGGGCTGCCTGGAATCCGAGGTCGTCGATGGTGAAGCCTTCGGCGGTGGCGATTTCGCGGGTGAGCTCGACGGGGAGGCCGAAGGTGTCGTAGAGGGTGAAGGCCTCTTCGCCGGGGATGGTGGTGGTGCCGGTGGCACGGAGCCGTTGGAGGAGGTCTTCGAGGCGGTGGGTACCGGCTTCGAGGGTGCGGGTGAAGCGTTCTTCTTCGGCGGAGAGGGCGCGCTGGATGAATTGTTGGTTTTCGACGAGGTGGGGGTAGGCGTTGCCGAGGCGGCCGATGGCGGCGGCGGCGAGACGGTGGGTGAATGGTTGGCTGACTCCGACTTTGCGGGCGAAGTAGACGGCGCGGCGGATGACGCGGCGGAGCACGTACCCGCGGCCTTCGTTGCTGGGCACGACGCCATCGCCGATGAGCAGGGTGGCGGCGCGGCAGTGTTCGGACATGGCACGGATGGCGTAGGCCTGGAGTTCGGTGGCGGCCCCGCCGAGGTAATCGACGCCGACGACGCTTTGTGCTTCGGCGAGGATGGGGAGGAAGATATCGGTTTCGAAAACGGAGCGCTTGCCTTGGAGGACCATGGCGACGCGCTCGAGGCCGCTGCCGGTATCGATGTTTTTGGCGGGAAGGCTGGTGCGGCGGCCGTCGGGGTGTTGGTAGAGCTGCATGAAGACGAGGTTCCAGATTTCGAGGAACCGATCGCTGTAGCCGACGCCGGCGGGGCGTCCGTCGGGCGTGGTGTGGAGGCGCGCTTCGGCGGGGTCGCGGTCTGGTTGGAGGTCGTAGTAAATCTCGCTGTCGGGGCCGCAGGGGCCGCTGGCGCCGGGGGTGTCTTTGGGGAAGGAGAACCAGTAGTTGAGGTCTTCGTCGCGGCGGTGGATGTGGTCGTCGGGGAGGCCTACTTGGCGCCAGTAGGTGTAGCTGTCGTCGTCGTCGAGGTAGATGGTGGCGTGGAGGCGGGACGGGTCGAGCTGGTAGACGTCGGTGAGGAGTTCCCATGCCCAGCGGATGGCTTCGCGCTTGAAGTAGTCGCCGAAGCTGAAGTTGCCGAGCATTTCGAATGCGGTGAGGTGGGAGAGGTCGCCGACTTCTTCGATGTCGGTGGTGCGGAAGCAGCGCTGGACGGTGACGACGCGTGGGGCGGCGGGGGGTTCTTCGCCCATGAACTGGGGCTTGAACTGCTGCATTCCGGCGGAGGTGAACATCGAGGTGGGGTCGCCGATGGGAACGAGGGGCCAGGGTGGGAGCAGCAGATGGCCGCGTTCGCGGAAGAAGGAGATGAAGGCGTCGCGGATTTGGTCGGAGGTGCGCGGGGGGTTGGTCATGGTCGTATTCGGCATCCTAGGGGCGGGTGGCGCGGGCTGTCGAGAGTGCTGGGCGGGTAGCTTGACAGGCGTTCGTGGCCGTTCCTAGGATGGAGGTCGGACGGGATATCCGTCTGTTATGTGCGTTTCCTCTGACCCTCTCAGTTCGTGTGTGCCCGAGCGTGGAGCGGCTGGCTCGGGGGGTTGGCTGGGGGCCGGCGAATGAGCGGCCTCGGCGTTATCGTTCTCGCGGCTGGGCTCGGGACGCGGATGCGCTCGCGCACTCCGAAGGTGCTCCATCGGGTTTGCGGCGCGCCGATGGGGTGGCATGTGATCGAGGCGGCGCGGTCTTTGGGGCCGGACCGCATCGTGGTGGTCACGGGGTACGGGGCGGAGGATGTGGAGGCGATGCTGGCGGCTGGTGACGTGCGGTTCGTTCGGCAGGAGGTCCTGGACGGGACGGCGGGCGCTGTCCGCCGGTGCGAGCAGGCGCTGGCGGGGTGCGATCGGGTGATGGTGCTGAACGGGGACGCGCCGCTGGTTCGGGGGGATTCGCTTCGTGCGGTGGAGGTAGCGGCGGAGGGGCGGCCGTTGGCTTTCGCGACCTGTTGGTTGGAGGAACCAGGGAGGCTCGGGAGGGTTCTGCGTGGGGCCGACGGGGAGGTGCGGGCTGTGGTGGAGGCGGCGGACTACGAGGGGCCGGAGGGGCCTGCGGAGGTGAACGCTGGGCAGTATGTGTTCGATGCTCGCTGGCTGTGGGAGCGGGTGGGAACGGTTCCAATGAGCGGGAAGGGGGAGTATTACCTGACGGCGCTGGTGGAGCGCGCTGCGTCGGAGGGGAAGGCGGCTGGCACGGCGCGCATTCCGGTGGAGGATGCCTTGGGTGTGGACGACCGGGTGCGGCTGGCGGAGGCGGAGCGGGTGATGCGACGCCGCGTTTTGGAGCGCCATATGCTGGCTGGAGTGACGGTGGAGGATCCGGCGTCGACGTTCGTCGACGCTCGGGCGTCGTTGGGGACGGATGTGACGGTGCTGGCTGGGTCGCGGATCGAGGGGGCCTGTGTGGTGGATGAGGATGCGATCATCGGGCCGAACACGACGCTCCGGAATGCCCGCATCGGGCGGGAAAGCCGGGTGGAGGCGTCGGTGGTTGAGGATTCGGTGATCGGGGAGCGTTGTGTGATTGGGCCGTTCGCCCACGTGCGGGGTGGTTCGACGGTGGGCGATGACTGCGAGGTGCGGAACTACGCGGAGATCAAGAATTCGCGCCTGGGCCGGGGCGTGAAGATGCACCACTTCAGCTATTTGGGAGATGCGGACGTTGGCGAGGGGACGAACATCGGGGCGGGGACGATCACGTGCAATTACGATGGCGTGGCGAAGCACCGGACGGTCATTGGGAGGGGGGTGTTCGTGGGTTCGGACACGATGCTGGTGGCGCCTGTGAAATTGGGGGATGGGGCATTCACGGCGACGGGCTCGGTGGTGACGCGCGACGTTCCGGCGGGGGGGAGTGTCCGGGGCGTGCCGGCGAAGCCGTTCGAGCGGAAGGAGCGGGGGCAGCCGACGCCCTGAGGGGCGGAGGGCCGCTTATGGAATTTCCGCATTTTCTGGCCGTTGTGGGCATTTTGGTGGGTTCGGTGGCACTCGCGGCTGTGGCTGCGGCCGAGGCGGCTCTGGAGCGGGCGAACGACGCGCGAATCCGTGCGCTCGCGGCGCGCGGGAACCGGCAGGCGCAGCGCATCGTGCCGAGCGTGGAGCAACCGGGGCGCTACCTCGGTGCGATCACGGCCGGACGAGTGCTGATCGCGACGGTGGTGATTTCGCTCTTCGCTTATCTGGGAGCGGACCGCAATGGGGCGGCATGGGCGGCGATTGTCTACGGGCTCGGCGGTGGGGGGCTGATGGCGATGGTGCAGATGGCGGTTGGGATGGTGGTTGCGCGGGCGCCAGAGTACGCGGCCTTGAAGCTTTCGGGGGTGGCGGTGGCGACGCGGCGGATTTTCGGTGTGCCGGCGCTGCTGCTCGGGTTGCCGGCTGGCTTGGCGGCGCGGTCGATCCGGCTGGTGACGCCGGAGCCGGAGACGGACATTCTGGCGCTGCTGGAGCGAGAGGAGGCGGAAGGGGGGGTGGAGGAAGCGGAGCGGCGGATGATCCGCGGGGTGATCGCGCTGGAAGACAAGACGGCCCGGGAGATCATGGTGCCGCGGATCGATGTCGCGGCTGCGGAGATCGGCGCGACGGTGGGCGATGTGGCTTCGATCGTGACGGAACGCGGATTCAGCCGGGTGCCGATCTACCGGGAGAGCATCGATGACGTGGTCGGCATCGTTTACGCGAAGGATCTGCTGAAGGCGATGGCGGATGGCGGCCCGGACCGGCCTGTCAGCGATCTCCTCCGCGAGGCGTACTTCATTCCGGAGTCGAAGCGACTGGACGAGCTCCTGACGGAGATGCAGTCGCGGCGGACGCACATGGCGATCGTGGTCGACGAGTACGGCGGGACGGCGGGGATCGTGACGATCGAGGATTTGCTGGAGGAGATTGTCGGGGAGATCGAGGACGAGTACGACGTGGCACGGCCGTCGATCGAGGTGATTTCGCCGGACGAGGTGGTGCTCGATGCGGGGGCCAGTACGGACGTGCTGCGGGAGTTGTTCGGGGTGAATGTGGAGTCGGATGATTTCGATACGGTCGGCGGCTTTTTGATTCACCACTTGGGGCGGCTCCCCGCGGTGGGGGACGAGGTAGAGGTGGAGGGGCTGACGTTGCGGGTGCTGAGCATGGCGGGCAGGCGGGTGCGGCGGTTGCGGGTTTCGCGACAGCCGACCATCGAGCGGGAAGAGGTTGCGGCCCGCTGAGGGCGGCCTGCTAGGATGCGCGGGTCATGAGCGAGGGCGACGAGCTGGCGTACTGGCTGGCGCTTCGGCGGGCGGGGCTCGGTTCGGCGAGCTTTGCGCTGCTGATCGCGAGGTTCGGTTCGATCGCGGAGGCGTGGGAATCTCCGTTGGGAGAGCTCCGAGCGGCTGGTATCGAGGAGGCGTATGTTCGGAGTATCGCCCGGACGAAGGCGGGGTTCGATGCGGAACGGGAGCTTCGGGCGCTGGAGCGGGCTGGTGCGCGGGCACTCACCTGGCGCGATGCGGCCTACCCGGAACGGCTCCGGCAGATTCCGCAGAGCCCGCCGGTGATTTTGGTGCGGGGAGCGGCGGGGCCGGAGTTTCCGCAGGCGGTCGCGGTGGTCGGCACGCGCGGGGTGACGCCGTATGGGCGACAGGCGGCGGAGCTGTTTTGCGCGGCGCTCGCGGAGCTCGGGGTGGCGATCGTGAGTGGGCTGGCGCGCGGGGTAGATGCGATTGCGCATCGGGTGGCGGTGGAGCGGGGGACGCCGACGGTGGCGGTTTTGGCTGGCGGGGTCGACCAGGTGTATCCGCGCGAGAACGCGGGTTTGGCGGAGCGGATCGCGGAAGTGGGCTGCCTGGTGAGTGAGTACCCGGTGGGGACGCCGGCGCGGCGCGATTTTTTTCCGCGACGGAACCGCATTCTTTCGGGGTTGGCGCGGGCGGTGTTGGTGGTGGAGGCGGGCGAGGGTAGCGGGGCGTTGCACACGGCGAACTGGGCGTTCGAACAGGGGCGAGATGTGTTCGCGATTCCGGGGAGTGTGTTTTCGGCGCAGAGCGCGGGGACGAATCAGCTGATTCGCGAGAGTACGGCGAAGCTGGTTGCGACGCCGGAGCAACTGTGCGAGGAGCTGAACTTGCTCGCTGGGGGAGGGCAGTTTCCGCTGTTGCGGTCGGAGCCTGAGGCGGTGGCGGCTCGCGCGGAGCGGCCGGACGACCCGATCCTGGCGTTGCTGGCGGGAGGTCCGCTCCATATCGACGAGTTGACGCGGGCGCTGGGGCGAACGGCGGCCGAGGTATCCGGTGCTTTGAGCCTGCTGGAGATCGACGGGTACATCCGGCAGACGGGGCCGATGACCTACGCGATCGTCTGAGGCGGTCGAATTCGAAGAAAGCGGGAAGGCGCTGCTGGACAGTGGCGCGCCGGGCTCTCTACCTTGGAAAGTCCCGAGCGATGTGGAAACGAAGGGGCAAGGACTGGACGTGACGACAGCAGCAGCGACGCGACGGCGAAAGCGCCAGGCGGGGACGGTAGAACCGGCGACGGAGGAGACGCGATCGAGCGTAGCAGGAGGGGGAAAGCGGGGCCCGCGGTACCTCGTGGTCGTGGAATCGCCGACGAAGGCGCGAACGTTGCAGGGGATCTTGGGCAGCGAGTACCTGGTGATGGCCTCGTTGGGCCATGTGCGGGATCTGCCGACGTATGGGTACGGGGTGGAGAATGTGGAGGAGCTGAATTTCCGGCCGAAGTACGTGGTGGTGCGGGACCGGGCGGGGCGGGTGGACAAGGGCGAGGTGATCCGGGAGATCGCCGAGGCGGCGAGGAAGGCCGAGCGGGTTTTCCTGAGCACGGACCCGGACCGGGAGGGCGAGGCGATCGCCTGGCACATCAAGGAAGCTGCGGGCATTCCGGACGAGAAGGTAACGCGCGTGGTGTTCCACGAGATCACGCGGCCGGCGATCGAGGCTGCCTTTGCGGAGGCGCTTGGGCAGGTCCCGGCGCAGGATGGCCACGGGCGTCGGGAGCCAGGAAGACTGGATATGCACCTGGTGGATGCGCAGCAGGCGCGTCGGGTGTTGGATCGGCTGATTGGATATCCGCTGACGTGGTTCGTGCAAAAGAAGGTGAGCCGGGGGGCGAGTGCGGGGCGGGTCCAGAGCGTGGCGCTGGGCCTGATCGTGAAGCGCGAGCGGGAAATCCAGGCGTTCCGGCCGGTGGAGTATTGGACCATCGAGGCGGCGCTGGCGAAGGATGGGCGCGGGTTTTCGGCGGCGCTCGCCTCGTTCGAGGGGATGAAGAAGGGAGCGAAGATGCGGCCGGAGTTCGGCCCGGCTGGCCCGGCGATTCCGGACGAATCGACGGCTTCGGGGCTCGTGGAGGAGTTCCGGCGGGCGACGTTCACGGTGACCTCGGTGAAGCCGGGCCAGCGGAGGCTTTCGCCGGCGCCCCCGTTCACGACGAGCACGTTCCAGCAGGCGGCGGTGAACCGGCTGGGAATGGGGACGGCGCGAGCGATGGCCGTGGCGCAGGAGTTGTACGAGGGCATCAACGGGATGCCGGGGCTGATTACGTACATGCGAACGGATTCGGTGGCGGTCTCGCAGGTAGCCCAGCAGCAAGCGCGGTCGTTCATTCGGGCACGGTGGGGCGCGGATTTCGTGCCGGAGAAGGCGCGCGTTTATCGGACCCGAGCGCGCGGCGCGCAGGAGGCGCACGAGGCGATTCGCCCGACGGACCCGACGCGCACGCCGGAGCAGCTGCGCGGGCTCATCAGCGCGGAGCAGTTGCGGGTGTACGACCTGATTTGGCGACGCTTCATGGCGAGCCAGATGGCGGATGCGCGATACCGGACGGTTTCGGTGACCATCGAAGCGGCAGGTGAGGGTGTGCGAAAGGGGACCTTTCAGGCGAACGCGAGCACGTTGGTGTTCGAGGGGCACCTGAAGGTGTACGGGGCGGAGGCCGCGGAGGCGAACGAGGATGGGGAGCAGGTGGTGGATTCGTTGCCGGAGCTGGTGGAGGGGACAGTGCTCGAGCGGCAGGAGGTGGAGGCGAAGCGGCATCAGACTCAGCCGCCTCCGCGTTACACGGAGGCCTCGCTGGTGCGCGCGCTGGAGGAGTTGGGCATCGGCCGCCCGAGCACGTACGCGAGCATTGTGCAGACGGTGCTGAAACGGGAGTACGTTCGGAAGGAGGGTCGGCAGCTGGTACCGCAGGAGCTCGGGTTCATCGTGCACGATCTGCTCGAGCGGCATATGCGGAGGTACGTGGACGTTCCGTTCACGGGCGAGATGGAGGAGGAGCTGGACGAGGTTGCCTCGGGCGAGCGCGACTGGATGGAGGTGTTGCGGGAGTTTTGGCCGGAGTTCAAGGCGGAGCTGGACAGGGCCGAGGCGGAGGCGGAGAAAGAGCAGCAGGAGACGGACATTCTCTGCGAGGGGTGTGGGCAGGCGAATCTGGCCATCAAATGGGGGCGCAACGGGAAGTTCTTTGGCTGCCCGCGGTACCCTGAGTGTACGTTCACGCTCCCGATGGGCCCGGACGGCCAGCCCCTTCGGTTGGGGCCTCCGGAGGAACTGGCGTATCGGTGTCCGAAGGATGGTGGGCGGCTGCTGAAGAAGACGGGGCGCTTTGGCGCATACGTGGAGTGCGAGAACCGGGCCGGGGGGTCGTGCGATTTCCGGAGCGGGGTGCCGGTTGGGGTGCCGTGTCCGGAGGAGCCGGAGACGGGCCAGCTGGTGGAGAAGACTTCCCGACGGGGGACGTTCTATGCCTGCTGGAACTACCCGAATTGTAGCTACACGACGAACAGCCTGGACCGGGAGAAGATGACGCCGCCGCGCCCGCTCGAAGTGCGGGAGGAGGCGAATCGGAAGCTGCTGGAGCGAAGCGCGCGGGGGAAGGCGGCCTTCGCGAAGCGGCGGGCGAACGCTGCTGCCCGCAAGGCGAGCTGATTGGGCGCGTCGTGGAGGTGGTTGGGGGAGGTGGTGCGTGAGGTCCCCTTGCGCTGGCAGTCTTGACGGAGCAGCATGCGGTTATGCCGAGTCGCGCGGTGCACCAGACGGCTGAGGCGTATCTGGATGCGTATTTGCGGGAGCTGGCGGTAGTCGCTGGCCGCTCGCCGTACACGATTCGGAATTACCGAAACGACATCGGGGGTTTTCTGCGCTGGTGCCGGGAGCGGGGGTTGGAGCCGATGGAGATTTCGCGGCAGGTGTTCCGCGAGTATCTGGGGGAGTTGAGGTCGGGGGGGATGGCGGTCGGTTCGTTAACGCGGCGGGCGAGCACGGTGCATGGCTTTTACCGTTGGTTGCTGCGGGAGGGCGCTACGGACCGGGACCGGCTGCACGGTATCGCGATGCCGAAACGGCCGAGGCGGCTTCCAAAGGTGGTGGACCCTGGGACGCTCGACCGACTGTTGACCGCACCCGATCTGGGAACACCGCAGGGGCTCCGCGACCGGGCGATGATGGAGCTGCTTTACGGGGGTGGGCTGCGCATTTCGGAGTTGGTGGCCCTGGACCTCGGCCAGGTGGACCTCAGTGAGGGCTCGGCGGTGGTGCACGGGAAGGGCGCGAAGGAGCGGCTGGTGCTTTTCGGGGAACCTGCGATGCTGGCCTTGGAGCGGTATTTGGCGGAGGGGCGGCCGAAGCTGGCGGCAGGCGGGCGG
Organism: Tepidiforma sp.; assembly: GCF_034432735.1. Taxonomy (GTDB): domain Bacteria; phylum Chloroflexota; class Dehalococcoidia; order Tepidiformales; family Tepidiformaceae; genus Tepidiforma. The sequence goes on along the minus strand of NZ_DAOUBJ010000048.1, from coordinate 83,159 downwards.
GGGATGGCGTCGGCGGCGCTCTTTCTGAACCGCTTCGGCGGCCGGCTGACGGCTCGTTCGGTGCAGGGGATCGTGCGGCGGTACGCGACTGCGGCGGGGATCGCCGTGGATATTCACCCGCACCTTCTGCGGCATTCGTTCGCGACGCATCTGCTGGATGGAGGGGCGGATCTGCGGATCGTGCAGGAGTTGTTGGGCCACGCGTCGCCGACGACGACGCAGATTTACACGCACGTGAGCCGGCAGGCGCAGGCGGAGATGGCGCGCGAGGCGTGGGAACGACTTGCGGAGGAGGCGCTGGCGGGGCCGCGCCGGCGACGCCCTCGGGCGTCCGAGGCGTGACAGGGACTGCTCTCGGGTCAGACAATCGGCGGTGATGCAGATCTTGTTGGCGCATGGACCGAATTTGAACCTGCTGGGCGAGCGGAGGCCGGAGGTCTACGGAACGACGACGCTGCTCGAGATCGAGGCGGAGGTCGCGGCGGTGGCGAACGCACGTGGAGCGGCGGTGATTTGCTTTCAGACGAACCACGAGGGTGCGCTCATCGATGCGCTCCACCAGTATCGGCGGGTGGTCGATGGGGTGGTGTTGAACGCGGGGGCGTGGACACACACGTCGGTGGCGTTGCGGGATGCGATCGAGGCGGTGCAGCTGCCAGTGGTGGAGGTTCATCTTTCGAACACGCACCAGCGGGAGGACTTTCGGCACCGGTCGCTCATCGCGGGGGTGTGCATCGGGCAGGTGACGGGGCTGGGCCGCGACGGCTACGGGGTCGCGACGGCGCTCTTGTTGGACCATCTGGAGACGCGGGGATGAGCGGGCGGTTGGAGCGGCTCCGGGTGCTTCTGGAGGAGGCCCGGCTGGAGGGCTTGCTGGTGGCGGCCCCGGGGGAGGAGGGACCGGGTTGGGCGTCGCGGGCGTATTTGAGTGGGTTCACGGGTTCGGCGGGGGTGCTGCTGGTGACGCGGGAGCGGGCGGTGCTGGCGGTGGATTCGCGGTATTGGGAGCAGGCGGAGCGGGAGACGTCGGGCCGCGGTGTCGTGGTGATGCGGGCCCGGGGGCGGCGCGAGGTGTGGCTGAGGGAGCTTTTCGGCGAGACAGGCGCGGCTGGCAAGCGGATCGGGATCGCGCCGAGCGACGTGACCTACGGGGGCTATCTGACGATTCGGCAGGCGGTGCGGAGCTTTCCGCCTGGTGACCGGCCGCGGTTGCGAGCGGCGCCGGGGTTGGTCGAGCGGCTACGAAGGGTGAAGGATGCGGAGGAGCTGGCGCTGCTGGGCGAGGCGATTCGGATCGCCGATCGGGCGTTGGAGCGGGTGATGGCGGGGCTCGTTCCGGGGATGACGGAGACGTTGGCCGCCGCGCGGTTCGAACAGTTCGTGCGGGAGGAGGGCGGTAGCGGCGTTTCTTTTCCGAGCATCGTGGCGGGTGGGCCGTGGAGTGCGTTGCCGCATGCGCAGCCGCGTTCGGTGCCGCTGGAGGAGGGGGCGCCGGTGGTGATGGATGTCGGGGCGCGCTACCGGGGCTACTGTTCGGATGTGACGCGGAGTTTCGTGCTGGGGGAAGCGGATGACCGTTTCGCGGAGGTGTACGAGGTGGTGCGGCGAGCGCAATTGGCAGCGATTTCGGGTGTGGAGGCGGGGATGCGGGGGGATGTGGTGCACGAGCTGGCGCACGCGGTGATCCGGGCGGCAGGGTGGGGCGATGCGTTCGGGCACGGGCTGGGCCACGGGGTGGGGTTGGAGGTGCATGAAGCGCCGTATCTCGGTCCGTCATCGCAGGATGTTCTCGAAGAGGGAATGGTGTTTACCATTGAGCCGGGCATCTACCTGCCTGGCTGGGGCGGGATACGGATCGAAGACGTCGTCGTGCTCGAGGATGGCAAGGCGCGCGTCCTGAGCCACGCTCCGAAACTGACTTTCGAGGGAGAACGTTCATGATTTCGACGGGAGAGCTGAAGAAGGGCGCGACTATCGAGCTCGACGGGAAGTTGTATTCCATTTTGGACTATGCGCATATCAAGATGGGGCGCGGCTCGGCACAGGTGCGGATCAAGTTCCGCGACGTGCGGAGCGGCGCGATTATCGAGCAGACGTTCCAGGCGGGGACGAAGTTCCAGCGGGCGCGGGTGGAACGTCGGGAGATGCAATATCTCTACAACGACGGTGAATTTTTCTATTTCATGAACACGGAGACGTTCGAGCAGATTCCGGTGTCGGCCGATAAGGTGGGCGATGCTGCGAAGTTCCTGAAAGAGAACGATACGTGCGAGCTGGTGTTGTATGGGGAGGAGGTGATTGGCGTCGAGCTTCCGATGACGGTGGAGCTGGTGGTGACGGACACGGAACCGGGGTTCAAGGGGGACACGGCGACCGGCGGAACGAAGCCGGCGACGCTGGAGACGGGGCTGGTGGTGCAGGTGCCACTCTTCGTGGAACCTGGGACGAAGATTCGGGTGAACACGGAAACTGGGCAGTACATCGAGCGGGTGCAGTAGCGCGCGGGTACTCGCGTGAGGGGGAGGGAGGGCGTAGCCTTGGCTGGCGATGGTTGTGTCGAATCAGGTTCTGCCCGTCTCGGCGGTGGTGAGCTTTTTGCGGGAGTACCTGGAGGCGAACGAGCTGCTCTCGGACCTATGGGTGACGGGGGAGGTGACGAACGCGAGTCGGAGTCAGCTGGGCCATCGGTACTTCACGCTTCGTGACGAGCGGGCGGCGATTCGCTGCGTGATGTGGCGCGACCGGATGCCGCCGGACTTCCAGCTGAGGAACGGCGAGCGGATCATCGCGCACGGCCGGATCACGGTGTATGTGCAGCGGGGGGAGCTGCAGTTCGACTGCGACTTTGCCCGGCCGGAGGGGGTGGGGGCACTGGCGGCGAAGCTGGAGGAGCTCCGGCTACGGCTGGAGGCGGAGGGGCTCTTCGACCCTGCGCGGAAGCGGCCGTTGCCGCGTTTTCCGATGCGCATCGGGCTAGTGACCTCGCCAGGCGGTGCGGCGCTGCACGATGTGCAGTTCGTGTTGGGGAAGCGGTGGCCCATCGCGACGCTCGTTTTCGCGCCGGCGATGGTGCAGGGCGAGCAGGCACCGGCGCAAGTCGTGGCGGCACTGCGGCGGCTGGGGCAGGAGCCGGACCTAGATCTGGTGTTGGTGACACGGGGTGGAGGCGCCGCGGAGGATTTGCACGCGTTCAATGACGAGCGGGTCGCACGGGCGATTTACGCCTGTCCGTACCCGGTGGTGACTGGTGTGGGGCACGAGACGGATGTAACGATCGCGGACCTGGTGGCGGATTTGCGGGCGGCTACACCGAGCGCGGCGGTGGAGCGTGCAACTCCGGACATGGCGGCGGTGCTGCGAACCTTGGAGGTGCTCGACCGGACGATGGCGTCGTCGGTGCGGCAGGTGATTGCGGGGCTGGCGGCCGACGCGGAGGGGCTGACGGGCAGGCTACGGAGGGCAGCGCCTCGCGTCGCGGAGCTGTCGCGGGCGATTTCGGAGCTGGGGAGGGCGATGGATGCGAGCGCGAGGGAGCGGCTCCAGGGGGACCGAGCACGCTTCGATTCGCTCTCGGCCCGCTTCGAGGCGCTGAACCCGATGGCGACGCTACGGCGGGGTTTCGCGATTGTGCAGCGGGAGGGCGGCCGGCAGCCGGTGGTTTCGAGCGTCCGAGGGGTGAGGGCGGGCGACCGCCTTCGCGTTGCGGTTGCGGACGGGGCATTTTGGACGGAGGTACGGTGATGGCGAGCGAGGCGAGCGAGCGATTCGAGGACCTGTACGCGAAGCTCGAGGGGTACGCACGGCGGCTCGAGCAGGGGAATCTTCCGCTGGAGGAGTCGCTCGAGCTTTACGAGGAGGGGGCAGCGTTGGTGGACCGGCTGCGAGGCATGCTTCAGGCGGCGGAGCTGAGGCTGCAGACGATCAATCAGCGGCTGGAGCGGGAGGAATCGGGCCTGCAGGAGCTGGAGATGGAGGTGGATCTCGACGAGGCGGGGTTCGAGGCGGGTGAGTGAGCGGCTCCGAGTTGCATGGCTGACGACGGGCCGGGGCCCAGGCTCGTTCGGCGCGCTTGCGTATTTGTTGGAAGCGGTGGAGCGTGGCCTGGCGGTGGAGGTCTCGGTGGTTTTCGTGAACCGGGAGAGGGGCGAGGCTGAACCGACGGACCGGTTGATTGGCATGGTGGAGGAACGCGGGATTCCCGTCGAGTTGCTCTCTTCGGTGCAATTCCGAAAGGCGCGAGGCGGGAAGTTGGGGCGCCCGGGCGAACCGCTGCAGCCGTGGCGATACGAGTTCGATGCGGAGGTGGCGAGGCGCCTCGGGAGGTACGGTTTCGACCTGGGGGTGATGTTCGGCTACATGCTGATCGCGACGGAGGAGCTCTACGGGAGGTATACGTTTCTGAACGACCATCCTGCGCTGCCAGATGGCCCTGTGGGGACGTATCAGGAGGTTATCGCGGAGCTGATTCGGGCGGGTGCTACTGAATCGGGGTGCATGATGAACGTGGTGACGGGGGAGGTGGACCGTGGGCCGGCGGTGAGTTTTTGCCGCTATGGGATTCGTGACGCGGCGAATGCCAGGCTATGGGCGGCGTTGCCGGTGGAGCGGGCGCTGGCGTTGTCGCTGGAGGAGATTGTGGGGACGGAGCTTTACGCGGATATCCGGAGGCGGGGTGTGGAGCGGGAGCGGCCGTTCCTGGTGGAGACGCTGCGGGCGATTGCGGAGGGTCGGCTCGCTGTGCCGCCGGCGGTGCCGCTCGACCTGACGGAGGCGGTCGAGGGTGTGCTCGCTGGGGGCGATGGGGCCGTATACTGAGCGGCATGGCGTTTTCGAGCACTTCCTGCCCTGATTGCGGAGCCGGCTGCGAGCCCGCGGACAACTACTGTCGGCGATGTGGGATGTACCTGGCGGCGCTGCGCGAGGTGGTGGTTGCGCCGCCGGCACCGGCTGCGCCGGCGCGGTACGAGCGAGAGCGGGCGACGCTCCCTGCACCGGTGAAAAAGGCGGTGACGGCGGTGGCCATCGGCACGGCGCTCCAAGTGGGCATGAGTCTGACGGGGAAGTATTTGGCGCGGCAGGCGGCGAAGCAGGCGGTGGGCGCGGTGCGCGGGAGGGCGAATGGGAAGCCGGGACGGCCGCGCTCGCGCGAGGTTGCTCCGCCGGTGGAGCAGGACCCGGACGAGTATGCGGACGCGGCGGTGGTGAGCGAAACGGTGCTGATTCGCCGGGTGTGGATTCGGAGGCCCTAGGTACCGGACGGCTACCTACGCGAGGAGGGCGCGGAGTTGGCGTGCGGCGTCGCGGACCCTTGGGGGAGCGGTGCCGCCGGGGACGTCGCGCGCGGCGATCGACGATTCGACGGTGATGGCGAGGACGTCGGGCTCGAAGAGGGTGGAGGCGGCGCGATAGAGCTCGAAGGGGAGTTCGGCGAGCTCGCAGTGGCGTGATTCGGCCTCGCGGACGAGTCGACCGACGATGGTGTGTGCTTCGCGGAAGGGCATGCCCTTTTTGACGAGGTAGTCGGCGATGTCGGTGGCGAGGGCGTAGCCCTGGCCGGCAGCTTGGCGCATGCGCGGCAGGTCGAACTCGAGTGCCGGGAGCATGGCGGCGAAGATCTGGAGAGTGGGGATGAGGATGCGGCCGGCGGCGAGGTAGTAGCCTTTGTCTTCCTGGAGGTCGCGGTTGTAGGCGAGTGGGAGCCCTTTGAGGGTGGTGAGGATGCCGGTGAGTTCGCCGATGAGGCGGCCGGCGCGCCCGCGAGCGAGCTCGGCGACGTCGGCGTTTTTCTTTTGGGGCATGATGCTGGAGCCGGTGGCGAAGGCATCGGGGAGGCGGAGGAATCCGTATTCGGCGCTGGCCCAGAGGATGATCTCTTCGGAGAGGCGGGAGAGGTGGACCTGGGTCATTGCGCAGGCGAAGCAGAACTCGGCGACGAAGTCGCGGTCGGCGGTGGCGTCGATGGAGTTGCGGGAGATGGTTTCGAAGCCGAGTTCGCGGGCGACCATTTCGCGGTCGAGGGGGTAGGGGGCGCCGGCGAGGGCGCCGGAACCGAGGGGCAAGACGTTGGTGCGACGGCGGCAATCGGCGAAGCGCTCGCGGTCGCGGAGGAGCATTTCGCCGTAGGCGAGGAGGTGGTGGCCGAGGGTGATGGGCTGGGCGCGCTGGAGGTGGGTGTAGCCGGGCATGGGGTCGGCGGCGTGGCGTTCGGCGAGGTCGCAGATGACGCCGATGAGGTCGCGCAGGGCGGCGGTGGCGTCGTCGCAGAGGGCGCGGACTGCCATGCGGTTGACGAGGGCGACCTGGTCGTTGCGGGAGCGTGCGGTGTGGAGGCGGCCGGCGGGCTCGCCGATCTGTTCGCGGAGGAGGGCTTCGATGTGGGTATGGATGTCTTCGAGTTCAGGGCGCCACTGAACTTCGCCGCGGCGGAACTGTTCGCGGACGTTTTCGAGTCCGCGGACGATGGCGTCGGCGTCGGCGGGGGGGATGATGCCTTGGTGTCCGAGCATGCGGGCGTGGGCGATGGAGCCAGCGATATCGAATTCCCAAAGGTCGCGGTCGAGCCCGGCGGTGTAGGCCTGGGTGAGCTCGTGCATTTGGCCTTGGAAGCGGCCGCCCCAGGTTCGGCCGTCAGTGGACACGGGAGGCCTCCGCGAGGAGTGACCAGTGGAGGAGCTCGGTGACGTCGTCGAAGGTGAAGTCGGGGGTTACGTCGGTGGCATCGGGGGCGGAGCGCTTCCATGCGGCGGCCATGCCGAGGCGCTGTGCGCCGGCGATGTCTTCGGCCAAGGAGTTGCCGACCATGACGGCTTCTGCGGGCTGCAGGTCGAGCTGCTGGAGTGCTGCTTGGAAGAGGCGAGGGTGGGGCTTGAGGTAGCCGACTTCGACGGAGACGGCGATGGCGTCCCAGCCGATATCGAGGCCGGCTTCGCGGAGGTCGGCGCGGAAGCGTTCGCCGCCGAAGGCGCGGTTGGTGACGATGCCGAGGCGGAAGCCGCGCTGGCGGAGGGTTTCGAGGGTGTCTCGGGCACCGGGGTAGGCGAGTTTTCCGCCTTCGGCGCCGGAGACGTAGATGGCATCGAGGAAGTCGGCTGCGAGGGCGGGGGTGAGGTGGACGCCGAGGGCGCGGGCTGCTTGGGCGGCGACGTTGGCGTAGTCGGGTTCGACGAGGGTGCCGGCCCGAGCGGTGCGCATAGCTTCTTGCATGGCGTCCCAGCAGGCGCGGGCGAGGGCATCGGGTGTGGCGCCGTCGAGGCCGTTGGCGGCCATGAAGGTAGCGGCGCGCTCGGCGGCGCGGCGGCGGAATTCGGCGGGCGGGGGTGCCCCAGCTGCGTGCCAGAGGGTATCACCAACATCGAAGAGGACCGCGCAAACGGGCATGGTTGGGGGGACCTCGCCGCGGCGGGGGCCGCGTTTCGATGATGGCAGACGGCGGGCCAACGGAACACCGAGAGCCGGAAGGTGTTTACCGGCTGGCTATCGACGGGGCATAGAATGTGGGGATGCGACTTCGCTCTGCCCGAACTTTTCTCGTCGAACCCATTCTGCCGGGGCCGCTCGAGCCGCTCCGCCGGCTGGCGCGCAATCTGTACTGGACGTGGAACACGGACGCGGCGGCGCTCTTCGAGCGGATCGACCGTGAGCTGTGGGAGGAGACGGAGCGAAACCCGGTCCGGCTGCTGCAGTTGGTGTCGCGAGAGCGCCTGCACGAACTGGCGGAGGACGATGGCTTTTTGGAGCATCAACGTCGGGTGGGTGAGGCGCTGGATGCCTATCTCTCGCGGCCGCCGCAGCTCGAGCTGGAGGGGCTGGAAGCGGGGGATGTGATTGCCTATTTTTCGTTGGAGTTTGCGCTGGCGAAGTGTTTGCCCAACTATTCGGGCGGGCTCGGGGTGCTGGCGGGCGACCATTTGAAGTCGGCGAGCGATCTTGGGTTGCCGCTGGTGGGGGTGGGCCTTTTTTACCACGAGGGGTATTTCCGTCAGGAGTTTTCGCCGGACGGCTGGCAGCAGGAGGTGTACCTGGACCTGGACCCGGCGACGCTGCCGATGGTTCACGTTGTGGACGGGAGCGGGCGGCCGGTGGAGGTGCCGGTTCCGTTCGATGGGCGGGATGTGTGGGTGCAAGCGTGGCGGATCGATGTGGGGAAGACTCCGCTGTTTGTGTTGACGACGAATATCGTGCGCAACAGTCCGCAGGACCGGGGCATCACTGCTCGGCTGTATGGCGGAGATAACGAGATGCGCATTCAGCAGGAGATGGTGCTGGGCATCGGGGGAGTGCGGCTGCTGCAGGCGCTGGGGATCGAGCCGGCGGTTTGCCATATGAACGAGGGGCACTCGGCGCTCCTCGGTATCGAGCGGATCCGGGTGGCGATGGAGCGCTTCGGGGCTTCGTTCGCGGAGGCGAGGCTTCCGGTTTCGGGGGCGACGGTGTTCACGACGCACACGGCGGTGGCGGCGGGGATCGATCTGTTTCCGCCGGATTTGCTTCGGCGCTATCTTGGTCATTACTGGGCTCGGATGGGGTTGGACGACCGAGGGTTTCTGGATCTCGGACGGACGCGGCCGGGCGACGATGGGGAACCGTTTTCGATGGCGGTGTTGGGGCTGAACCTGAGCGGCTACCGGAACGGGGTGTCGCAGCTGCACCGTGGTGTTTCGAGGCGGCTTTGGGAGTCGGCCTGGCCGAACTATCCGGAAGAGCTGATCCCGATCGATGCGATCACGAACGGTGTGCACCTGCCGACGTGGGTTTCTCACGAGATGGGCGAGCTTTTCGACCGGTATGTGGGGCCGGGTTGGCGCGATGACCCGCTGCACGCGAACTGGCTGGGGGTGTACGACATTCCGGACGAGGAGCTGTGGCGGGTGCACGAGCGACAGCGGGAGCGGCTGATTCTCCATGCGCGCCAGCAGCACGCGGAAGATTTGCTCCGGCGGGGGTTGCCTCCGGTAGCTGCTGGGGGCGGGCCTGTGCTCGATCCGGGTGCGTTGACGATCGGCTTTGCGCGGCGGTTCGCGGGGTACAAGCGGGCGACGCTGCTGTTCCGGGATTTGGAGCGGCTCGGCCGCATCCTGGGTGATCCGGAGCGGCCGGTGCAGGTGCTCTTCGCGGGGAAGGCGCATCCACGTGACGACGGGGCGAAGGCGCTTATCCGGGAGGTGGTGCAGGTGAGCCGTTCGCCGGAGTTCCGCGGCAGGCTGGTGCTGCTGGAGCGGTACGATGTGGAGCTGGCGCGGCTGCTGGTTGCGGGGGCGGATGTTTGGTTGAACACTCCGCTGCGGCCGCTGGAGGCGAGCGGGACGAGCGGCATGAAGGCGTGTGCCAACGGGGCCCTCCACGCGAGCGTGCTGGATGGGTGGTGGTGGGAAGCGTACCGGCCGGGAACCGGATGGGCGGTGGGGAGGAACAGGCTCGACGACGATCCGGAGGCGCAGGACGCGTTCGATGCGGAGTCGCTCTATGGATTGCTCGAGGACGAGGTGGTGCCGCTGTTCTACGACCGCGATGGGCTGGGGGTGCCGCGGGGTTGGGTGCGGAGGATGAAGGATTCGATCGTTGCGTATGTGGCCCAGTTCAGCACGAGCAGGATGGTGCGGGACTACGCGATGAAGGCGTACGGGCCGGCGGCGGCGGCGTGGCATGCGCTCCGGGCCGAGAATCTGGCCCGTGCGCGGGAGCTGGCTGCGTGGCTCGAGCGGGTGCGTGCGGGGTGGGAGTCGGTGAAGGTGTACGCGGTGGAGGACGATGGCTCGGAGGTTCGCGGTGCGGAGGAGGCGGTGAATGTGCGGGTGCAGCTGTACCCGGGCCCGCTGCAGCCGGCGGAGCTCCAGGTCGATATCGTATTCGGACGGGCGAAATCGGGAGGCGAGCTCCATATCGAGGCGGCGGCGCCGATGACGTTCGTGGCGCAGCAGGAGGACCGGCTGTGCCGCTACGAGGGGGCGTTCGTGCCTGGCGTGGGGGGGAGGGTCGGATATGCGGTGCGCGTGGTGCCTCGCCACCCGAGCCTCCCGCCGGTGATCACGACGGGGCTCGTTCACTGGGCCTGAGGAGGGGGCCGGCATGATCGCTTGGGCGCTGCTTTTGCATTTTTACCAGCCGCCGACGCAGACGCACGACGTGTTGGTGAAGGTAGCGGAGGAATCGTACCGACCGCTGATTGCGGTGCTTCGTGCGCACGAGAACGCGCGTGTGGCGGTGAATCTGCAGGGAGTTCTGACGGAGCTGCTATTGGAGCATGGGTTGGGCGATGTGGTCGGCGGGCTCCGGGAGTTGGCGGAGATGGGTCGGGTGGAGTTCGTGGGCAGCGGGAAGTTTCACCCGATTTTGCCGCTCATCCCGGAGGCGGAACGGAAGCGGCAGATCGCTGAGAATGCGCGGACGAACCGGGCCGCGCTGGGGCGTGCTTGGAATCCGCGGGGGTTCTTTCCGCCGGAGATGTGCTACAGCCGGGATATTCTGGGGGCTGTGCATGCCGCGGGACACGAGTGGCTGATCGTGAGCGGGGTGGCGTGTCCGGTGGAGTGGCCGGTGGACGTGGTGTGCCGGGTGCCGGTGAACGGTGCGCAGCTGCGGGTGCTGTTCCGGGACGATATTCGGAGCAATCGGATTTCGTTCAAGGAGACGAATCCTGAGGGCTTTCTCGACGATCTCGGGAGAGTCGGGGAGGGGAAGGATGCGTATGTGGTGACGGCGATGGACGCGGAGACGTACGGGCACCACATTCGCGACTGGGAGCGGGAGTTTCTTGGTGCGACGCTTTCGCTGCTGGCGGGGGAGGCGGCGGCGGGCTCGCCGCGGGTGGGGATGGTCTTCCCGAGCGAGCTCATGGAGCTGTTTCCGGATGGGCCGGTCGTGGAGCCGCACGCATCGAGCTGGAGCACGAGTCTGGATGATTTGGCGGCGCACAATCCGTTTCCGCTGTGGAAGGCGCCCGGCAACCGCGTGCACGAGCTGCAGTGGGAGTATGTGGACCACTGTCTGGACTTGGTGGCGGTGGCACGGCGGTATGCGACGACGCCGGAGGCGAAGGAGTTCGCGGGGGCGGCGTACGAGCGGCTCGGGCCGGCGCTCCACAGTTGTCAGTTCTGGTGGGCGAGCCGGAGGCCGATGTGGAGCATTCCGATGATCTATCGGGGGTTCCTGTTGCTGAATCAGGTGGCGACGTACGCGGCGCATGCGGTGGCGATCGGTGAGGCTTCGGAACCGGTGAAGCGGGAGGCGCGGTGGCGGCTCGCGGCGGCGAACGAGACGCGCCTGGAGTTGGAGCGCGAGTTGATCGGGAGCCGGGCGCCGTGAGGATTCTGTTCGCCAGTGCGGAGGTGGACCCGTTCGCGAAGGTAGGTGGGCTGGCGGACGTTGCTGCCTCGTTGCCGCAGCGGCTGAAGGAGATTGGCCACGATGTTCGGGTGGTGACGCCATGTCACGCGTCGGCGGCGAGGGCGCACGCGGCCTCCCGGCAACACCGGCTGCTGCATGTGGCGACTCCTGGGAAGGCGAGGGATATCGACGTTGCGACGGTGGAGGGCGTAGGTGGGGTGCCTGTGGAGCTGGTGGCGGATTCGCACTATTTCCTCCGGGCGAATGTGTACGGGGAGCCGGACGACCTGTTGCGGTACCAGTTTTTCTGCCGGGCGATCGTGGAGATGCTTCGGTCGGACGAGTGGGTGCCGGACATTTTGCACTTGAACGACTGGCACACGGCGCCGTTGGCTTTTGGGCTGCGCAATTTGGCGTGGTCGAATCCGCGGCTGCGTGGTGTCGCGAGCGTGTTCACGATCCACAACCTGCGGTACCGGGGGCCGGACGAGCTGAACGATTTTCTCGCGCAGGCTATCTACTATGCCGACATCGTGACGACGGTGAGCCCGACGTACGCGCGGGAGATTCTGACGCGGGAGTACGGGGAGGGGCTGGAGGCGCTGCTGGGGCTGCGGGGGGATTCGCTGATGGGGATCTTGAACGGGTTGAACTACGACCTGTTCAATCCCCGGACAGACCCGGCGATTCGTCATCATTACGATTTGGCGACGGTCGAGCAGCGGTGGGCGAATCGAGATGCGCTGCGGGAGGAGCTGGGGCTGCCGAAGACGGATGGGCCGATCGCGGCGATGGTGACACGCTTGACGGAGCAAAAGGGTGTCGACCTTGCGATTCAGATTGCGCCAGAGATGGTGTTGGCTGGGGGGCAGTTCGTGGTGTTGGGGGACGGGGATCGGTGGCTTAAGGAGGAGCTAGGGCGGCTGGAACGGGAGTATCCGGAGCACGTTCGGCTGGCGCCGCGGTACGATCCGGGGTTGGCGCAGCGGATCTATGCCGGTTGTGACCTGTTCTTGATGCCGTCGCGATACGAGCCGTGTGGGTTGGGGCAGCTGATCGCGATGCGTTACGGTGCGGTTCCGATTGGAAGGCGGACGGGGGGGTTGGCGGATACGATTTTGGACCTGGACGAGCACCCGGAGACGGGCACGGGGTTTTTGTTCGACGAGTTCAGTCAATTTTCGTTGGCCTCGGCCTACGAACGGGCGGTGCGGGCGTTCCGGGAGCCGGAGACGTGGCTGCGGCTGCAACGCAACGGGATGAGTCGGGACTATTCTTGGCGGGCTTCGGCGACGTATTACGTGGAGGCGTATACGAACGCGCTGCGGGCGCGCGGGATCGTGCCGCTGGAGTAGCGCGCGGGGCTGTGCGTGCTATGCTCGCGGCCACGATGGGCGAGAAGCGCATCCTGGTCGTTGGTGCGGGGTCGATGGGCTCGGCGTTGGCGCGGATGCTGGCGGAGGGGCGTGTGCCCGGCGTGGTGCCGGCGGGCGTTGTGGATATCGACGGGACGCGGGCGTTGGAGCTTGCCAACGCGACGGGCTCGCGCGCTTTTGGGGAGATCGGAACGGCGGTCCGGGAGACGCGGCCGGATGCGGCCTACGTGGCGACGCCGGATGCGCTCCATCGGGAGCCGGTGGAGCAGATCGTGGGCATGGGCGTGCCGGTGCTGGTCGAGAAGCCGCTGGCGACGACGGTGGAGGATGCGGAGGCGATGGCCGAGGCGGTTCGGCGCGCTGGTGTTCATGCGGAGGTGAATTGGCTGCTGCGATGGAATCCAGCGTTCGTGGAGACGAAGCGGGCTATCGACGCTGGTGAGCTCGGTGATGTGCGGCTGTTCAATGGGCGGCTGAATCACCCGGTGAGCTCGCCGCGTGAGCGGCTTCATTGGAGTGGGGGGACGACGCCGGCGTGGTTCTCGATGTCGCACTTGCTGGACCTTGCGCTCTGGATGGCGCGTAAGCGGGCACAGGGGGTCTACGCGCTCGGCGGCCGGGGGGAGTTGGCGGGTCATGGGATCGAGACCTACGACTGGGTGCATGCGGTGGTGCGGTACGCGGATGGCGCCGATGGGATGTTCGAGGCGTGCTGGATTCTTCCGGATAGTTGGCCGACGGCGAGCGACCTGGGGCTGCGCGTGGTGGGCACGCGTGGGGCGGCGGAGATCGACGGCGCGCATCAGGGCGTGGCGTTGGCGGCGGACCGCTTCCGTTTGGTGGCGCCGGTGCACTGGTTTCCGCAGCGGCTGGCGGCCTTCCTTCGCGCGGCGGAGGGGCTCGGGCCGCCGGCAGCAGGCTTCGACGATGGGGCGGAGGTGACGAGATTGTTGGTGGCGCTCCATCGGAGTCTCGAGAGCGGCCAGGTCGAGCGGGTGCGGTGATGGTGGCGGGTATCCAGATTGTGGGACTGGGGCCGGGGTCGCGGGAGCTCCTGACGCGCGAGGCGGAGGGGCTGCTGGCCTCTGGGCTGCCAGTGATTCTGCGGACGCGCCACCATCCGACGGTGGAGGCGGTGGCGTTCGGGGGCCCTGTGGAGGATTGTGACGATCTGTACGAGCGTGGGCGTGCGTTCGAGGAGGTGTACGCGCTGGTGGCCGAGCGGGTGGTGGCTGCGGGTACGCGCGGGGCGGTGGTGTACGCGGTACCCGGGCATCCGCTGGTTGCCGAACGCAGTGTGCTGGCGGTGCTGTCGCTGGCCGAGGAGCGGGGGATTCCCACGCGGGTGGTTCCTGGGGTGAGCTTCGTGGATGTTGCGTTGGCGGTTCTGAGGATCGATGGGGCGAACCTGCAGGTTTGCGATGCGCTCGAGCCGCGGGTGGATACATGGCGGCCGGCGATCTTCGGGCAGGTGTATGGCCCTGGCGTGGCTTCGGCGCTGAAGTTGCGGCTGTTGGAGTGGTATCCAGCGGAACACTCTATCTGGGTGCTCCGCCGGCTGGGAACGTCCGACGAGCGGGTGGACGAGATGCCGCTCGCCGAGCTGGACCATCGCCCCTTCGGTTACCTCGACGCTGTCTACGTGCCACCGATTTCGCCGGTGGAGGATGTGCGGCGGCTCGACGGGTTGGTAGAAGTGGTGGGCCAGCTGAACGCTCCCGATGGCTGCCCTTGGGACCGGGAGCAGACGCACGAGACGCTCAGGCCCCACCTTCTGGAGGAGGCGTACGAGGCGCTGGAGGCGATCGACCGGGGCGACTGGGCTGCCCTGGAGGAGGAGCTGGGCGACTTGTTGTTGCAGGTGCTGATGCACGCGGAGGTGGCGGCGCGCGCGGGGACGTTCACGCTGGCCGATGTCGTGGAACAAATTTGCCGGAAGCTGGTGCGGCGACATCCGCACGTCTTCGGGGATGTTCGGGCGGAGACGGCGGAGGAGGTGTACCGAAACTGGGAGGCGCTGAAGCGGGCGGAGAAGCCGCGGATGTCGATTCTGGACGGGGTGCCCCGGACGCTTCCTGCGTTGGCAGCCTCGCAGGCGATCCAGGGCCGTGCTCGACGGGTCGGTTTCGATTGGCCGGACGTGGAAGGGCCGCTGGAGAAGTTGCGGGAGGAGCTCGCGGAGCTGGCGAGGGCGGAAGGCGGGGCCGAGCGGGAGGCGGAGCTCGGTGATGTGCTCTTCACGCTGGTCAACGTGGCCGACCGTCTGGGCGTGGATGCAGAGCAGGCACTCCGATCGGCGAACGAGAAGTTTCGGCGGCGCTTCGGGAGGGTGGAGGAGCTCGCGCGGGAGCGTGGATTGGACTTGCAGGCGCTCGACCTCGGGGCGCTGGATCGGCTTTGGGAGGAAGCGAAGAGGGAGGTTGGGTGATTGTGAGGGGCAGACCGAGCGGGTAGGCTTGTTGGTTACAATCAGCAACCGACTGGAGGGTAGCGATGACGCAGGCGAAGGAATCGGTGATCACGTTCGAGCGGTTCAAGAAGGGGAAGACGTTCCAGGAGTACATCGACTCGGGGATCCGGAACCGTGAGCTGTTCGTGGAGAACTACGAGGGGACGAAGCTGACCGCGGAGCAGGAGGCGGCGCTGAAGGAGCTGGCGGCGCGTCCGAACGGCCCGCACCATATCGTGGTAATAGGCGAGGACTGGTGCCCGGATGTGTACCGAGGGACGGGTGTGGCGCAGCGGATGGCGGAGGCGATGGGTGCGGAGCTGCGCTTTTTCGAGCGTGACCAGAACAAGGACATGATGGCCGAGTACTTGAACAAGGGTGAGTTCGAGTCGATCCCGGTGTTCATCTTTTATGACAAGGAGCATCGGGAGATTGCGCATTTCATCGAGCGGCCGCAGTTGGCGAACGAGCAGCTGCACTTGGCGCAGGAGGCGCTGGGCGATGTTTCGCCGGCGGGGATTGCGAAGCAGCTGGGTCACGAGCCTTCGGAGGAGGAGATCAAGGCCGCGCGAGCGGCGGCACGCGAGCGGTATCTGGCGTGGCAGAAGGGTGAGGTGTGGGCGAACTGGCGGCTGGCGACGGTGGACGAATGCATCGCGCTGTTGCGCTCGAAGCTCGGGAGCTGAGGGGAGGCGGCGGCTTGCGGGCCCTACGCGACACTGGATAGGCGGGGGCCTAGGGTGTGAAATGCGTCGATGACCGGGGCCGAGCGGAATCGAGGCGGAACAGGGGGCCGGTGGATGTTGGCGGCGGCCCTCCTGTTCTTTTGCGTGGCGGGCTATGTGGGGGCGATGCGGGCGACGGTGGGGCTCTCGCTGGTGGAGAGCGACGCGGATGCGGCGCGCCGCGATCTGGTCTATTCGGTCATCCACGTGGGGTTGCTGGTCGGCGCGGCGATGGTTGGTTTCGTGACGGGAAAGTGGGTGAACGGGCTGGGGCTGGCCTTCGCGGTCCTTTTCGTGGTCGTTCTCGCGACGGCGATGGTCGGCCTTCAGGTGGTGACGTTCGAGGTGGCCTGCTCGGGCGGGCCGAACGGGCTGATTCGACACTGGCACTGCTGACGGTGAATCGGGGGTTTGCCGGGTGTGGTGAAGGGCTGGGGCCGTCGAAGGTGAGAGCAGTGTCTCTTGCGTTCGAGGGGTGCGGGGCGCTAGGGTTTCGCGTGCCCGGGCTACCGGGCGGTAGGCGGCGATGCGCCGCAGGGAGGAGCCATGAGCCAGGCTGCCTACTCGGTCGATCCGTTCGCGGAGGATGCTTCGCTCATCCCGGCTTCGACGCCGATCTGGCGGGAGGCGTTGTTTCCGCTGGAGTGGCTGGCGCTCCGGGCTTCGCCGGTGTATTGGGGTTTCGGTGTTCCGCATGGGAGCGGTGAACCGGTGGTGGTGGTGCCTGGGTTTTTGGCGAGCGACGCTTCGTTGGTGGAGCTGTATTGGTGGCTGGCGCGGATTGGCTACCGGCCGTATTTCTCGCGTATCGGACGGAATGTGGATTGTCCGGATTTCCAGACGGGCCGGCTGCGAGAGACAGTGCTTCGTGCGCGGCAGGAGACGGGGCAGCGGGTACGCCTGGTGGGCCACAGCCTCGGGGGGATGCTGAGTCGCAACCTGGCGCTGGAGCATCCGGAGGATGTGGCGATGGTGATTACGCTGGGTTCGCCGTTCCGCGATGCGGTGCGTGCGCACCCGGTGTTGATCTCGGCGGCGGCGACGATCCGGAGCTACGCGGGGAGGGGGGCGGCGCGGAATGTGCGCCCGTCGTGTTTCAGCGGGCACTGCACGTGTACGTTCGTGAAGAACATGCTGATGCCGGGCGAGTGGCAGGTGCCGCGGTTCGCGGTGTTTTCGCGGCAGGACGGGGTGGTGGAGTGGGAGAGTTGCGTGGAGGATGACCCGGCGCTGAACGACGAGGTGCACGCTAGCCATCTGGGGATGGTGGTTCACGCGGGGACCTACCGCGCGATTGCGCGGCGGCTGCGGATGTGCTCTGCGGGTTCGGGTTGAGAACGCGCACGGGCCCGGGAGTTCCGGGCCCGTGCGGTTGGGCGTTCTGCGCTGAAGTCGTGGGGAAGGGTCAGGCGGAGGCGGGGGCCTCTTCGTTCTTTGTGTTCGCGGTGCTGGACGGCTGGAAGGCCTCGAGGCCTTTCTTCATCATGTCGGCGAAGGGGTTGGCGGTGGCCCATTGGCGGGCGACTTCGACTGCGGCGGCGGCGGTTTCGCGGTTGGCCTCGGCGAGCTTTTTGATGAGCTCGCGGGCGTCGGCGCCGCTGGCGAGGGCTTCCTGGTAGGCGACCTGGGTGAAGGCAAGGGCGCGGCCCTGGGCGGCGGTCGTTGCCTCGAGGATGCCGGCGTAGAGTTGGCCGAGGTCGGTGGGTTCGGCGGCGAGCTTCTTCCCGAGCTGGAGGGCTTCGCGCTGGCCGGCGATGACATCGGCGGCGAGCTGGCGGCTGACCTTGATGCCGCGCTCGTTGGCCTTTTCGATGGCGTCGACGAGGAGGTCGTAGCCTTCGATGAGGGCGTCGTAGTACTTCTGGATGGTTTCGGTGGCGGTCGTCATTGCGGTGAGGTTTCCTTTCGCGGGCAGCTGCCCGTATCTATGTGCAAGATACACATACCTGCGAACCTTGTCAACAATCGGCGTATAGGTGCATACTGCTTCTAGAGGTGATGAAGAGGAAGATGACAACGGACGAAGATTCGGCGAAGCCGACTGGAGCTGCCGGCGAGAATGGGGAGGGGGGTGCGCGGGCGCAACGTGGTGCCGCGCCGGAGCCGCGGTTGCACGGCGAGCTGCTTTCGACGACGCTGCTGGCGTTTTTGCGGGGATGGAACGCGTACGGGTACGAGCTGGCGCAGCGGCTTGCGAAGGCGGGGCTGCCCCAATCGGATAGTGGGACGGTTTATCGGACGCTAAGGCAGCTGGAGCGGGCTGGGCTGGTGTCGTCGTTCTGGGATGTTTCGGAGAGCGGGCCGGCGCGGCGGATGTACAGTCTGACGGCGGCAGGCGAGGCGTTTCTGGCAGGTTGGATCGATATTCTGGAGCACTACCAACGGGTGCTCCGACAGGCGGCCGAGGGCTTCCGGGCCTTTGCCGAGCGGGGCCGCGACGAGGCGATTGGCGACGAGAGCTCTGGCAAGGGCTGAGCGCATCACGAGGACCCGGGAGGGCAGGTCGATGGCCGAGAAGACGACGATGGATCCGCTGGCGATGTGGCGTGAGTGGGTGGCGCAATCTGAGCGGCAGTGGAACGCGTTTCTGAACCAGGCGATGGCGACGGACGAGTTCAGCAAGGCGATGGGCCGGTTCATGGACTTTTATTTGAACCTGCAGAAGGGCATGAACGAGACGATGAGCCGGTATCTGCAGCTGGTGAATATGCCGAGCCGCCAGGAAGTGTTGGCCCTGGGGGAACGGCTGAGCGGCATCGAGGAGCGACTGGTACGGATCGAGGGGCTGCTCGGGGGTCGGATGGCCGGGGCGGAGGCGCCCTCGCCGGCGGCGACGGAGGTGAGGCGTCCGCCGCGGACGAAGAAGCCGCCCGCCGCGACGGTGTAGGCGGGGGCGCCGCGGGCCAGCGCACGCGGGGAATGCGGCAACCGAGCGCGGTGAGACCCGCGGCCGGTTGCTTGCAGAGATTTCATCCGAATTTCGCGAAAATGTCATGCATTCCTGGGAGCCGAGCGGAGTAGACTCCGCGGCACGCTGAGCACGCCCTCGAGGAGGGGAAGGATGAGTACGCCAGCCAGCGACACTTCGATCGAGGCGCGGGTTCGAGCGGAGATCGAGCGGGCAATCCAGCGCAGTATCAAGGGGCTGGAGTACATTTCGACGGGTGACCCTGCGGTGGGGTTGACGCCGAAGGATGTCATCTACAGCCGAGGCACGCTGAGGTTGTACCACTACCGGCCGCAGACGGACGAGGTGTACCGGGTACCGGTGCTCCTGGTGATGTCGCTGGTGAGCAAGCCGTACATCCTGGATTTGGCCCCGGGGCAAAGCCTCGTGGAGTTCCTGGTAAGGCGGGGATTCGACGTCTACATGATCGACTGGGGGGTTCCGCGTCCGGAGGATGCTCGGCTCCGCCTGGCGGATTACGTTCTCGACTTCATCCCGGACTGCGTGGAGCGGGTGTTGGAGGATTCGGGCGAGCGGGAGGTTTCGATCGTGGGTTATTGCATGGGTGGGCAGCTTTCGTCGATGTACGCGGCGCTCCACCCCGATGGGCCGCTGAAGAATCTTGCCTGTTTCACGACGCCGGTGGATTCGGACGGGATGGTGCTCTTCAAGCGGTGGCTGGACCCGCGGTATTTCGACGTCGATCGGGTGGTGGATACGCTGGGGAATGTGCCGCCGGAGCTGATCTATGCGTCGTTCGACATGCTGAAGCCGGTGCAGCGGGTGGCGAAGAACATTCAGCTTTGGGACAACCTCTGGAACGACGATTTTGTGCGTTCGTATCGGCTGTTCGAGCGGTGGGCGGCGGATCAGATTCCGTTTCCTGGGGAGTGCTTCCGGGAGGTGACGAAGCAGTTCATGTGGGAGAACCGGATGGTGCGGAACGAGCTGGAGGTCGGTGGTCGGCGGGTCGACCTTGGGCGGATCCGCGTGCCGTTTTTGCACGTGGTGGCGGAGCACGACCATATCGTGCCGTATGATTCGGCGAAGCCGCTGGTCCCGCTGGTGGGGAGCGACGACAAGCGGGAAGTGATGTTGAAAGGCGGCCACGTGAGCCTGGTGGCGGGCGGCAACGCGATCTACCGGCTCTGGCCGAAGCTGGAATCTTGGCTGGCGGAGCGTTCCGTATGACGATGCAAACCGTTCGCGCATACCCATCGACACATAGGCTCGGGAACGAGGAGGTAACGCTCCGGCTGATGGTGGCGGCTGACCGGGATGCGGTGGTGGCGTTCGCGCGGAAGTTGCCCGAGCACGATCTGCTATTTCTTCGTCGGGATATCACGCAGCCGGAGGCGGTGGAGGAGTGGATCGGGGAGATCGAGCGCGGTGAAATCGTGACGATTCTGGCGGAGGCCGGCGGTGAGGTGGTCGGTTATGGGACGATCCATCGGAATACGCTTCGCTGGATGGCTCACGTGGCGGAGCTGCGAGTACTGGTGGCGGAGGGGTGGCGCGGCCGGGGGCTGGGGAGGTTGCTGACGCAGGAGGCCTTCGCCAACGCCTTGGGGCTGGGCATCGAGAAGGTCGTCGCTCAGATGACGTTGGATCAGAAGGGGGCGATCGCAACGTTCGAAGGGCTGGGGTTTCGCCCGGAGGCGCTCCTACGCGACCAGGTGAAGGACCGCGAGGGCAAGACGCACGACTTGCTCGTGCTGAGCCACGATGTGGCGCGCTTCGAGGCCCAGCGAGCGGCGTACGGTGTGGCAGAGGCGCTGGGCGGCTGATTCGGTCGTGTCGCGCTTACTGTGCGGCGACCGAAGCCTGCGTACGGTGATGAGGTGAATGGGAGGTCTTCTTCGCCGATGGAAGCGTCGTCTTGGGAGGCGGACCTCCTGACGCTGGCCAGCGGTGGGGACGAACGATATGAAGGGGGAGGTGGAGCGCGGCCAACGGCTACGGACGCGGATTTTGCGCATTGCGATAGGGTGACGCGCGAGCACAGCACGACGTTCTACACGGCGACGCGGTTGCTTCCGGCGGAGAAGCGGAGGGGTGTTCGCGCGCTTTATGCGTTCTGTCGGGTGGCGGATGACATCGTGGACGAGCCGGGCGGGGACCGGGAGGGGCGGTTGCGGGCGTGGGGTGCGGCGGGGACGGGCGCGGCGGAATCGAATGGGGATCCGGTGCTGCGGGCGTGGGGTGCCACGCGCGAGGCGTTCGGTATCGAGGTGCATCTGGCCGGGCAGTTGATCGAGGCGCTCGCGAACGATCTCGACCACCGTGGATACGAGGACTGGCCGGGGCTTGCGCGCTACTGCTATGGCGTGGCGGCGACGGTAGGGCTGATGTCGATGCGGATCATCGGCAGCAAGGGCGAGCCGGCGCTGTATGCGATCCGCTTGGGCGTGGCGATGCAATTGACGAACATTCTTCGCGATGTTGCGGAGGACTGGCGCAATGGCCGGGTTTATTTGCCGCGCGAGGACATGGAACGATTCGGGGTGACCGTGGATCACGTGGCTTCGGGCCGGGTCGACGAGGCTTGGCGGGCGTTGATGCGTTTCGAAGTAGCGAGGGCGAGGGAGCTCTACCGCGGTGCGCGGCCGGGGCTGGGGCTGCTCCATCGGGATGGGCGCTTCGCGGTCTCGGCTGCTTTGGAGCTGTACTCGCGCATTCTCGATGACATCGAGCGGCGCGATTACGACGTTTTTGCGGGGCGGGCGCATGTTGCGGGCTGGCGGCGGTTCGGGCTGCTGCCGCTGGTTGCCTGGCGGGCGATGCGCCCGCCGGAGGAGAGGGCGTGACGAGAACGGTAGTCATCGGGAGTGGGTTCGGGGGCCTTGCGGCGGCTGTGCGCATGGCAGCGCGGGGTCACCAGGTGACGCTGGTGGAGAAGCAGGCGCGTGCCGGGGGGCGGGCGGCACCGGTGGAGGTGGGTGGGTTCCGCTTCGACGGCGGGCCGACGGTTATCACTGCGCCGTTTTTGTTCGAGGAGCTGTTCGAGCTGGCGGGGCGACGGTTGGCGGATTACGTTCGGTTGATTCCGGTGGACCCGTTCTATCGAATTTTCGATGCTCGGGGGCGATGGTTCGAGTACAACGCGAACTTCGAGGATGTAGCCGAGGAGATCGCGAAATGGAACCCGGAGGACATCGAGGGGTACCGCCGGTTTTTGAAGGCGAGTCGCGCGATTTTCCAGAAGGGGTTCGTGGAACTGGCCGACAAGCCGTTTTTGCATGCGGGTGAGATGCTGCGTGTCGCGCCGGATTTGGTGCGGTTGCAATCGTACCGGTCGGTGTATGGGTTCGTTTCGCAGTTCATTCGCGATCCGTTTCTTCGGCGGTGTTTTACGTTCCATCCGCTGTTGATCGGTGGGAACCCATTCGTGGCGTCGTCGATTTACGCGATGATCCATCATTTGGAGCGGGAATGGGGGGTGTGGTACGCGGAGGGTGGTACGGCGGCGTTGGTCGATGCGCTGGTGCGTTTGTTGGAGGAGCTCGGGGGAGAGATTCGGCTCGGTGCGGAGGTGACCAAGCTGCACGTTCAGGGCCGACGGGTGACGGCGGTGGAGCTGAAGAATGGGGAGCTGCTGGAAGCCGACCGGGTGATTTGCAATGGGGATGTACCGCAGGCGTATCTATCGCTGATTGCGCCGGAACATCGGGGCCTGCGGAATTCGGACGTCCGTTACCGGAAGCTGACGGCGTACAGTATGTCGTTGTTCGTGGTGTATTTCGGGACGGACCGGCTCTACCGGGAGACGCCTCTGGTGCATCACAACATTCTGTTGAGCGAGCGGTATCGGGGGCTGATCCGGGATATTTTCCGGGCGAGGGGCTTGCCGCGGGATTTTTCGCTGTATGTGCATGTGCCGACGATGACGGACCCGAGCGGCGCTCCGCCGGGTCACGAGGCGTTCTATGCGTTGTCCCCTGTGCCCCATCTCGGTTCCCCGACGGACTGGGAGCGGATGGCCCCACGGTATCGGGACCTGATTTTGGAGTTTCTGGAGCGGGAGTATTTGCCAGGGCTCCGCAGCCATATTGTGGCTGAACATACTATCGATCCGCGGCATTTTCGCGACAATTTGAATACGTACTTGGGTACTGGATTCAGTATTCAACCGACGCTTTGGCAATCGGCCTGGTTCCGCCCGCACAATCGGTCGGAGGATATCGACAATTTGTATTTCGTTGGCGCGGGCACGCATCCTGGGGCTGGGGTTCCGGGGGTGTTGTCTTCGGCGAAGGTTGTCGAGCGGATCGTTGCGGCGGAGGATTGCGGATGAGCGGGGCGGGTTGGCGTTGGGGGTATCCGTGCGAGAACCGAACGCTGGGAGCGACGACGCTGCGGACGGTTCGACTGGCGAATTTGGAGCCGGAGCGGGTGCGTGCGAAGGTCCATGCCAATCTGGACGACCTCGAGCGGATGGTTCGATTCAACGCCGAGGTGGGGCTCGGCTTGCTTCGCATCGGCCAGCAGTTGGTCCCGTTCGCGTCGCACGCGTCGTTTCCTTACGACTGGGAGCGGGAACATGGGGAGCGCCTGGCGGAAATTGGGGCGTTGGCGCGCGCCGCAGGAATTCGACTCTCGATGCATCCGGGCCAGTACGTGAACCCGGGCAGCGAGCGTCCGGAGGTGGTGGAACGCTCGCTTGCCGAGCTCCGCTATTCGGCGCGGGTTCTGGCGTTGGCTGGGGCGACGGACGGGGTGGTGGTGGTTCACGGTGGTGGGGCGGACGGTGGAAAGGCAGCAGCGCGGGAGCGTTTCGCGACTGCGGTGGCCTCCGAGCCGGAGCTGCTCCGATTTTTGGCGGTGGAGAACGACGAGCGGACGTGGAGCGTCGAGGATCTGCTACCCTTGGCGGAGCGCCTGGGCATTCCGGTGGTGGTGGATGCGCTTCATCATCACTGGAACCGTGGTAGGTGGACGCTGAGCGAGGCGCTCCGGGCGGCCGCGATGACGTGGCGGACACGGCAGAAGGTTCACCTTTCGAGCCAGGCGCCGGGAGCACGGCCCGGGACCCATGCGGAGATGGTGGAAGTGGCCGACGTGGAGCGGTTGCGCGAGGCCGCGGCGGGGTTGACGCTGGACGTGATGGTCGAGGCAAAGGCGAAGGAGCTGGCGGTGCTGCCGCTCGTCGGGGCCGGGGTAGGTTCGGGCGGGACGCGATGATATCGACGCCGGGGCCGCCGGGTACGGATCGGCTCGCGCCAAGGGATGGGCTGCGCGCGCTCGCGGCGCTTCGCCATGGGATGGGGGGCTTGTACGAGGCGTTGGAGGTGGCACGGGACGGACTCGGGCCGGTGTTCGCGCTCGGGTTCGGGCGTTTTCGGCCGATCGTGGTGGCGTCGCCCGAGGCGCTCAGGGAGGCGCTCGTGGAACGGCGGGGAGCGTTCTTCTGGCGGCCGGAGGGGGACCCCGTAGCCAGGTTGTTTCGGCGGAGCATCCTCGTTACGGACGGGGAGGAGCACGACCACGCTCGCGGCGTGATGCTGCCGGCGTTCGAGCCGGCGAAGTTGCGCGGGCAGGCGGCTGCGCTGCTGGCGATTGTGGAGGACGAGCTCGGGCGGTGGCCGCGTGACGGCCGGGTAGAGGTTGTCGAGGCGATGCGGCGCATCGCCTGGCGCGGTTTCGAGCGGGTGTTCTTTGGCTACGACCTCGGTGAGGCTGAACTGCGGCAGACGTTGCCGGGGTTGTTGGCGGCGTTGCGGTACATCGGCCCGGGGATGTGGGTGCTGCGGGGACGGGCGGGGCCGCCACCGCGGGGGGTAGCACCGCTCGAGAACCACGTGCGCCGGGTGGCGGCCCGGCGTGCTGGACGTGGCGGGGAGGGGGAGGTGTTGCTGGATTTGCTGGCGAGGGTGTTCGACGAGGAGCGGGTACGCGATCATGCGCTGACGATGCTGATCGCGGGGCACGACACGAGCACGGCGCAGCTCTCGTGGGCGCTCCACCTGCTCGCGAGGGACCGGGGCTGGCTCGCGCGGGCGACGCGGGAGGCGCGCAGTGTGGCAGCGTCGGATCTCGCCGGGGCGCGGCCGGAGGACCTACCGGTTATCGATGCGGTGCTCAAGGAGACGCTCCGGCTTTGGCCGCCGATCCATGTGGGTGGGCGGCGAGCTGGGCCAGGCGCGGCGATCGCTGGATACGAGCTTCCGGAGGGGCGGCGGGTGATGCTTTCGTATTTTCTCGTGCAGCGGGACGGTGCGATCTGGCGGCGAGCGCGGGAATTCGACCCGGGGCGTTGGCTGGGCGGAGGGTCGCCACCAGTGCCGTACAGTTATTTGCCGTTCGGCGGCGGACCGCGGAATTGTATCGGCGCGCAGTTCGCGAGTTTGGAGGGGCGCCTCGTGTTGGCGCGGGTTCTCCAGGAGTTCGACATTGCGGCGACGAGGCGGCCCTTGCGGGGTGCGATGGGCGCGACGCTGGAGCCGCGCGGTGGTCGATTGCGGGTTCGGAGGCGATGACGTACGGGGCGTTTCTGTTGCTTTATGTGCTTCCTCCGACGGTCGCGCTGGCGGCGGCGGTGGTGCGCTGGCGGTCGGGGGTGCGGGTGCGGGAGCTGCTGGCTGGGATCGGGGTGCTCGTGGTGATTGCGGTGGTGTACACGACGCCCTGGGACAACTATCTCGTAGCTTCGGAGACGTGGACGTACCCGGAGGAGCGGACGTGGGGCATCCGGCTGGGCTGGGTGCCGCTGGAGGAGTACTGCTTTTTCGTGCTGCAGACGGTGCTCACGGGGCTTTGGGTGGGCCTTTTGCTCCGGGATGGGTCGCGGCGGCGAGCGGGCGGGGGTGGGTATTCGTCTCGGGCGCTCGGGGCGGCGGCGCTTCTCTCGATCGCCGGCGCCAGTGCGATCGCGATAGCGAGGGGCCCGGAGTCGCTGCGCTATTTGGGGCTCATTCTGGCTTGGGCCGCACCGCCGATCGCGTTGCAGGTGGGGTTCGGCGCCGACTTGCTGCTGGGCCGATGGCGGACGGTATTGCCGGGCTTTGCGGTGCCGACGATTTACCTTTCGGTGGCCGATACGATCGCGATCGGTGCCGGGACGTGGCACATTACGGAGCGGACTTCGACTGGCATCCTGTTGCCGGGCGGGCTGCCGGTGGAGGAGTTCGTGTTTTTCCTTGTGACGAACCTGTTGGTGACGTTCGGGCTGGTGCTTTTCCTGGTGCCCGAAGGGAGGGAACGGGCACGCGCCATCGTGGCTGGTTTGCGGGGGCGGGGGGCGGAGGTGAGCCGCGCGTGAAGGGGCGATGGGTGATGGCCGGGTATGCGCTCGGGGCGGTGCCGTTCGCTGCCTGGGCGGCACGTGCGCGGGGGACGGACATTCGTAAGGTGGGCGATGGCAACCCCGGCGCGGCGAATGCGTGGAAGGGCGCAGGGAAGGGTGCGGGCGCTTTCGCGGCGGTGGCCGATTGGGCGAAGGCGGCTTTGCCGGTCGGGTTGGCGCTGCGGCGCGGGGCTTCGGGGGCGGAGCTGGTGGCGGTGGCGGTGGCGCCGGTGGTGGGGCATCGGACGAGCCCGTTGCTCTTGGGACGCGGGGGCAAGGGGCTGGCCCCGACGTTCGGAACGTGGACGGCGTTGGGGGGGCCGTGGTCGGCGGTGGCGTTCGGGGCTGCGCTGGCGCTGGCTTATGGACTGCTTCGGCTGCGCGAGGGGTGGGCGGTGGTGGGCGGAACGCCGGCGCTGCTGGTCGCCCTTCGAAAGCGACCGGAACGGAAGGGCGAAATCGTGGCTTCGTGGGCGCTGACGACGGGATGGCTGGTGTGGGCGTACCGTCGTTCGTTCGGGTGGCCGCCGACCCGCGGACGATGAGCGCGAAGCGGTTGCTGCAGCGGGCGGCGAATGTGCTGGGGGATGACCGGGGCGCGCTGGTTTACCTGGCGGTGGTGCTCGGGAACGCGTTGTGGAATTGGAAGCGGCTCGTGACGCTGGGCCCGGGGGAGCGCTCGGTGGGGGAGCCTTGGGTGGCAGTGCTGGTGCCGGCGCGGAACGAGGAGGCGACGATTGGCAGGTGTGTGGCGAGCCTGCTCGGGCAGGACTGGGCTCGGCTCCGCATCGTGGTGTTGGACGACGGCTCGACCGATGGCACGCGAGCGGTCTTGGAGCGGTTGTCGGGGAACGCCCGGCTGCAGGTGATGGCGGGTGAGCCGCTGCCGGGAGGGTGGCTCGGGAAGCCGTGGGCTTGTCGCCAGCTGGCCGGGGCAGCCGGCGATGCGGATCTATTGGTGTTCGTGGATGCGGATACCTATCACGAGCCGGGGATGGTCCGGGCGGTGGTCGGCACGATGGAGCGGATGGGGCTGGAGATGCTTTCCGTGGTGCCCCGCCAGGAACTGGGAGGGGTATGGGAGCGATGGACGGTGCCGGTGATCCCGTGGGCGCTCATGACGCACCTTTCGCCGGCTGCGGCGCAGGTTCTGGGCTTCGCTCCGGCGGCGGGGGCTGTCGGCCAGGTGCTGGCGTTTCGGCGCGATGCGTACGAACGGATCGGCGGCCATGGTGCGGTCCGAGGAGCGGCGGCGGAGGATGTCGCGCTGGCGCGGTTGGCCACGCGGGCCGGGGCGAGGTGGCGACTGGCAGCGGGCTGGCAAGTTTCCTCGTGTCGGATGTACCGGGGTCGACGGGCGGCGTTCGCCGGGCTGGAGAAGAATCTGTTTCCCGTGCTGGGCGCTCGAACGGTGCCGTTTCTGCTGGCGTGGGCGTGGCTGCTGCGGGCCTGGGTGGTGCCACCGGTGATGGCGGTGCTCCGGCTGAGGCGCGGGGATCGGGTGCGGGCCGCGGCCTCGCTGGGGGCGGCGGGGGTTGGCGCCGCGACGTGGCTGGTGGTCGGGCGGGCGCTGGGGTTGCCGCGGCGCACGGCGGCCGAGGGGCCGGCGATCGTGGCGGTTTGCGCTGGGCTGGCGGTGCGCTCATGGTTGGCCTGGCGGAGGGGCCGCGCGAGGTGGAAGGGGCGCGAGCTCGCTCAGGGGAGGGGCGCGTCGATGCGCTCGGCCAAGACGACGGTGCGATAGGGGTAGTTGCCTTCGTCGGGCGGACCGCTACACGTCATGAGGACGACGCTCTCTCGCCCTTCGAGGCCGCGGAGGAGGGCGCCCATGTCGATGGCGGCGAGGGGGTAGTCGAGGACGGAAACGACGCGGTAGCGGTAGCTGGCTCCATCGGTGCGTTCGACGAGGATGTCGTTTCCGGGTTGGAGGTCGGCGAGGTGATGGAAGACGCCGGGCCGTCCGCCGAACTCGAAGTGGGCTGCGAAGAAGGTGGAGCCACCGGTCCCGGGGAGGGCGGTGTAGGCGGGGTTCCAGCCGACGGTTTCGGTGTCCTGGGGGACGTCGAGTCGGCCGTAGGCATCGAGGCCGAGGCGTGCGACGGGAGCGGAGACGGCGAGGGCCGGAATCGAGAGGGTGCGGATGTCGGGGCCCGCGGCCGGGGGCGGCGGCACTGGTTGGCCGGCATCCTGGCCGTATCGTTGGATGGCGCGTTCGGACTCGGCGATGAAGCGGTCGTCGACGCGTGTCGGGAGGCCTGTGAGGGGATCCCGACCGAGGTAGCGAAGCTCGCGGGCGAAGGGCGGTGGAAGGGGCTGTGGACTGGCGGCGGATCCGGCGGCGATTCCAACGGTTGCCGCGGCGAGGAGTGCGGCGACGGCTGGGCGGAGGCGGGCCATGGGGACAGTGTAGGGTGGGGAGTCGTGGGGTGGGGTGATGGGAACTGTTTCAAGGCAAGATATTTTCGTTCCATCGGTAACATTTTCGGCGTGGAGTGCGTTATGGTGGTCAAGAAGCCGCGGCAGGAGGGTGCGCGATGAATGGAACGATTGGCTTTGGTCGTGTTCGAGGTTTGCCGCGTGCGGCAGGCGTGACGGGCCCATAATTCTACCGTCTAGGCAACACGGCAGAGCGCCGTACCGCCAACGGTACGGCGCTTTTTTGTTTCGGAATCTCGATACCGTTCACTGGCAAGCTTTGCACCGTTATTGCACGGGGCATAGGTGATGTTATCCATCTTCTATGGTGGGTTTTGCAAGAAAAGGAGCGCAATTTGTTCGAATTACACCAGGCAAAGACGGTCCGGGAATTGGCCTGGATAACTGGGCGGCGGTTAGGCGCCGAGCTGGAAGGTGAGCCGGGATTTGCGCACCGGGTTGCGTGGGCAGCTCTTCGGCGCAAGCGGTCGAGGGTGGAGGCGACGGCAGATGGGGGTTCGCGCAGGGAGCGGGCGAGCGTTGCTGCGCGGGCGTCCGACGGGGGCTCGCCTCCGGGGTAAGCGGCGCCCGGGGTGCCAGAGCGACGGCGAAGAAGGGGGCCTGGCGGCCCCCCTTTTTCGCTATTCGGTGGCGTGATGCTTCAGACCTGGGCGGCTTGTTCCAGCCGGCCGTTGAGGTGGCGCCGAACGAAGGTGGCCTTTTGGAGGTCGGCGAGGTAGTTGTCGATTTGGAGTTTGCGGAGGTCGTTCAGTTTGCGGCGACCCTCTTCGATGTTCTGGACGCCGCCGCCGAGGAGGATAGCGAGCGGTTCGCTGACGGTGGGGTCCATCCATTCTTTGCCCATGCGGGACTCGGCTTTGTTGAAGTAGAGGTTTTGTTCGTCGCGGCGTTCGGGGAGCTTGAAGAGCATGTGCTTCATGCGCTCGATGTGGTAGTCGAGCATGCGTTTGCGGTCGCGTGCGACGAAGCGATAGAGGTCGCGTTCGAGTTCGTTCTGGGCGAATTCGTCGCCGTGGGAGAAGAGGGTGTAGAGCATGGAATCCTGGACGAAGAGGATGGCGGCGAGTTCGGGGAAGGAGCGCGCTTCTTTGGCGACGCGGGAGAAATCGGTGGGTGCCTGGAGGCCGAGCCCGCCGCCGTTGGCGAGTGCGCGTTTTCGGAAGGCTTCGCTGTGGCGGGCGAGGTCGTAGATGATGGTGGAGAGGAAGAGTTTGAGTTCGAGGAAGCCGTAGGAGATTTCGGGGAGCCAGCCGGACCAGAGGGCGCCGGTGAAGTAGGCGCGCTCGGACTGTTCGGTGAGGAACTGGCAGACGGCGCGTTCGATGTCGTGTGGGAGTGGTTCGAGGCTGTTCCAGTTGAGGTCGGTGGCGGAGACCCAGCGGTCGCGGATGGCTTCTTCGTAGAGGGGGATGCAGCAATCGGCCCAGACGAGGGCTTTTTCGAAGATGGTGTAGCCCATGTCTTCGACGATGGGGTTGGGGTAGGAGCCGCGGGCGATTTCGGAGCGGTTGGTCCAGACGTCGGGGACGTCGCCGTAGGTGCCGATCATGAGGTCGGCGATGGTGAGCCCCATGGCGGGGTCTTTGGGGCGTGCGCGGATGCCCCACTCGGTGGGGACGTTCATCCAGGAGAGGTCGCGGGGGATGGCGGATTGGCCGCCCTGGAGGAATTCTTTTGCGCGCTGGCCATCGACGCCGGCGCGGAGGGCCTGCCAGATGACCTGGAGGGAGTGGCCTTTGGCGAGGGCGAGTTCGATGAGGCCTTCTTCCCAGCCGAGCTCGCGGGCTTTGTCGCGGGCTTCTTGGGGGATTTCGACTTGGGTGGCTTGGGCGGCGCGGGCGAGCGCCTCTCCTGTGGACACGGGGGTACCTCCGGGGCGTGATGGGGGCCGCTGGGCCGGGCCGACTCCGGGGCCGGAGCCGGGGTGGGGGATCAGGCCGGGTCGAGGAACTGGGCCATGAGGGGCCCGAGCCGCTGGCGGCGGTCGCCGAGGCCGGCGACGGAGAGCCGGTGGACGTATTCGTTGATCTGCCGTTTGCGGAGGAGGAGGAACTTCTGGAGCCCTTCGTCGAATTTGTCGACGCCACCACCGAGGAGGATGCAGAGTGCTTCGAAGACGGGCGGGAAGGTGACATCGCCGGAACCGCCGCCGGCGGCATCGCCTTCGGCTTTGTCGAGGTAGTGATGGATTTCTTCGCGGCGTTCGGGTTCGGTATCGAGGACGTATTTGAGGTGCATGACGCCGAAGGCGAGGTGGCGGGATTCGTCTTGGGCGCTCATGCGGAAGATGCGCTTGTCGGCCTCGGTTTGGCCGATGAGTTCGCCCATGCGGAACATGGACTGGACGAAGCCTTCGGCCTGGACGTGCATGAGGACGGACATTTCGGTGAAGTCGCGTGCTTCGATGAGGGTGCGGAGGCCGAGGCCGGCGCCCTGGGCGAGGAGGCCGCCGCCATTGGCGAGGGCGCGTTTGCGGAAGACGTCGGTGTGGCGGGCTTCGTCCATGATCTGGGTCATGAGGAAGAGGCCGGCTTCGAAGTCCTGGGCGGAGACGAAGGGCATCCACTGGCCGGGGACGTCGCCGGCGATGAATTCGACTTCGGTGAGCATGGTGGCGAGCTGGCACATTGCTCGTTCGAGCTCATCGGGGAGGGGTTCGAGGGTGTCCCAGGGGATGTCGCGGGCGGAGCTCCATTGCCGCTGGGTGGCTTCTTCGTAGAGCATGAGGCAGTTTTCCGCCCAGACGTCGGCTTTGGACTGGTAGTTGGGGCCGAAGCGCTGGGCGCCGGGGCGCGGGATGGCGCCGCGCATTCGGTAGGTCATGTCGCCGGGTCCCCGTTGGGCATCGGCGTAGCGGCCGAGGTTGATCTCTTTGAGGGTGAGGCCTTTCTTTCCGGGCTCTGCGGAGGCGGCGTCTTCGTACAGGTCGAGCCAAGAAAGGTCGAGGCCGGGTTGGGTGCTGGGGTTGGCTGCCATGGGGCTCTCCTGGGGCCGGCGTCTATTCGGGCGATAGCCTACATCTTGGCGAGACGGCTTGGAAGGCCAGGACTACCTGACGGTAAATTTGGTCGTGGCGAAGCTTCGAAACTCGGACCGACGGTGTGCGTGGTTACCTCTTATCTACCGGGTTGGCGCGGTCGATACCTTGGATAGAAACCGGGAGGACACGAGGATGACGCGACTGGAGAAGGCTTGTCCGTTTTCGGCGGCGACACGGGCCCATCATTGTGAGCGCTGTTGGACGGCGCATGGGGGTGTGCCGCCGTGCGTGGCGGCGTACTTGGGCGGGCAGGCGGCTGCGGAGGGGGCGGTTCGGCTCGAGGTGCTGGAGCGGGCTGCGGCCCGGAAGGCGGCCTGAGGGGGTCGGGCGGTCAGGGGCGGGTGATGCGCGCGCTGAGGATGCGCTCGGCCTCTTCGGCCCAGGCGAGGTAGGCTTCGACGAAGGTGATGCCGGCCCGGAGGGTGAGGTAGGGGCCGAGGAAGCTGGGAGGGACGGCGGCGGGATCGGAGCCTTCGAAGGCGGCTTCGATGGTGCGGTAGGCTGCGAGACGTTCTTCTTGTTGACGGCGATGGGTGCGAAGGGCTGTGATGGCGTCTTCGGCCGGGACGAGGCCGTAGCTCCAGACTTTGACGAGGAATTCGTCTTTGGTGAGCGTGAGGGGTGAGGGGGTGAGGACCCAGGCGGCGAGGTCGTCCAGGCCGCGGGCGGTGAGGGAGTAGACGCGCTTGTCGGGTTTGCCGGTCTGCTGGACGGTGCGGCCGGCGATGAGCCCTTGGGATTCGAGGCGTGCGAGTTCGGGGTAGATTTGCTGGGCGCGGGCGTGCCAGAAGTAGCCGACCGTGCTTTGGAAGCGCTGGGTGATCTCGTAGCCGGAGAGGTCTCCGGCGGTGAGGAGCCCGAGGATGGCGTAGCGGAGGGACATCGAGGGGCAGTTTGGCGGGCCGGGCGGGGATGCGCTAGGGGATTTTGCCGGGACGTGGCGGCGTGCCATGATCGGGGGCATGCCGAAGCAGGTGAAGAATGTCGCCAGCGACGACTATTTGACGGCCATCTACCGGATGAGCCACGACGAGGGCCAGGACGTTATCGCGGTGCGGCTGGCGGATCGTTTGGAGATTACGCCGCCTTCGGTGGCGGGGATGCTGAAGCGGCTGATGCGGGATGGGCTGGTGACGGTGGATGCGAAGAAGGTGATCCATCTGACGCCGGAGGGGTTTCGGCGGGCGGAGCAGATGGTGCGACGCCACCGGCTGGCGGAGTGTTTGCTGACGGATGTGTTGAAGGTGGACTGGTGGCGGGCGTACGAGGAGGCGCATCTTCTGGAGCACGGGATTTCGGACATTACGGAGCGAAGTCTTTACGAGATGCTGGGGCGGCCGCAGAAGAGTCCGTTCGGCTACCCGATTCCGGGCCCTGGGGCGCCCCGGCGGCTCTCGATGGTGACGGTGGCGGATTTGAAGGAGGGTCAGGAGGCGGTGATCGACCGGGTGTACGAGGAGGACGAGCAGCTGCTCCGGTTTTTCGACGAGGAGGGGATTCGTCCGGGGATGAGGGTGGTGGTGGAGGAGGTAGCCCCCTACCGGGGCACGATCACGCTCCGTGTGGGGGAGCGCCAGGTGGTGCTCGGTACGCCGGTGGCGAACAAGATTTGGGTGGCGGCGCCGGGGAGGGGTGCGGAGGGTACGGTAAGGCCCGGTTAGTGCTTCACGAGCGGGAGATGTGCGTCGAAAACTAGGACGTGGAACCAGTTCACCTGCGTGAGGCGCGGGGGCCGATGCGGGTCCTCGTGGTGGAGGATGACCCTGCGCTCGGGCGGCTGATTCAGCTTGTGCTGGGGCAGCATTTGGCCGAGGTGACGTTGGCGCGCTCGGGGAGCGAGGCGATTGCGGAGCTGACCGGGGGCCAGTTCGATGCTATCGCTTCGGACATCAGCCTTCCGGATATGTCGGGTCTGGAGGTGATCAGCGAGGCGCGTCGGTTGGCGCCGGCGGCTGGCATCGTGGCGATCACGGGGTTCGTGGACGTGGAGACGGCGGTTCGTTCGATGAAGGCTGGTGCGGACGATTTCCTCGGGAAGCCGTTCGATGCGGAGATGCTGTGGCATGTGTTGAACAAGGCGGCGGATACGCGGGCGCGACACATTGCGGCGGAGCAGGCGGCGGTCTACCGGCAGCTGGCGTACACGGATGCGCTGACGGGGTGCCCGAATCGGCGGTTCATCGATGAGTTCCTCGCGGATGCGGTGTTCCAGGCTCGGAAGCTGGGGAGGCCGCTATCGGTGGCGTACCTGGATATCGACAATTTCAAGCTGCTGAACGATTTCGTGGGGCACGAGGAGGGCGACCGGGTGCTCCGGCGTGTGGTGCAGGCGCTCGGGGCGCACGTTGCGCCGCCGTCGCTCTTCGGGCGGTTCGGTGGCGACGAGTTCGTGGTGGTGTTACCGGGGATGTCGGAGGTGCAGGCGAAGCGTGTGCTGGAGCGGGTGCGGCGGGCGATCGGGGAGATCGAGGTGGTGAATGGGGCGCGGGTGGCGCTTCCGACGCGGATTTCGGTCGGGGTGGCGTCGCTGCAGGAGGGACAATCGCCGCGGGATTTGGTAGCAGAGGCGGAGGATGCGATGTACCTGGACAAGGCGGTTTCGCCGGCGATGCTGACGAGTGCGATGGAGCGGGCGATGGAGCGGGAGGAGGCGCTTCTGAAGGCGGGCAATGTGAAGGCGCTTCGGAATCTGGTGAAGGCGATCGACCGGCGGGATTCGTATACGCGTTTCCACAGCGACCACGCGACGCGGATGGCGATTGGGCTGGGGACGGAGCTTGGGTTGCCGGACGAGATGATGCAGGCGTTGGCGATCGGGGGACCGATTCACGATCTCGGGAAGATCGTGGTGCCGGATGAGATTCTCCGGAAACCGGGTCCGCTGACGGCCGAGGAGCGGCGGGCGATGGAGGAGCATCCGGTGATGGGGGCAGCGATTACGGCGGCGGTGACGGATCTGGATTCGGTGGTGAACCTGGTACGGCATCACCACGAACGGTTCGACGGGGAGGGCTACCCCGGGCGCCTGCGGGGCTCGGAGGTGCCGCTGGCGACGCGGCTGTTCAGTATCGCGGATGCGTATTCGGCGATGACGACGGACCGGCCGTATCGGAAGGGGCTGACGCTGGAGATGGCCGTGGAGGAGATTCGGCGGGGGGCGGGCACGCAGTTCGACCCGGAGTTGGCGGAGGCGTTCGCGGCGATGGTGGAGCGGAGTGCGGGGGAGGACGCGCGGGGGGCGGCTGCGTGAGCCGCGCTCTCCGCTTGGTCGCTTGGGGGATGCTGGGATGGTGTGTATTTGAGCTGGGGCTTCGAGCGGCGACGGCATCGCTGAGCGGTGGCCTTTCGGCTCTCAGCGCGGGGCTGGTGGCGGCGGCGGTGTTGGGCGTGGCTGGCCGGGGCTGAAGAAGGCCGCGGGACCGGCTACACTCCCGAGGCGCCGGCCGAGGGCCGGTGGCTGGAGGAGTGCGATATGGCCAGGCTGCCGTTCATGACGAGGGATTCGCTGCCGGAGGAGCTCCGCTACGTGTGGGACCGGAACGCGGTGGGGAGGGAAGTGCCGAACATTTTTCGGACGATGGCGAACAATCCGGAGGTGTGGCGGGCCTATCTCCGTCTGGGGAACGGGCTCTGGAATCACTGCGGGCTGGACGTGCCGACCCGGGAGTTGGTGATTCTGCGGACGGCGATTCTCCACCATAGCCAGTACGAGTGGCATCAGCACGTTCGGATCGGGAGGCAAGCGGGGTTGCGGGACGAGCAGATCGTGGCGCTCCACCATTGGAAGGGGAGCCCGCTCTTCAGCGATCTGGAGCGGGCGATTTTGGAGTACGTGGACGCGGTCCATGCTTCGGGGCATCCTTCGCAGGGCGTGCACGACCGGCTCGCGGCGTTGGTGCCGCCGAGCACGGTGGTCGGGGTGAATCTGCTGACGGGCTTCTATGGGATGACGGCGCGGTTTTTGGCGGCGATGGAGGTGGAGCTGGAGGAGCCGTTCGTGGGGTGGCAGTTGCAGGGATAACGCGGCGTGAATGGCCGCCTGCGATGGTGGCCGGGGTGGGCTTTCGATTCGGGAGGTCGCGACATGGTGCTGACGGAATCGCTGCTGGTGGGCCCTGAACGGCCGGGAGGCCAGGGGCTGGACCTGCACCAGGAGGAATCGGGCAACCTGGCCATCCACAAGCTGCTGACGTCGGCGGATGGGCGGGCCTGGACAGATTTCGTGGCGACGGCCCGGAGGGGGCGGGATGGGTCGTGGTGGTACGAGGCGTGGGCTCTCCGTGGCATGGTGCGCTGGGTTCGCAAGCTGGCGCCCGGTGGGGGATATGCGTACGAGGTGGTGGAGGTAGTTGGCGAGAATCCGCTGGAGCGGCAGGACTACCGCGCGTTGGCGACGTTCGACGAGGAGATGGCAGCGGCGGGGAACCCGGAGGATCCGCAACGGGCTTTCATCGAACCGGAGCGGCTAACGTATCCGTACGCGTACGAGCGGATTTCGCAGCTGTTCGATAGCCCGAATGCGCCGGACTTGGTGGTGAACCCGAAGAGCTATGCCTACGGGCGCCAGCCGGGCCAACACGGGGCGTTGGACGTGGTGCAATCGCGGTCGCCGCTGATTTTTTCGGGGCCTGGGGTGAAGCGGGGGGCGGTGGTGGACGCGCCCGCGAAGCAAGTGGATGTGGCGCCGACGATCGCTCATGTGGCCGGATTTCCGCTGATCGACGGGCGGGACAGTACGGGCCGGAGGTCGAGCGAGCGGGGCGTGGGGCCGGATGTGTATCTGAAGCGGCAGGATGGGCGGGTGTTGCACGAGGTGTTGGACGCGGCTTCGGGGCTCCCGGAGCGGGTGTACCTGATGCTCTTGGATGGGCAATCGCATACGGAGCTGCTCTACCGGTTGGAGCGAGACCCGGGGGCGATTCCGAACTTGCGCCGGCTTATCGCGCGGGGCTGCCTGCTGCGATACGGAAGTATCACGAACTTTCCGAGCATCACCTGGCCGAGCCACAACACGATCGGGACGGGGGCTTGGTGTGGACACCACGACATCGTGAATCCGACCTACTACCTGCGGGAACGGCGGGAGCTCGTTTCGCCGCAGGGCGAGCAGTTCGGCACGGCTCGGTTTCTCTCGGAGGAGGTGGAGACGTTGTTCGAGGCGTTCAAGCGGGTGTTGGGGCCGGGGGCGTTCACGGCATCGATCAACGAGCCGTGTACGCGCGGGGCGGACCACGCTTCGCTGGAGCGCCGGCTGGTGGGCGACCGGGGGCGGCTGATCGCGTTGACGAAGGAGACGGAGCACGAGATCGATCCGCGCTGGTTCGCTGAGCTGGAGGAGGAGGGCCATCGCCTGCAAGGGCAGATCGACAACCGCGGCCTGGCGCAAGCGCGGCTGCTGTTCCTGGACGATAGCCACCCGGCGCCGGTTTTCGTGTTTCACGAGTTCGCGCAGCCGGATAGTTCGGCGCACGATTACGGGCCGCATCACGAGGGCGCGCGAGCGGCACTCGACGAGACGGATCGGCGGATTGGGCACATCGTTCGGACGCTGGAGGAACGGGGCCTCTTCGAGACGACGCTGTTCGTGATCACGACGGACCACGGGATGGCGGCGCAGGATGTGGAGCTCCGGGCGAACCCGGCGCGGATTCCGCAGCGCGATGGGATGGCGGCGGTGACGGCCGAGCCTTGTATTTATTTGCGAGACTTGCGGGTGGAGGTGGAGGTGACGCACGACGGGAGGACGGCGCGGTTCGCGGTAACGGACAACGACCCGGTGGAGGGGGGCGAGCATCCGCCGATCGCGGGGGCGAACGTTGTGGTGACGGACCGGCGGGACGGGGTGGTGGCACGGGTGGTGACGGGCCCGGATGGGCTGGCTGCGTGCGCGGTGCCAGCGGAGCTGCGCCCAAGCGAGCTGTTGGCTGCGGTGCATGCGGAGGGGTTCAATCCGCGGCATCTCCGGCTCGATGGGTCGAACGTTTGCATCGACCTGCGGGAGGTGCTGTACGGAGGGGGCTCGGGGCGGGGTTGAATCGACTGGTCGGGGTGGCTCTCGGGTCGGTGCGTTCGTAGGGAGCCGATGGTTGGCGGGAGCCGGCCAGCGCGAGCGAGGTAGATGGAGGCGCGGCGGGACTGGCCGCTTGCCTCACCTTGACGTTCACGGTAGATAAGGGAGGTGCGTCGATAGCCGGGACCGGCTTGGCGGCCCGGACTCTGGATAACTGAAAGGCAGAGCATTGCACGACTATTCGAAGGTTCTCCCGCAGCCTACGCCGGAGACCCAGCCGTATTGGGATGGGTTGAAGGAGGGCAAATTGATGCTTCAGCGGAACAAGCAGACGGGGCGGGCCTATTTCCCGCCGCGACCATTCGACCCGCGCGACCCGTTCGCGGAGGTGGAGTGGTTCGAGGCGAGTGGGAAGGGGCGGCTTCTGAGCTATGTGATCAGCCATCGGCCGCCTCCGGGTTTCGAGGCGCCGTTCGCGATCGCGGTGGTGGAGACGGACGAGGGCATCAAGATGATGACGAACATCGTGGATTGCCCGCAGACGCCCGAGGCGTTGCAGCTGGATATGCGGCTGGAGCTGGCGCCGACGAAGGTGAACGAGGAAATCACGCTGCCGACGTGGCGGCCGGCGAGGGAGGGGTGACGATGCCGAAGCCTGGGAGTGTGGCGATTGTCGGTGCGGCGGAGCTGGTTTCGCCCGAGGGGCGTTTTCCGAATCTTTCGCAGTTGGGGTTGCACGCGCGAGCCGCCATCCTCGCGATGCAGGAGGCGGGGCTGAAGCCTTCGGATATCGATGGGGTGGCGTGCGCGGGGGCGAGCCCGACCGAGGTTGCGTTCTACCTGGGGATTACGCCGACGTACGTGGATGGTACGGCGGTGGGCGGCTGTTCGTTCATGATTCATGTGCGGCATGCGGTAGCGGCGATCGAATCGGGCCTGGCGAAGACGGTGCTGATTACGCACGGGGAGAGCGGGCGTTCGGGCATCGGGCGCGGAGGGTTCGGCCTTGCGCGGCAATCGTTGAACGCGCAGTTCGAGGGGTGGACGGGGCCGATGGGGCCGCCGACGATGTTCACCGTGCCGGTGCTTCGCTATATGAAGACGTACGGGGTGACGGAGGAGCACTTGGCGATGGTGGCGGTGGTTCAGCGGGAATACGCAGCGCGCAATCCGAACGCGATGATGAAGGACCCGATCACGGTGGAGGATGTGCTGAATTCGCGCATGATCGCGTATCCGTTTCGGCTGCTGATGTGCTGCCTGGTGACGGATGGGGGTGGGGCGCTCATCCTGACGTCTTCGGAGCGGGCGCGCGATTTTCCGACGAAGCCGGTGTACGTGCTCGGGACGGGCGAGAGCGTGGAGACGCCGATGGTGAGCCAGATGGAGGATTTCACGAGCTCGCGGGCCTTTCGGGTGGCTGGGCCGCGGGCTTTCCAGGAGGCGGGCATCACGCACGACGATGTGGATCATTTGATGATTTACGATGCGTTCGCCCATCTGCCGTTGTACGGGCTGGAGGATCTGGGATTCGTCGGTCGGGGAGAAGCGGCGCAGTTCATTTGGGAGGGGAACACTCGGGCGAACGGCAAGCTTCCGCTGAACACGAACGGCGGCGGCCTGAGCTATACGCACTCGGGGATGTACGGGATGTACGCGCTGCAGGAGAGCGTGCGGCAATGCCGGGGGACGGCGCCGGCGCAAATTCCAGGCGTTCGGGTGAGTGTGGCCCACGGGGTAGGCGGGATGTTCGCGGCGTCGGGGACGGTGGTGCTTTCGAACGAGCGGCCGTAGGGTTTGGCTGGCGCGATTGGAACGCGGCGGGGGCGGGCGAGCCCGCCCCCGCTCTGGTGACTAGGAGAAGGAGGGACGGGATGCCGCTCGTGATTGGGCTTGCGGGCACGATCGCTGCGGGGAAATCGACGGTTGCCGCGCTGCTGGTGGAGCGGGGGGCGTATCACTGCGACGCGGACAAGCTGGTGCACCGGCTGTACGACCCGGGAACGCCAGGCTTCGCGCGGGTGGTGGAAGCATTCGGCGAGGAGGTAATCGGGCCGGACGGTTTTATCGACCGGAAGGTGTTGGGCGCGAAGGTGTTCGGGAAGCCGGAGGAGATGAACCGGCTGACGCGGGCGATCGGTTCGATCACGGAGGCGGTGAAGGCCGTCATCGATCGTTGGCGTGCGGAGCTCGGCGACGATGCCGTCTGCGTGATGGAGGCGGTGAACTTGATGGAACCGGGCTATGCGCGGTGGTGCGATCAGACGTGGCTGATCGGGGTGGATGACGATATTGCCCGGCAGCGGCTGATGGAGACACGCGGGATGACGGAGGCGGAGGCGAATCAGCGGCTGGCGAGCATGGTACCGCTTGCGGTTCGGGCGCCGGGTGCGGACTGGGTGTACCGGAACAATGGGACGCTCGAGGAGTTGCGGGAGGCGGTGTACGCGGAGCTCGATCGGCTGCTGGCGCGGCGGGCGGCGGGGGAGGTGTTGGAGTCGAGGTTCGCGGGGTGGTGGGCGGAGTTTTTGGCGCGTAACCGTGAGCGACTGAAGAAGACTGGGGTAACGATTCCGGAGGGGGAGAACGATGGGTAGGGTGCGCTCTGGCATG
Source organism: Tepidiforma sp. (assembly GCF_034432735.1). GTDB lineage: Bacteria > Chloroflexota > Dehalococcoidia > Tepidiformales > Tepidiformaceae > Tepidiforma. The sequence continues at coordinate 42,959 of NZ_DAOUBJ010000048.1, read as the reverse complement.
GCGGGCGAGGCTCCCCTCCGGTAGCATCTCGGCGCACATTATCGTTCCGAGGAGAGACGCGATGGCTGATGAAGGCTTCGAGTTCCCGGTCGACCGGACGCAAGTGATGCTGTTTGCGCGGTCGCTCCTGGACATCCGGCCGGAGTACTGGGATCCGAACGATCCTGCGACGAAGGCGGTGGGTGGAATCACGGTTCCGCCGACGTTCGTGCAGTGCAGTGCGCACTGGCAACCGGATTATCCGCTCGACTTGACGCGTCCGCGGAAGGAGCCGCGCCAACCACGCCCGGAGGGGCAGGGTGGTGGGGGGCTGGGCCGCGGGCTGCACGCGGAGCAGCATTATGAATACCACCATCCGATTTTTGTGGGGGATACGCTGACGGTGACGACGCGGCCGGGGCGGCGATGGGAGAAGGAGGGCCGCCGCGGTGGCAAGCTCTCGTTTTCGGAGACGATCACGGAGTATCGGAATCAGGACGGTGTGCTCTGCGTGACGGCGATCAGCGTCGGCGTGCAGACCGAGAAGGCTGTGGAGCAGTAAGGAGGGTATCGCGATGGCGTTGCAGGTGGGAGATACGCGGGAGCAGGTGGTGATCGAGAAGATCAACCGCACGCATATCGTGAAATACGCGGGTGCGAGCGGGGACTTCAATCCGATCCACCACGATGAGGTGTTCGCGAAGGAGGTGGCGGGGTATCCGTCGGTCTTTGCGCACGGGATGCTTTCGATGGGGTTGACGGGCCGTGCGCTCACGGACTGGCTGGGGGTGATGGCGCTGAAGCGGTACGGAGTGCGGTTCACGCGGCAGGTTTGGCCGGGGGATACGCTGACGGCGAAGTTCGAGGTGACGAAGGTGGAGGATGGCCTCGCGACGATCAAGGTGGTGACGGTGAACCAGAACGGGGAGACGGTGATCGAGGGCGAGGCTGTGGCGCGGGCGGACGCGGTGTAAGGCCACGATCGCCGTTTCGTCGGAGCGACAGGCCGCCACCCGTTCGGGTGGCGGCCTGTTGGGTCATGGCTGGGGGAGGGTCATTCGCCGAGGCGGGGGGCCGGGGTGGCTGGGTGGACGCCTGGCCCGAGGATGCGGTCGTCGCGTTCGCGACGGAGGCGCTCGACGACGGTTTGGAGGGCTACGGAACCTTGGTCGCCTTCGCCGCGGACGCGGAGGGAGACGGCGCGAGCTTGGGCCTCGCGGTCGCCGACGACGAGCATGTAGGGAATTTTTCTGAGCTGGGCGTCGCGGATTTTGGCGTTCATGCGTTCGTTGCGGTCGTCGACTTCGACGCGGAGGCGGTGGGCGCGGAGGGCGGCGGCGACTTCGTTGGCGTAGGGCTGGTGGCGGTCGGCGATGGGGATGACGATCGCCTGCGTCGGTGCGAGCCAGAGGGGGAAGTTGCCTTCGTATTCTTCGATGAGGAGAGCGACCATGCGTTCCATGGTGGAGATGACGCCGCGGTGAACGATGATGGGGCGATGGCGGGAGCCGTCTTCGCCGATGTATTCGAGGCCGAACTGGCGGGGGAAGTGGAAGTCGACCTGGATGGTGGCGAGGGTTTCTTCTTTGCCTTGGGCGGTGGTGAATTGGACGTCGATCTTGGGGCCGTAGAAGGCGGCTTCGCCTTTGGCGGGGAAGTATTGGAGGCCGAGGCGGTCGAGGACGCGACGGAGGAGGGCTTCGCCTTTTTCCCACATGTCGGGGTCGTCGACGTATTTTTCGTGGTCGTCGGGGTCGCCGAGGGAGAGGCGGTAGCGGTAGTTGCGGAGGCCGAGGACGCTGTAGGCGTGTTCCATGAGCTGGAGGACGCCTTCGACTTCTTGCTCGACCATGGCTGGGTCGGTGCAGAAGATGTGGGCGTCGTTGAGGGTCATGATGCGAACGCGGCTCATGCCGGTGACTTGTCCGCTTTTTTCCCAGCGATGCATGTTGCCGAATTCGGCGATGCGGATGGGGAATTCGCGGTAGGAGTGGAGTTGGGCGGCGAAGACGAGGATGTGGGAGGGGCAGTTCATGGGGCGGAGGACGTATTCTTCGCCTTCGCGCTCCATGACTGGGTACATGGCGTCGTGGAAGTGGTCCCAGTGGCCTGATTTTACGTAAAGCTGGCGTTTGGAGACGTTGGGGGTGACGACGTGGCGGTAGCCGCGTTCGAGCTCGAGGTCTTCCATCCAGCGTTGGAGTTCGCGGCGGATGGTGGTGCCGTTGGGGAGCCAGACGACGTGTCCTGGGCCGGTTTCGTCGAAGAGTTCGAAGAGTTCGAGGTCTTTTCCGATGCGCCGGTGGTCGCGGCGGCGGGCTTCTTCGAGCTGGCGTTCGTAGGCTTCGAGTTCTTCGGGGGTTTCGAAGAGGGCGCCGTAGACGCGTTGGAGTTGGGGGTTTTTTTCGGAGCCGCGCCAGTAGGCGCCGGCGACGGAAGTGAGTTTGAAGGCGCCGATTTCTCCGGTGTGGTTGACGTGGCCGCCTTTGCAGAGGTCGGTGAAGTTTCCGTGGGTGCACTGGGTGATGGTGCCGTCCTGGAGGTCGGAAAGGAGGTCGAGCTTGAAGGGTTGGTCCTTCCAGCGTTGGAGGGCTTCTTGGCGGGAGATTTGGGCCATTTGGAAGGGGAGGCGAGCGGCGACGCTCTGGCGCATGCGGTTTTCGAGCCACTGAAGGTCTTCGGGGGTGAGGGAGCGGGGGAGGCGGAAGTCGTAGTAGAAGCCGGTGTCGATGGGGGGGCCGATGCCGAGTTCGGCATCGGGGAAGAGCTCGAGCATGGCTTCGGCGAGCAGGTGTGCGGCGGAGTGGCGCATGCGTGCGAGCCGCTCTTCTCTGGGGAGGGCGGCGAGGTCGACGTGGGATTCGAGCGGCGTGGCCATGGAGTGTCCCCCGGGCGGTAAGGGTGCGCGCCGCGATACCGGGACGAGCGGCGCGCTCGTGGTTCCACCCGGCTTTTCCGCGCGGAGGCACGGACTCGTTGGGGGCCGGTAACGGGGCCAACCGCGCGACCTTATCGCGGTGGGGCGCTTCGGTGCGGGCTCGCGGGTGGTGTTCGCCTGCCGGGTGCTGCGCTTTCAGCCGGTGGCGCGGCTCTCTGGGGGGCTGGCGGGCTACTCTTCCCGGTCATCGCCGATGAGCGGGCCGCGGGGCGGCCCTCTTCGGTTGTCGAATGGGAGTATAGCCGGCGGTGGGCTGGGGGAGTAGCGATCGGCCGAGTGTGGGGAGGGTGGTTCGACCGATTACGCGAGCTTGCCGATACCAGGTGTCCGGGGAGCGACCCACCGCTGAGCGAGGTTCGGCACGGGTCGCGGGCTGCCGCGCCGTGGGCGGCGAGGCTCGAATCGGTGCATCACGCGGTTTGCATCCCCTCTCCACTCGCGATGCGAGGCCTGGGGCGGGGTCTTTTTCTTTTCTGGTGTGGTTGCTACGATGGAAAAGGCGCAGTGTGCCCTGCGCGAGTTCAGGATCCCCATGAGGGAGAGAGGAAGCTGTAGCTGAAGATGGCTGACGATGTCCTGGCCGATTCTACGACTGCGAGCGAGGATTCGGTCCTCGATGGTGTGCTGAGCCGTTTGAAGGCGTACGAGGAGGACGAGGCCGCCGATGCGGACCTTGCCGGGCTCGTTGCGGAAACGGACGAGGAGAGCCCTATCGAGGAGGAGGATGAGGACGCGAGCATCGCGCTGTTGACCGAGGAGTCGGAGGGGATCGACGACCCGGTTCGGATGTATCTGCGCGAGATCGGCAAGGTGTACCTCCTGACGGCGGACGACGAGAAGCATTTGGCCCGCCAGATGGAGCACGGGCTGCACATCGAGGAGATCGAGAAGGAGTACGTCCAGAATTATGGGCATCCGCCTTCGGCGAGCCGGGTTGCGGTCCGGCTTCTGGAGCAGTGGGCCGCTCTGCTGCCGGTGTACAAGGAGGCGAAGCGGTTCGTCGACGAGTTCGACAAGTTCGTGAAGCCGGGTGGCGAGGGGGAGCCCGGGGTGGTGCGGAGGTGGCGGGACCCGCAAGGCCGCAAGCTGAAGAATCTGAGCTACAGCGAGGTGATCGGGGATCCGCAGTTCCGCGGGCTGGTGGACGGCGAGATCGACCCGGACTTCAAGGCGCATGTGGCGAAGAAGCTGAAGATTGCGGACGAGGATGCGCACCGGCGTATCGTGCAGTTGTCGATCGTGACGGCGGTGCTGACGCCGGAGCTGATGCGGGAGATGGCGGAAGAGGCTGGCGGGGAGGATCAGTTGGTGCCGCCGGCCGACGATCTGGTCGAGAAGCTGGCCCCGCTGGAGGAGAGGCTTCGGTATCACTTCGACACGATCAAGCGGAACGGCCAGAAGGCGCAGCGGCGGCTGACGGAGGCGAACCTTCGCCTGGTGGTGTCGGTGGCGAAGAAGTACATCGGCCGGGGGATGTCGCTCCTGGATCTGATCCAGGAGGGGAATATCGGCCTCATCCGGGCGGTGGAGAAGTTCGATTACCGGAAGGGGTTCAAGTTTTCGACGTACGCGACGTGGTGGATTCGGCAGGCGATTACGCGGGCGATTGCCGATCAGGCGCGGACGATCCGGATCCCGGTGCACATGGTGGAGACGATCAACAAGCTGGTGCGGGTGAGCCGCCGCCTCGTGCAGGAGTATGGGCGGGAACCGACGAGCGAGGAGATCGCGCGGGGGATGAGCGAGTCGGGGAAGGGCGATGCGGCGCTCTTCACGCCGGAGCGGATCCGGGAGATCCAGAAGGTTTCTCAGGAGCCGGTTTCGCTGGAGACGCCGATCGGGGAGGAGGAGGATAGCCACCTGGGCGACTTCCTGGAGGACCCGAGCGCTTTGGCGCCGGCTGAGGCGGCGAGCCAGCAGTTGTTGCGCGAGCAGGTGGAGGATGTGTTGGCGAGCCTGACGGCGCGGGAGCGGCGGGTGCTGCAGCTGCGGTTCGGGCTGGAGGATGGCCGGAGCCGCACGCTGGAGGAGGTCGGCCGTGAGTTCGGGGTGACACGGGAGCGGATCCGGCAGATCGAGGCGAAGGCGCTCCGGAAGTTGCGGCACCCGAGCCGCAGCAAGAAGCTCCGCGACTATCTGGATTGACGGCGGCGATGGTGGGATGCGAGGCGGCCCCGGCAGCGGGGCCGCCTCGCTTTGGAGACGGGGCGCTGGCGGTCGACCTTTGGGGCGCGCGGGCGGAGAATCGGTTGGATGGGGAGCCCGCGGCTGGTTTCGGCGGAGACGGTGTATCGGGGCCGGCTGTTCGATGTGGAGCTGGCGACGATCGAGCTGGAGGGTGGCGTCACTGCGCTGCGGGAGACGATCCGGCATCCGGGGGCGGTCTGTATGGTGCCGGTGTTGGACGATGGCTCGTTGCTTTTGGTGCGGCAGTATCGGCACGCTGCGGGTCGGCGACTCCTGGAGTTGCCGGCGGGGACGCTGGAGCGGGACGAGGCGCCGGAGGCGGCTGTGGCTCGCGAGCTCCAGGAGGAGGTGGGGTATGTGCCGGGGCGGGTGGAGCGGCTGGGAGGGTTTTTCGTGGCGCCTGGGTATACGAGCGAGTACATCCATTTGTTCGCCTGTTCGGGGCTGCGGGAATCGCGGTTGGCTGGCGACGAGGACGAGGACATCGAGCTGGAGCGGATGACGCTGGGGGAGGCGCTGGCGGCGGTGGAGCGGGGGGAGATTTGCGATGCGAAGTCGATCATCGGGGTGCTTCGCTGGGCGCGAATCGTCGAATCAATGAATCGATAGGTGTGGGAAGGTTCTATAGCTGGGATGTATGACGGCTGATTGAACGGGCGGCGGATGGGGTCGTAGGATTCGCGAGGAACTGCAGCAGGCGTGACGGTGCGGGGAATCGCCGGGCAGGGCCGTTCGCCCGGGAGACCAGCCTGAGCCGGGCGAGCGTTGTCCAAGGAGGGGGGCATGCTCTCAGGTACTCGGGCGCGCGGCGTGCAGCCGTTGCGACAGCGGCGTGTGAGGCCGCGTGCGTGGATTCTCGATTTTTATGGTTCGGCGATCGGCAAGAAGGCCGTGATGGCGGTGACGGGCGTTGTGCTGCTGGGCTTCGTCCTGGTGCACATGCTGGGGAATCTGCACCTGTACGAGGGTGCGGAGAAGATGAACTGGTACGGCGAGTATCTGCGCGAGATCGGCGAGCCGGTGCTCCCGCGGACTGGGCTGCTCTGGATCGTTCGGAGTGTGCTGATTCTGGCGTTCGCGCTTCACATTCACGCGGCGTATTCGCTGACGGTGATGAATCGGCAGGCGCGGAGGACGAAGTACCAGGGCGGGCGGGATTATGTGGCGGCGAATTATGCGGCGCGGACGATGCGCTGGAGCGGCGTGATCGTCGGCCTCTTCGTGATCTATCACCTGATGGATTTGACGTGGGGAGTCGGTGGGGCGGAATTCACGCGCGGTGAGCCGTACCAGAATGTGGTGGCGAGCCTCTCGCGCTGGCCGGTGGCGGGGGTATACATCGTGGCGAACCTGCTGCTGGGGATGCACATCTACCACGGGGCGTGGAGCTTGTTCCAGTCGCTGGGGTGGTCGCATCCGCGATTCAACCATTGGCGGCGGTGGTTCGCTGTGGCGTTCGCGACCGTGATCGTGGTCGGCAATGTGTCGTTCCCGATCGCGGTGTTGACGGGCATCGTGGAGTAAGGGGGGAACCATGCTGGACGCGAAGATTCCCGCGGGACATATCTCGGAGAAGTGGAGCAACGCGAAGTTCGAGACGAAGCTGGTTGCGCCGCAGAACCGGCGGAAGTTCGAGATCATCGTGGTGGGGACGGGGTTGGCCGGCGCTTCGGCGGCGGCGACGCTGGGGGAGATGGGCTACAACGTGAAGGTCTTCTGTTTTCAGGACAGTCCTCGGCGGGCGCACTCGATCGCGGCGCAGGGCGGGATCAATGCTGCGAAGAACTACAAGAACGACGGCGACTCTGTCTTCCGCCTCTTCTATGACACGATCAAGGGCGGCGACTACCGGTCGCGCGAGGCGAACGTCTATCGCTTGGCGGAGATCAGCGTTCAGATTATCGACCAGTGCGTGGCGCAGGGGGTGCCGTTCGCGCGGGAGTACGGTGGGCTGCTGGATAACCGCTCGTTCGGCGGGGCACAGGTGGCGCGGACGTTCTATGCGCGGGGGCAGACGGGGCAGCAGCTGCTGTTGGGGGCGTATCAGGCGCTCTGCCGGCAGATCGATGCGGGCACGGTGAGGATGTTCCCGCGGACGGAGATGTTGGACTTGGTGGTGGAGAATGGCCGGGCTGTCGGGATCGTTACGCGTGACTTGGTGACGGGGGAGATTCAGCGGCATGCGGGGCACGCGGTGGTGCTCGCCACGGGTGGGTACGGGAACGTGTTCTACCTTTCGACGAACGCGAAGGGGAGCAATGTGACGGCGGCCTGGCGGGCGCACAAGAAGGGCGCGTTCTTCGCGAATCCGTGTTTTACGCAGATTCATCCGACGTGCATTCCGGTGAGCGGGGAGTACCAATCGAAGCTGACGCTGATGAGCGAGTCGCTTCGGAACGATGGGCGGATCTGGGTGCCGAAGAACAAGGATGACAATCGGCCGCCGAATCAGATTCCGGAGGAGGAGCGGGACTACTACCTGGAGCGGATGTACCCGTCGTTCGGGAATCTGGTGCCGCGGGATGTGGCTTCGCGGGCGGCGAAGCGGATGGTGGACGCTGGCTATGGGGTAGGGCCGCTGAAGAACGGGGTCTATTTGGACTTCAAGACGGCGATCGAACGGCTGGGCCGTGGGGTGATCGAGCAGCGGTACGGCAACCTGTTCGATATGTACGAGAACATCGCTGGGGAGAATCCGTACGAGGTGCCGATGCGGATTTACCCTGCGGTGCACTACACGATGGGCGGTCTCTGGGTGGACTACAACCTGATGTCGAATGTGCCGGGGTTGTTCGTGTTGGGGGAGGCGAACTTCAGCGACCACGGTGCGAACCGGTTGGGCGCTTCGGCGCTGATGCAGGGCCTGGCCGACGGGTATTTCATTTTGCCGACGACGATCGCGGGGGACCTTGCGCAGCTCTTGAACACGCCGGTGCCGTCGACAGATTCGCCGGCCTTCGAGGAGGCGGAGGAGGGGGTTCGGGAGCGAGTCCAACGGCTGTTGAGCATCAAGGGGCACCGCTCGGTGGATTCGTTCCACCGGGAGCTGGGGAAGGTGATGTGGGACTACTGCGGGATGTCGCGGAACGCCGAGGGGCTGAAGTATGCGCGGCAGCGGGTCGCCGAGCTGCGGGAGGAGTTCTGGCAGGATGTGAAGGTGCTCGGTGAGGGGGAGACGCTGAACCAGTCGCTGGAGAAGGCGGGGCGGGTGGCGGACTTTTTCGAGCTGGCGGAGCTGATGTGCCAGGACGCGCTTCATCGTGAGGAATCGTGCGGCGGGCACTTCCGCGAGGAGTACCAGACGCCGGATGGCGAGGCGAAACGCGACGACGAGCATTTTGCCTATGTGGCGGCGTGGGAGTATTGCGGCCCTGGTAAGGACGCGAAGCTGCACAAGGAAGAGCTCGTGTTCGAGTACGTGCACCCGACGCAGAGGAGCTACAAATGAGCACGCTGAACCTGACCCTGAAGGTGTGGCGCCAGTCGGGGCCGAACGATCCTGGTCGCTTCGAGGTGTACGAGGCGAAGGGGATCAACGAGGATATGTCGTTCCTCGAGATGTTGGACGTGGTGAACGAGCGGCTGATCGCGGAGAACAAGGAGCCGATTGCGTTCGACCACGACTGCCGCGAGGGTATTTGCGGTTCGTGTGGGATGGTGATCAATGGAGTGCCGCACGGCCCGAAGAAGCTGACGACGACGTGTCAGCTGCACATGCGGAACTTCAAGGACGGCGACACGATCGTGGTGGAGCCGTGGCGAGCGACGGCTTTCCCGGTGATCAAGGATTTGGTCGTCGATCGGTCGGCATTCGACAAGATCATTCAGGCGGGCGGCTACATTACGGCGCCGACGGGCGCCGCGCCGGACGCGAACAGCATTCCGATTCCGAAGCCAGTGGCGGACCGGGCGTTCGATGCGGCGGCGTGCATTGGCTGTGGGGCGTGCGTGGCAGCCTGCCCGAACGGTGCGGCTCAGTTGTTCACGGCGGCGAAGATTGCGCACCTGAATCTGCTGCCGCAGGGTCAGCCGGAGCGGTGGAGCCGTACGGTGGCGATGGTCGACACGATGGAGGAGTATTTCGGAAGCTGCACGAACTTCGCGGAGTGCGAGGCGGTTTGTCCGAAGGGGATTAGCATCGAGTTCATCGCGAAGATGAACCGAGATTATCTGAAGGCGAAGTTCATGGACCGCCGGGCCACGGTGAAGGTGGATATGTCGGAAGCGGCCGGCTGACGGGGCGTCTCCCTACGGGGGGCGAGGAGGGGGCCTGCGGGGGTATCCCGATTCAGTGGCTGGCGCGAATTCCCGAGACTGAGGCGGAAGCTCGCTCGGGAGTCGCGCATGTTGTCTGGCAGCGATCGCAGGCTGTTGACGCGGATTTCGGTGGCGAACCTGCTTCTCGGGGCGTGCCTCGGGACGGTGGCGCTCATCGTGGCGATGGGGGTGCTGGCTTTCGGGTTTCTTTCGGACGCAGGGAGGCCGGGGCAGGCGCGCTTTCTCGCCGGGCTAGCGTGTGTCGCGAGTGTCGGCGCGGTGGCTGCGGGGGTGTGGCTGTGGAGGCAAATTCGGGCAGGTTCGGCGCCGGTTGTCCGAGCGGCGCGAGAGCTGGCGGTGGGTATCCTTCCGGCGGATGTTCCGCGCGGAGGGATTGGTGAATTCGCCGAGCTCGCGGATTCGTTCACGGAGGCGGCGCGCCAGTTGCGACGCCTGAGCGAGGTTGCGCAGCGTATCGCTGCGGGGGATCTGACGACGCCGGTACCACGGGTTTCGGAGGACGACGTCCTCGGTGGTGCGATGCAGGGGATGGTGGACAACCTCCGCGAGGTGGTGGGGAAGGTCTTGGAGGGAACGAGGCAGGTGGTGGCTTCGGCGGAGGAGGTCGACCGGGCGTCGGAGATGGTGCGCTCGGCGGCGGGAGAGATTGCGTCGGCGACGGGGGAGGTTGGCTCGGCCTCGGTGCACCTGGCGGAGCTGGCGGCAGGTGCGGACCGGCATTCGAACGAGCTGACCGAGGTGCTCGAGATGATGGTGGAGACGGCGCAGCGGAACGCGGAATCGGCGCGGGAGGCCTGCCGCGAGGCGGAGGAGATCGGGACGCGGGTGACGGAGATGGCGGCCCGGGCGGGCAGTGTGGCGGTGGAGGCGGCCCACAGCCAGCAGGTAGCGACGGAGGGCTACGAGGCGGTGCAACGGGCGATTCGGGCGATCGACGGGCTGGCGGCATCGGTGGAATCGACGGCGCGCACGGTGGGCGAGCTGGGAACGTTCGGGGAGCAGATCGGCGATATTGTGCGAACCATCGACGAGATTGCGGGACAGACGAATCTCCTGGCCTTGAACGCGGCGATCGAGGCGGCGCGGGCCGGCGAGCAGGGGCGTGGGTTCGCGGTGGTGGCGGACAATGTGCGGGCGCTGGCTGAACGGTCGTCGGCGGCGACGAAGGAGATCGCGGCGTTGGTGGCCCGGGTGCAGGAGGGGACGAAGCAGGCGGTGGCAGCGATGAACGCTGGGGTAGCGGAGGCGGAGGAGGGGCGGACGGTCTCTGCGCGGGCGGGGGATTCGCTGCGGGCGATCATCGACGCGGTGCGGGGTTCGACGGAGCACATTCAGGGCATCGCGCGGGAGATCGGGGGGTTGCGGGCTGGTGCGGAGCGGATCGTGGGTGCGGTTTCGTCGATCGCCGAGGCGGCGGAGCAGAACGCCGGGCGGGCTGCGGAGACGGCCCGCGCGGCGGCGTCGCTTCGGGGCGCGGTGCTGCAGGTGGCGGCGACGAGCGAGGAGAATTCGGCGGCAGCGGAGCAGGTTGCGGCTTCGACGGAGGAGTTGACGGCTCACGCGCACCGGCTGGAGGAGACGGCGAAGCTGATGCAGGCGCTCGCCCGGGAGCTGAAGGGGACCTCGGAGCGGTTCGTCTGGGAGCGGCGACGGGTGAGTGTCCCGGTGCCGGTCGACCGGAGAAGGCGGCCAGCCGCGTAGGGCCTTTCGCTGGGGCCCCGCCGGGTCGGCCGGCGCGCGGCGCGGGTGGACGGGGGCGGGTCGCCGGGCGGTGCTCGATGCGGTAGGGTGGGGGTGATGGGTAGGAAGCGTGCACGGAAGGTGGAGCGCCGCCAGCGCCGCCGCGGTGGACTGGATTGGTGGGACGGGGGCCGCGAGCGGGATGGAGACGGGGTGGATGGGGCCTGGCCGGCGGCATTGGACCTGACGGACGGGCGTGGTGGGACGACGGGGGAGTTGGGGCTCTCGGTGGTGGAGTCGCTCTCGGTGCGGACGTGTGGGCGCTGCCGGGAGTTCGTGGAGGACGGCGAGCTGGGGAGGGGGACGTGCCTGCACCCGGGGAGCGGGGTGTTGCACCCGTGGACGGACACGCCTGGTTGCGATTTCTGGGCTGGCGGGGGGCGCTCGGCGGGGCGCTATCCAGGGGCGTGACTGCGGGGCGATCACAAGATTTTGTGGTCTGGGGTTGACACCGTACTAGATTTTGGGGCACTATCCCGCGTGCCCGATGCGTTGTCGCAAGGGAATTGCGAAGGCGCCCATACCGTTGAGGAGTTTTTCGTGCGCTGCCCGTACTGCCACTATCGTGATTCTCGGGTGACGGACAGCCGGTCGACGGATGACGGTATCCGTCGACGGCGGCAGTGCATTCGCTGTGGGGAGCGGTTCACGACGGTGGAGCAGGTGCAGGTGACGACGGTGCAAATCGTGAAGCGCGATGGGCGGCGGGAGGAGTTTTCGCGGGAGAAGCTGCTCCGCGGGCTCCGGGCGGCCTGCGCGAAGCGGAATGTCTCGGTGGGGCAGTTGGAAGCGATCGTGACGGACATCGAGGCGAGGGTGATGAGCGACGGTCGACCGGAGGTTCCATCGCAGGTAGTGGGAGAACTTGCGATGGATGCGCTCCGGAAGTTGGACCAGATCGCCTACATCCGATTCGCGTCGGTGTACCGGTCGTTCGCCGATATCGAGTCGTTGAAGGAGGCGGTCGAGCAGCTCGAGCAGGGGCACGTGCCCACGTTCGAGGAGCGGACCTTGCAGCTGGCGTTGCCGGATCCCGAGCCGACCGAGCTTCGGGTGGCGCGGGCGGCGCGCGAGGCGCCGAGCGCGCTGGCGGAATCGTCACGGTAGCGCCATGAAGATTTGGGAAGTGCATGCCAACCTGGGCCTTGGGCCGATCCGAACGACGCCGGATGGCGACGCGGATGTGGCTGGTCTCCTGCTTTCGGAGAGGGCGTATTTGCTGGTGATGCGGCAGATGCGACCGCAGGAGCTGGTGGACCTGGTCGAGCGGGTCGGCGCCGAGGCGGCGATGGAAGCGTTGCTGGAGCGATTCGCTGGGCAGGAGCTGGACGGTACGGGGAGGGGTCTGGCGGTGGGGCGGACGCGGCTTGGGGAGCTCGTTCTCCGGCGGAACGACGAGGCTGTCGTTCGGGCGTCGGCGGGGGGCTGGGCGCCCTAGGCAAGAAGAACGTTTGTTCGTATACTCCCGGTCACCCGCGACCGGAGCATTTGGAGGAAGCAGATGGTCACCACGACGCACGAATGGACAGGTCTGGGGGGTGAATTCGAGCCGGCCGAGCTTTCGCCGAACGCGAAGGTGGTGATCGAGCGTCGGATCGCGAAGCGGAACGAGCTGGGCGACGCGGTGGAGACGCCGGACGAGGTGTTTCGCCGGGTGGCGCGCAATCTGGCGGAGGCGGAGCTGCGGTTGGGCGGCACGGAGCAGGATCGGGCTGCGGCCGAGGAGTCGTTCTATCGGTTGATGGCGTCGTTGGACTTTCTGCCGAATTCGCCGACGCTGGTGAATGCTGGGCGGGAGCTGCAGCAGCTTTCTGCGTGCTTCGTGTTGCCGGTGCCGGACTCGATCGAGGGGATTTTCGAGGCGATCAAGCAAACGGCGATCATCCACAAGTCGGGCGGCGGCACCGGGTTTGCGTTTTCGCGGCTGCGGCCGGCGAACGCCAAGGTGAAGACGACGATGGGGGTGGCGAGTGGGCCGGTTTCGTTCATGAAGGTGTTCGATGCGGCGACCGAGGCGATCAAACAGGGCGGGACGCGGCGGGGGGCGAACATGGGTATTTTGCGTGTGGATCACCCGGACATCGACGAGTTCATCGAGATGAAGGCGGACATGGTGACGCTGACGAATTTCAACATCAGCGTCGCGGTGACGGAGCCGTTCATGAAGGCGCTGGAGGCGGGGACGTCGTACGACATCATCGACCCGCAGACGGGTGAGGCGGTCGGGCGGCGCGATGCGCGGGAGGTGTGGGAGAAGATGGTCCGGAACGCGTGGAAGAACGGGGATCCGGGGGTGATTTTCATCGACCGGATCAATGCGGGGCGGGCGAACCCGGTCCCGAAGCGGGGGCCGATCGAATCGACGAACCCGTGTGGGGAGCAGCCGCTCTACCCGCACGATTCGTGCAATCTGGGCTCGATCAATTTGAAGCACTTCACGGTGGGTACGCCGGGGGCGAAGCAGGTGGACTACGAGCGGCTCCGGAAGACGGTCTGGCGGTCGGTGCACCTACTGGACAATGTGATCGAGATGAACCAGTACCCGATTCCGGAGATTGCGGAGACATCGCACGCGATTCGGCGAATCGGGCTTGGGGTGATGGGCTGGGCGGACATGTTGATCGACCTGCGCATTCCGTACAACTCGGAGGAGGCGCTACGGCTGGCGCGCGAGGTGATGTCGTTCATCCAGAAGGAGGCGGATGCTGCGAGCGAGCAGTTGGCGCGTGTGCGGGGCAATTTCCCGGACTGGGCGGATTCGATCTATGGGCCGAAGGGACCGGAGGGGCCGCGGCCGATGCGGAATTCGACTCGGACGACGATTGCGCCGACGGGGACGCTGAGCATCATCGCGAATTGTTCGGGTGGGATAGAGCCGGTGTTCGCGCTGGCGTTCGTTCGGTCGCACTACTTGGACAAGGATGACCCGACGAAGCGGGTGGAGCTGCGGGAGGTGAACGAGCAGTTCGAGGCGGTGGCGCGGCAGGAGGGGTTCTACAGTGAGGATCTGATGGATTTTCTCGCGCACGGTGGGCATCTGTCGGAGCGGCCGGAGGTGCCGCAGTGGGTGAAGGATGTGTTCGTGACGGCGCACGAGATTGCGCCGGAGTGGCACGTGCGGATGCAGGCGGCGTTTCAGGAGTTCACGGACAACGCGGTCTCGAAGACGATCAATTTCCCGAATTCGGCGACGGTGGACGATGTGCGCGTTTCCTACGAGCTGGCGTATCGGACGGGCTGCAAGGGGATCACGATCTACCGGGATGGTTCGCGGGAGTTCCAGGTGCTGAAGCACGCCGAGAAGTCGGACGCGGAGAAGGCGGTGGAGGCTGCCCAGGCGATCGTGGCGCAGGCGGTGGGGCCGGTGCGTCGTCGGCTGCCGGACGAGCGGCAGGCGATTACGCACAAGTTCCGGGTGGGGGAGCAGGAGGGTTACATGACGGTCGGCCTGTTCGAGGACGGGACGCCTGGTGAGGTGTTCATCAACGTTTCGAAGCAGGGTTCGACGGTTTCGGGGCTGATGGATACGGTGGCGATGCTGACGAGCTATGCGCTGCAGTACGGGGTGCCGCTCACGGAGTTGGCTTCGAAGCTGAAGAACACGCGCTTCGAACCGAGTGGCCCGACGAGCAACAAGGAGATTCCGATCGCGACGAGCATCGTGGACTATGTGTTCCGTTGGCTGGAGCTGAAGTTCGGCGGCTCGAGGGCGGCGGCTCAGCCGGCGCTGATCCCGCCGGACCTGGTTGTGGAGAGCACGGGTCCGAGCGTGGCGGCGAAGCTGCACAGCGATGCGGTGGCGAGCGGGGTGGGCTGCCCGGAGTGTGGGGCGGTGCTGTACTACGCGGAGGGGTGCCTCGTCTGCCACAACTGTTTCTACAACAAGTGCGGCTGAGCTGACGCTGCGGTGCTGGGTACCACGCCGGGGGTTTCGGTCCCCGGCGTGGTACCCGGGCGGTTCGACAGGGATGGGCTCGCCAGCCGACAATCGGGGCATGGGCTTTTACTACGGGCCGAATCAGCCGCAGGACGAGCCGCCGCCGGGCTCGTGGAAAGAGACGGCGATCATCATTTGGGTGGTGTTCAAGGCGCTGGCGCTGCCGCTGGGGCTGCTGTTCGGTGCGGTCATCGGATTCGTCGTGCTCCTCTGGGCGTTCCTGACGGCGGTATGGCTCGGGCTGGCCCTCCTCGGTGCTCTGGTGGCCGCGGTGGTGGTGCGAGGAATCTGGGAGGCTCGGCACCCTCCGGATCTGCCATGAGTGTGTTGGGCAGCGGGGAGATCGCGGCCCGGGTGGCGGCCGTGCGGGAGCGGGTGGGGCGGGCGTGCGCGAGGGTGGGGCGGGACCCGGCCGAGGTGCGGTTGATTGCGGCGAGCAAGACGTTCGGGCCGGAGGCGGTGGTGGAGGCGCTGGCTGCGGGGGTGACGGATTTCGGCGAGAACCGGGTCCAGGAGGCGCTGGGAAAGCAGGCGGCGGTTGCCGAGCTGGCGGCGGTGCGCGGGCTTTCGGCGCCGACCTGGCATTTGGTCGGGCATTTGCAATCGAACAAGGCACGGGCGGCGGTCGGGGCCTTTGCTATACTCCACGGTATCGATTCGGTCCGTCTCCTCGATGTGCTCGACCGCTGGGCGCCAGGTCGCCCGGTTCGGGTGTTGCTGGAAGTGAACGTGGCTGGAGAGCCGACGAAGTTCGGCCTAGCTCCGAGCGAGCTGCCGGCTGCGGTTGCGCGTGCGCGCGGATTGGTGGGGGTCGAGCTGGTGGGTTTGATGACGGTGGCGCCCCGTGTGGCCGATCCGGAGGAGGTACGACCGGTGTTTCGAAGGTTGGCGGCGCTGGCGCGGGATCATGGGCTGCGCGAGCTTTCGATGGGCATGACGGACGATTTCGAGGTGGCTATCGAGGAAGGGGCCAGTATGGTGCGCGTTGGCCGGGCGATTTTCGGGGGGCGGCGATGAAGGCGGCGATCGTCGGTGGCGGGGTGATGGGGGAGGCGCTGCTGGCCGGTGCGTTGGATCGTGGCGTTTTCGATGCGAGCGACGTGACGGTGATCGAGAAGCTGGACGCGCGCCGGACGCAGCTGCGTGCGGCGTACGGGGTGGAGGTGACGGGTGATTTCGAACCGATGGGTTCGGCGGGGCTGGTGGTGTTGGCGGTGAAGCCGCAGGAGCTGGCGACGGTGAAGGGTCGGGTGCGGCCTGGTGCGCTGATCGTGTCGATCATGGCGGGGGTGCGGATCGCGACCATCCAGCAGGCGTTCGACCATCCGTTCGTTGTGCGGGCGATGCCGAACACGCCGGCGGCGATTCGCGCGGGAATGACGGTGTGGACGGCGGCGCCGGGGGTGACGGTGGAGCAGCGCAGTGTGGCGCGCCAGCTGCTGGGGGCGGTGGGCAGGGAGCTCTATGTGGACGATGAACGGAAGGTCGACATGGCGACAGCGGTGAGCGGCAGCGGGCCGGCGTATGTGTTTCTGTTCATGGAGGCGCTGATCGAGGGTGCGGTGGCGGTAGGGTTGGCGCGGGCGCAGGCGGAGGAGCTGGTGGTCCAGACGGTTCTGGGTTCGGCGCAGTATGCGCAGGAGAGTGGGAAGGGTGCGGCGGAACTTCGGGCGATGGTGACTTCGCCGGCGGGGACGACTGCTGCGGGGCTGTTGGAGCTCGAGCGGGGTGCGCTGCGGGCGTCGGTGATCGAGGCTGTCCGGGCGGCGTTCGCCCGTGCTGTCGAGCTGGGCGGTGGGGCATGAACGATTCGGTTGCGCAGCTGTTCACGCTGTTTCTCTGGTTGCTGATTGTGGCGGTGTTCTTACGGTCGCTCCTGAGCTGGTTTCCGGTGAGCCAGGACAACGAGGTGGCTCGCCTGCTCTACCGTGTGACGGAGCCGTTGCTGGATCCGGTGCGGAGGGTGTTGCCGCGGACGGGGATGATCGATTTTTCGGGGATGGTGGTGATCATCCTGTTGTATGTGATGATTGCGGTGGTGGAGCGTGCGGCTGCGCAGTGAAGACGGGGCTTCGGTCGGCCGATCTGCTAAGCTGGAAGGAGCGACGCAGGGGGGCGAGCCATCAATCCGTACGTTGCCCAGCTGACGTTCACTTGGCTCAACATTCTGACCTGGGCGATCATCGCGCGGGCGTTGCTGAGCTGGCTTCCGGTGGATCAGTCGAGCCCACTGTATCAGCTGCTGTTCCGCGTGACGGAGCCGATTATCGACCCGTTCCGGCGGGTGATGCCGCGGGCGGGCATGATCGATCTTTCGCCGATGATGGCGATTCTGGCGTTGTTGGTGATGCAGCAGCTGGTGGCGATGCTCGCGGCACCGGCTTGAGGCCGTGCCTGGCATTCGGATGGGATTTCTGGGTTCGGCGTGGCACTCGATCGTGGCGGGGGGAGGTGTGAGACTGCGTTCGTGAGCAGTGCTATCGTCGCGCACGAGGTACGGCGGCGTTATGGTGAGCGGGTCGCGTTGGACGGGTTTTCGCTGGAGGTGCCGAGTGGGTGCATTTTCGGCATTCTGGGGCCGAATGGAAGTGGGAAGAGCACGTTTCTGGCGATGGTGGCTGGGGCGGAGCGGCCACCGGAAGGTTCGCTGACGATTTTGGGCGAGACGCCGACGTTGCGGCTCCGGGGGCGCATTGGCACGGTGTTCCAGGAGAATGCTTCGGATCCGCTGATGTCGCCGACGGAATATTTGCTGTTCGCGGCGCGGCTGTTCGGCGTGGGTAGGGCGGAGGCGCGGGAGCGCGTGGCGGTGTTGCTGGGACGGTTCGGGCTGGCGGAGCGCGCTGGGGATCCGATCGGTACGCTTTCGGGTGGGATGCGGAGGCGGCTGGAAGCGGCGCGGGCGCTGCTCCACGGGCCGGACTTGTTGTTGTTGGACGAGCCGACGACGGGGGTCGACCCGGAGGAGCGGAGGCTCCTTTGGGAGACGGTTGGGGAGACGCGTGGGGCGGCGACGGTGGTGGTGGCGACGAACGATTTGCACGAGGCAGAGGCGGTCTGCGACCGGGTGGCGTTCGTGCAGGCGGGACGGGTGGTGGCGGAGGGCACGCCGGGTGAGCTGAAGCGGAATCTGCGGCGCCAAACGGTGCGGGTGGAGCTCGCTGCGGGCCGGGAGGCGGCGGCGGAGGTGATCGCCGAGGCAGTGGGAAGGGATCTCGTGTCGCTGGTGGACGGGGAGCTCTGGGTAACGACGGACGACGCGGCGGGGCTGGTGCCGCGGCTTTTTGCGGTGGCGGGCGATGCGATCGCCGGCCTGCGGATTGTGGAGGCTTCGCTGGAGGATGCGTACTTCCGGTTCGTGAAGCGTCGCGTGGAGGGTGCGGGATGAGCGAGGCGAGTACGGTTCGGGCGGTGGCCGCGATTGCGGCGCGGGACTTGCGGGCGGTGGTGCGCGCGCGGTCGCAGCTGTATTCGTCGATGCTGACGCCGCTGTTGTTTTTGGTGTTCCTTGGGAATGGGGTTTCGGAGGGGCTGGAGCCTTCGCGCCTCCCGGCGGGGAACTTTACGGCCTACCTGGTGGCTGGGACGGTGGTGATGACTTCGGTCTTTTCGTCGACGTTTTCGTCGGCGTCGTACTACCGGGACCGTGACAGCGGCTTTCTGCGGCTGCTGCTTTCGAGTCCGCATCCAGCGCGGGCGGTGATGCTGGGGAAGTCGCTGGCTGCGCTGGTGATCGGTGCGGTGCAGGCGGCGATCGTGCTCGGGGTTGCGGCGCCGTTCGTGGATTTCGGTTGGCAGCACGGGGTAGCGGGCGGGCTGGCGCTGGCGTTGCTGACGGTCGTTCTGCTGAATTCGATGCTGACGGGCCTGGCGCAGGCGCTGGCGACGCGGGTGCAATCGATGCAGGGCTTCCATTTGATCATGAACTTGGCGCTGTTCCCGCTGTTGTTTTTTTCGGGGGCGTTTTTCCCGACGGAGGGGCTGCCGGCCTGGATGAAGGTTCTGGTGTATGTGAATCCGCTGACGTACGCGGTGGATGCTCTGCAGCTGGCGACGTACGCGACGAGTTCGGAGGGGTTCTTGGGGTATGGGGTGGATTTTGCGGTGCTGGGGGGGCTCGGTGTGGCGGTGTATGCGTTCGGTTCGAGCCGGGTTCCGAAGTTGACCTGGTCGGGTGCGTAGGGGCCTGAAACGGGGCGTCGGGATGGCGGTGCCATCCCGACGCGGTCGGTGGTGTGGTGGGCGCTGGGTGGATTAGCTGGCGAGCGCGGCGCGGGCCTGCTCGGCGAGCTTGGCGAATGCGTCGGGGCGGGTGACGGCGAGGTCGGCGAGCATTTTGCG
This sequence comes from Tepidiforma sp., assembly GCF_034432735.1. Classification (GTDB taxonomy): domain Bacteria; phylum Chloroflexota; class Dehalococcoidia; order Tepidiformales; family Tepidiformaceae; genus Tepidiforma. Next base: position 23,559 of record NZ_DAOUBJ010000048.1, on the reverse strand, counting down.
GTCGAGCTCGATGCCGGCGCGCTTGAGGCCCGCGATGAGGCGGCTGTAGGTGAGGCCGTTGAGGCGGGCTGCAGCGTTGATGCGCACGATCCAGAGTTCTCGGAAGTCGCCTTTGCGGTCGCGCCGGTTTTCGTAGCTGTAGCGGAGGGCATGGAGCATGCTCTCGTTGGCGCGGCGGAAGAGGCGGTGGCGCTGGCCGGAGTGGCCTTTGGTGAGGGCGAGGACTTTTTTGTGGCGGCGATGGGCGGTGACGCCCCGTTTGACGCGGCTCATGGGGTGGCTCCTCTCGGGGCTCAGTCTTGGCCGGCGAGGAGCCGGCGGACGAGCCCGGTATGGGATTTTGCGAGTTCGACGGTGCGGCTATAGAGGACGTTGACGGGCTTCCGCTTTTTGCGGCGGAAGTTATTGCGGCTGCCGTACATCCGCATGATCTTGCCGCTACCGGTTACGCGGAAGCGGGATGCGGCGCCTTTGTGCGTTTTGAGCTTTGGCATGCTGGGTTACTCCTCGTCGGCGTCTTCGTCGTCGTCTTCGTCGGGGAGGTCGTCGCCGACTACGGGGGCAGCGGCGGCGGCTTTTGCGACTTCTTCGTCTTCCTCGTCGGCCTTGGCCGGGGCTCCGGCGCTCGACGGAGCGGAGGCGGCTTTGGCGAGGGCGGCGAGTTTCCTTTTGTCGGGCGCGAGGATGGCGGTCATGTGGCGGCCTTCGAGGGCGGCCTCTTTTTCGACGGTGGCGATGTGTTCGAGGGACTTGATCACCCGGTCGATGAGGGCTTTGCCGATCTGCGGGTGGGTGATTTCGCGCCCGCGGAACATGACCGTGATTTTGACCTTGTCGCCCTCTTTGAGAAGCTTGGCGGCTGTCCGCGTTTTGAAGTCGATATCGTGGTCGTCGATTTTCGGCTTCATGCGGACTTCGCGAAGCTGGACGTTGACTTGGTGTTTGCGGGCCTCGCGCTCTTTCTTCGATTGTTCGTATTTGAACCGGCCGAAGTCCATGAGCCGCGCGACGGGTGGGTTGGCCTGGGCGGCGACTTCGACGAGGTCGACGTCGCGTTGGCGGGCCATGGCGAGGGCCTCGGACGTTTTGACGATGCCGATTTGGCGGCCCTCTTCGTCGATCAAGCGGACTTCCGGAACGCGGATGCGTTCGTTGATCCGGGGCTCCGGCGGTGCCGGCCGTGGTGGTACCTTAGGTCGTCTCCTCAAACTGCTCCCCGTGAGAGTTTCGAACAGGTTCTCATGCTAGCAAGGGTGGCGTGTTCTGTATATCCGGTAAGGGTGCTCGGGCCTAGGATCGGGCGTGGATGAAGGAACGGGTGACGACGGCGGTGATTTTGGCGGCGGGGCTGGGCACGCGGATGTTGCCAGCGACGAAGGCGGTGCCGAAGGAGATGCTGCCGGTTGTCGATCGGCCGTTGATCGAGTATTGCGTGGACGAGGCGTTGGAGGCGGGCATCGAGCGCATCGTGTTCGTGATCGCTGAGGGGAAGGAGGCGATCCTGGAGCATTTCCGGGCTGGTGCGCGGGTGGAGACGGCGCTGCGGGAGACGGGCAATCAGGAGTTGGCGGATTCGCTGGCGGCGATCGCGGCGAAGGCGGAGTTCCATGCGGTGTATCAGCCGAGGCAGCTGGGGATTGCCCACGCGGTGGCGTGTGCACGGGAGTTCATCGAGGGGCGGCCGTTCGCGCTGCTGTTTCCGGACGATGTGATTCTGGGCGGGCGGGCGTGTACGGCTCAGCTGGTTGAGACGTTCGAGGCGAGGGGCGGGACGGTGATCGCGGTGGAGGAGGTGGCGGATGTGGATGTGCCGCAGTATGGCATCGTCGACCCGATGGAGGATGGGAATCCGATGCGGCTTCGACGTGTGGTGGAGAAGCCGCGGCTGGAGGAGGCGCCTTCGCGGCTGGGTATCGTGGGGCGGTATGTGTTTTCGGGGAGCATCCTGCGGTACATCGACGAGACGCCGCCGGGGCGGAATGGGGAACGGCAGATTACGGACGCTATCGCGCGGCAGATTGGGGCTGGGGAGCCGGTGTCGGCGCTGCGGTTCGAGGGGCGGCGGTACGACACGGGGCGGCCGTTGGGATATATCGTGGCGAACGTGGCCGCGGCGATGCGGCGGCCGGAGTTGGCGCCGGCGTTGCGTGACCGGTTGGCGCCGCTGCTGAAGGGGGAGGGCTGATGCGAATTCTGAGTGTTTCGTTTCCGCTGCCGAATGTGTCGGTCGACAATTACAACCCGGTGACGGCGCCGAACTATAACGATTACGACGCGCTGGTGGTCGATCCGGTGGGTGTGGACCGTACGGTGCGGGAGCTGCTCGCGGGTGAGAAGGAGTTCGAGGCGTTCGACGGTCGGCCGGTGTTGAACGTGCCGGGGTCGGCGACGGTGGCAGGGTTGGGGGAGCAGCTTCGGCGGCGGCTGGAGGAGACGCAACGGCTGCTGGAGGCTGGGGGGTTGGTGGTGGTTTTGGCGCGGCCGGAGGCGTTCCAGGCAGGGGTGGTGGGGTTCGAGGGTTGCGATCGGTACCACTGGCTGCCGGCGCCGCCTGGGTTGGGGTGGTCGCCGCCGTGGTTGCGCGCGGGCGAGGGGAAGACGGTGCGGATCGCTGACGAGCATCATCCGTTTGCCGCGCTGTTGCGGGAGTATCGCAAGGAGGTAGCGTGGCGTGCGTGGTTCGACGATCGGCAGCCGGAGTTTCGCCGGAACGGGCGGGTGGTCGCGCTGGGGGGCTCGGGGGTGCCGATCGCGGTGGAGTTCGATGTGTCTGGCGGGCGGGTGGTTTTCGTGCCGGTGATCGTGGAATCGTTCGGGGCGCAGCGGACGCAGCTGGCGCAGGCGTTCGTCGATGCGTGTCGGCAGCTGCGTGGGCTGGCGGTTCCGGAGGAGCCGCCGTTCTGGGTGCGGGGGGTGGCGGTCCCGGGTCTGGAGCAGGCGGAGGCGGAATTGGAGGAGGCGGAGGCAGCTGCGACGGCGGCGGCGGAGCATTTGGCTGCGGTGCGCGAGCGGCACGATGCGCTGGCGCGGCACCGTGAGCTGCTCTGGCGTGATGGCGCTGGCTTCCGCGATGCGGTGGAGGCGGCGTTGCAGGAGCTGGGTTTTGCGGTGGTTTCGGGCCCGGGCGAGCCGTTGGCTGTCCGTTCGGACGATGAGTTGGCGTTCGTGGAGCTGGAGAGTGTGGCGGGCCAGGTGGTGGAGTGGCCGTACATCCGGCTCCAGCGTCGGATCGAGGCGGAGCTGCTGGCGGGGAGGCCGGCTCCGCGGGGGCTGGTTGTGGCGAACGGTTTTCGTGAGCGTGACCCGGATCAGCGGGAGCCGGAGGTGAGCGAGCCGCTGGTGCGGGCCTGCGAGAATTATCGGTTCGGGCTGGTGACGGCGCGGACGCTCTTCGACCTGGTGCGGCGGGCGTTGGGCGGTGCGGACGAGGCTGCGCTGCGTGGGATGCGGCGACGGCTGCTGCGCGGTGGCGGCCTATTGGGGGCGGAGTGGCTGCTGGGCTTGGAGGACGAGGGGGCGCCGGAAACGGGGCCTATTTTTTGAGCTGACGGATGGATTCGTTGGAGGGCAGGTATGGCGCGAATGAAGGCGATTATCGACTGCGATCCTGGCCATGACGATGCGGTGGCGATCGTTCTGGCGGCGAAGCATTTCGATCTGTTGGGCGTGACGACGGTGGGAGGGAACGCGCCGCTGTGGCGGGTCACGGACAATGCGCTGCGAGTGCTGGACTTGATAGGGCGGCCGGACATTCCGGTGGCGCGAGGAGCGGCTGGGCCGCTGATGGGCTCGCTGCCTGGGGTGGGGCAGCGAGTGCACGGCGCGACGGGCCTCGACGGAGCGGATCTGCCCCGGTCGCAGCGGGCTGTGATTCCGCGCAATGGGGTGGAGTTCCTGATCGATACGGTGATGTCGAACCCGGGGACGGTGGTGATTGCGACGGGGCCGCTGACGAACGTTGCCTTGGCTATGCGGCAGGAGCCGCGTTTTGCGCGGAGCGTGGCAAGGTTGAGCATCATGGGCGGCTCGGCGACGTGGGGTAACGTTTCGGCGGCGGCGGAGTTCAATGTTTGGGCGGACCCGGAGGCGGCGCACATTGTGTTCACCTCGGGGGCGAAGCTGACGATGTGCGGGCTGGACCTGACCCGGCAGGCGGCGGTGGGGAGGGAGACGATCGCGGGGTTCCGGGGGGTGGGGACGCGGACGGCTGGCGTTATCGCTGATTTGCTGGAGTTTTATCGTGCGGCGTCGGAGGGGTTGACGGGTTCGCCGACGGTCCCGCTGCACGATCCGTGTGCGGTGGCGGTGCTGGCGGCTCCGGAGCTGTTCGAGTTCCGCTTCGGGCAGGTGGAGGTGGAGACGCGGGGCGAGTGGACGCGCGGGATGACGGTGGTGGACCGGCGACGCTGGGAGAGCGAGGAGCCGGGAGTCGGGCCGGTGGGGAACTGCCGGCTGGCGACGCGGGTGGATGCGGAGGGGTTGTTCGCGCTGGTGAGGGAGGCGCTGGCGTCTTGTCCGTGAGGTCTCAGGCGTTGTTGGATTCTGGGAAGGTGACGCAGGTGGTGGTGCTTTCGATGCCTTCGATGGCGCGGATGTGGCGTGAGATGACGGTGGGGACTTCGGTGAGGGACGAGACTTGGACGACGGCGACGATGTCGTAGGGGCCCATGACCTGGTAGACCTCGGAGATGCCTTCGACGGTGCGGAGTTTTTCGTAGACTTCGACGGTCTTTGCGGGGTCGACGACGATGAGGACGAAGGCTTTGACCACGGGGGACGCTCCAGGTTCGGCTCGGTGTCCGGGATGGATGTAGGGTAACAGGCTCGCGTTTCGGACGGATTACGTGTTGGTGGACGGTTATTCGCGGAGGCGGAGGACTGCCATGAATGCTTCTTGGGGGATTTCGACGCTGCCGACGCGTTTCATTTTCTTTTTGCCTTCGGCTTGTTTTTCGAGGAGTTTGCGCTTGCGGGTGACGTCGCCGCCGTAGCATTTGGCGAGAACGTTTTTGCGCATGGCGCGGATGGTTTCGCGGGCGATGATTTTGCCGCCGACGGCTGCTTGGATGGGAACTTCGAAGAGCTGGCGGGGGATGAGGTCTTTGAGTTTCGAGACGAGTGCGCGGCCGACTTTGTCGGCGTTTTGGGTGTGGGTGATGACGGAGAGGGCATCGACGGGCTGGCCGTTGACGAGGATGTCGACTTTGACGAGGCGGGCGGGGCGGTACTCCTTGATTTGGTAATCGAGGCTGGCGTAGCCGGAGGTAGACCCTTTGAGCTGGTCGTAGAAGTCGACGAGGATTTCGGCCATGGGGACGTCGTATTCGAGGAGGACGCGGGCTTCGCCGGGTGCGAGGTCGTTTTCGGCTTCGAGGAATTCCATGCGGAGGAACTGGCCCCGGCGGCTGGTGACGAGCTCCATGACCTGTCCGATGTACCGGCTGGGGGTGATGATGTCGATCTTGGCCCAGGGCTCGGAGATGACGGCGATTTTGGATGGGTCGGGGAGGTCGGCTGGGTTGTCGACGAGGATTTCTTCGCCGGAGGTGAGCTGGACGCGGTATTCGACGGAGGGGGCGGTGGTGAGGAGTTCGAGGCCGTATTCGCGTTCGAGGCGTTCGACGATGATTTCGAGGTGGAGGAGGCCGAGGAAGCCGCAGCGAAAGCCGAAGCCGAGGGCGGCGGAGGATTCGGGTTCGTAGACGAGGGAAGCGTCGTTGAGGACGAGCTTGGCGAGGGCGTCGCGGAGCTCTTGGTATTGGTCGGAATCGGTGGGGTAGATGCCTGCGAAGACCATGGGCTTGGCGCGGCGGTAGCCGGGGAGGGGCTCTGGTGCGGGCTCGTCGGCCCAGGTGATGGTGTCGCCGACACGGCATTCGGCGACGTCTTTGAGGCCGGTGGCGACGTAGCCGACTTCGCCGGAGGCGAGGCCTTCGAGGGGCCGCATGCTTGGGCTGAAGATGCCGAATTCGAGTGGTTCGAAGACGGCTCCGGTGGCCATGAGGCGGAGGTTGCGGCGGCCGTGCATCTCGCCGTCGAAGACGCGGACGTGGGCGACGACGCCTTTGTAGCTGTCGTATTTAGAATCGAAGATGAGGGCTTTGAGGGGTGCGGTGGGGTTGCCGCGGGGGGGTGGGATGCGTTGGACGATGGCTTCGAGGATGGCATCTACGCCGGTGCCTTCTTTGGCGCTGGCGAGGATGATCTCGTTACGGCTGAAGCCGATGACGCGCTCGAGTTCGGCGGCGACGCGTTCGGGTTCGGCGTGGGGGAGGTCGATCTTGTTGAGGACCGGGATGAGGGTGAGGTCCTGGTTCATGGCGAGGTAGACGTTGGCGAGTGTCTGGGCTTCGATGCCTTGGGAGGCGTCGACGACGAGGAGGGCGCCTTCGCAGGCGGCGAGTGAGCGGGAGACTTCGTAGGCGAAGTCGACGTGGCCGGGGGTATCGATGAGGTTGAGTTCGTATTCTTGTCCGTCGCTGGCGCGGTAGAGCATGCGTGCGGCGGCGGCTTTGATGGTGATGCCTTTTTCGCGCTCGAGGTCCATGGAGTCGAGGACCTGTTCGGCTTTTTCGCGGTCGGAGATGGTGCCGGTGCGTTCGAGGAGGCGGTCGGCGAGGGTCGACTTGCCGTGGTCGATATGGGCGATGATGCAGAAGTTGCGGATGTGGGCTTGGTCCACGGTTCGAGTGTACGCGAGGGCGGACGTACGGGGGTTGGCGCGGCGCGGGTAAGGCTGGTGCGTGCTAGCCTTGGCGAGCAAAGTTCAGTTCGGCAGGAGCTTCGATGCCTCGGAAGAAAGTGACGATTGTGGGCGCCGGGATGACCGGCGGTGCGATGGCCCAGCGCCTCATCGAGCGGGGGATTTGCGATGTGGTGCTGCAGGACGATCCGCAGTTCGCGGGGACGATGCACCACGGGAAGGCGCTGGACGAATCGCAGGCGGCGCCATGGGAGGGGTTTTCGACGCGGCTCACGGCGACGGATGGTTGGGAGGAGACGGCGAACAGCGACGTGGTGGTGGTGACTGCGGGGGCGCCGCGGAAGCCGGGGATGAGCCGTGAGGAGTTGCTGAACGGGAACGCGGAGATTGTCCGGTCGAAGGTTTCGGCTGCGGCGAAGGCTTCGCCGGGGGCGGTGATCATCGTTTTTTCGAACCCGATGGATGCGATGTGTCACGTGGCGATGCAGGCGAGTGGCTTTCCGCGGGAGCGGGTGATCGGCCAGGGTGGGGCGCTGGATAGCGCGCGCTATCGGTATTTCATCGCTGCGGAGCTCGGGGTTTCGGTGAACGATGTGCACGGCTACGTGATCGGCGGGCATACGGACACGACGATGGTTCCGGTGGTTTCGCAGACGCGGGTGGGCGGGGTGCCGCTGACGGATTTGCTGCCGCCCGAGCGGGTGCAGGCGATCGTGGCCCGCGCGATGCGTGGGGGTGCGGAGATCGGGGAGCTGTACAAGACGGGGTCGGCGTATTTTGCGCCTTCGGCGGCGACGATCGCGATGGTGGAGGCGATCTTGCTGGACCAGCGGCGGCTGATTCCGTGCTCGGTGTACCACCAGGGTGAGTACGGTATCCGGGACGTGTTCAGCGGGACGGTTTGCCAGCTGGGGGAGGGCGGGATTCAGCGGACGTTCGAGCTGCCGCTGACGGAGGAGGAGCGGGCGAAGGTGGTGGCGGCGGCGGAGGCGACGAGGGAGCTACTGAAGCTGCTGAACTGACGGATCCGCGGGCTGCCGTGTAGGCTTGGGGTGTGTCGCTGACGGGGCCACGATCGCAACGGACGCTGGTACTGGCGCTGTTGTCGGTGGCCTCGTTCGCTGTGGTGTTCAACAATTTGATTATCACGCCGATTCTTCCGGAGATTTCGGAGGATTTCGGGGTGAGGGTGGCGGTGGCGGGCTTGCTGGTGACGGCCTATTCGGTGGCGGGCGGGGTGGCGGCGGTGTTTTCGGGGCCGTTCATCGATCGGGTCGGGCGTAAGCCGGTGGTGGTGGCGGGGATGGCGACGTTGACGGTGGCGACGGTGCTTTCGGCGCTGGCTCCTGGGTTCGTGCCGCTGCTGGCGGCGCGGGCGCTGGCGGGGCTCGGGGTGGCCTGTCTGACGCCTGCGGTGTTCGCGGCTGTGGGCGACTTGTTCTCGTACGAGGAGCGGGGGCGGGCGATGTCGTGGGTGATCTCGGCGAATACGAGTGCGAGTATTTTCGGGGTCCCTGCGGGGGCGGTGGTGAGTGGGGTGCTTTCGTGGCGGTGGACGTTCGTGGCGCTCGCGTGCTTGTTGGTGGTGTTCACGTGGTTGCTGTTCCGCCGGCTGCCGCCGGATGCGCCGCGCGAGGCGGGTGCGTCGGGCAATGGGATGGAGGTGGTACCGCGGGTGCTGCGGGACTGGGCGACGACGGCCGCGCTGGTTTCGAACTATTTGTCGACGAGCTATTGGTTCGTTTTTGCGACCTATATGGGTGCGTATTTTCACGATGAGTTTGGGGTGGCGAAGTGGGCGCTGGGCGGGCTGACGATGACGATGGGGCTGGGGGTGTTGGCGGGGAGCAATGCGGGGGGACGGCTGGCCGATCGGGTGGGGAAGCGGCCGGTGATTCTCTGGACGTCGGCGATGTGCGCGGTGTTCATTGCGCTGACGACGACGGCGGCGGGTGCGATGGCGATGGGCTTGGGGTTTTTGTTCTTGTTCGCGGTATCGGGCGGTGCGCGCTTCGCGAGCTCGCAGGCGATGATGACGGAGATGTCGCCGGCGTACCGAGGGACGGTGATGGCGTTGAATGCGGCGGGCCAGCAGTTCGGGATTGTGACGGGGTCGTTGGTGGGCGGGTTGGCGCTGGAGGTGGGCGGCTATACGGCGTTGGGGCCGACGGCTGCGGGGCTGGCGTTGGTCTCGATGGTGATGTACGGGCTGTTCGTGCAGGAGGAGGGGATGGCGGGCAGGCGGCGGGAGCTTGCGCCGGAGTGAGCCTTGTGTTTGTAATCACAATCCCCCGTTGGTAGGATCAGGGGGCCGAAGCCGGATTGGGACTCGGCGACGACTGGGGGACGGCCTGATGGCATACGGCAAGGGCATCGCGAAGGGGATGAGCCTGACGCTCCGCAGCATGTTCAGGCCGCCGGCGACGATTCAGTATCCGGAAGAGGTGAGGAAGGTCCCCGTTTACGCGCGGACGAATCTGCTGTGGTTCGAGGAGCGGTGCACGGGGTGTTCGACGTGTGCGCAGGCGTGCCCGGACGGGTGCATTCTGGTGGCGACGAGCCAGGATGCGGAGGGGCGGCGGAATATCGACCGGTACGAGATCGATTTTCGGATTTGCATGTACTGCGGGCTCTGTACGGAGGCGTGCCCGTACGAGGCGATTCAGCCTGGGGGCCCGCTGGACGATGCGGTGTACGACTTCGAGGAGATGTACCGCGATAAGCATGCGCTGACCCGGGTGGCGCAGGAATTTTTGAAGCGGAACAACAATACGTATCCGAACGGCATGAAGGCACCGGACCCGGACGCCGATTTCCACCGCCTGTAGGGAGCCCATGGTCCAGATAACTGTCGACGGCAAGGTGATCGAGGCGCCGGTTGGTGCGCCGCTGGTCGAGGTGCTGAAGAACAACGGGTTCTACGTTTCGAGTCTGTGCTACATCGATGGGCTGAAGCCGTATGCGGGTTGCCGCTCGTGTCTGGTGGATATCGAGGGGCCGCCAGGGCTCCAGCTTTCGTGCACGGCGGTGGTGACGGAGAACATGGTGGTTCGCACGAACACGCCGGAGGTGCTGGAGGGGCGGCGGTCGGTGGTGTCGATCATTTTGGCGAATCACAGCGACCGCTGCCTGACGTGTCATCGGCGGGAGCACTGCCACCCGGGTGACATCTGCCTTCGCGACGATGTGGTGACGCACCGCTGCTTGACGTGCTCGAAGAACTACCGATGCGAGTTGCAGGCGACGTGCGAGATGGTGGGGAGTGCGGGGTACGAACCGTGGGTGGGGGAGCAGCGGACGTGGTACCAGACGCCCCAGCCGCCGGCGGACCGCGGCAATCCGTTCATGGAATTCGACCCACAGATGTGCATCATTTGTACGCGCTGTGTGCGGGCGTGCGATGAGAAGCGGCACACGGGTGCGATTACGCTGAGTGGGCGTGGCTGGGATGCGATGATCGCTTTTGGGGCGGGTGGCCCGATTCACGAGAGCAACTGCGATTTTTCGGGGGCTTGCATCGATGTCTGCCCGACGGCGACGTTGATGGAGCATCCCAACAAGTGGGTGGCCAAACCGGAGAGGTGGACCTCGACGACGTGCGATTCGTGTGCGGTGGGCTGCAGTATTCGTCTGGGTTCGAAGGATGGGAGGGGGGTGATCGTGCGGCCGGGCGATGGGAATGCGTTCAGCGGCGACCAGATCTGTGTGCGAGGTCGATACCACTACGATTCGTTGAAGCCGCGTGAGCGGCTGGCGAAGCATCTCCTGCGACGGGGGAACATTCAGGCGCCTGCGACGCTGGCGGAGACGGCGGCAGAGGCGGCGAGGATGCTGCGCGATGCAACTCGCCGGGGCCGGGTGGGTGTGCTGGTTGGCGGGACGGTGACGAACGAAGAGGCGCTGGTTATCCAGACGCTGGCGAGGAAGGCGTTCGGTGGACCGGCGGACCAGGCGATGGGGCCGGTGGTGCGGGCGGTGAAGGGCGCGCTCGAGGCGCGCTTCGGCACCTGGCGGATGGCTGCGAATCTCGAACGGCTGCCGAAGGCGAAGGCGATCGTGACGGTGGCGGACGATATCGAGGAGAGCCACAACGTGGTGAGCGTCCGCATCAAGGATGCGGTGGTGTGGGAAAAGGCGAAGCTCGTGGTGATCGGTCCGCTGCGGAGCGAGTTGGTCGACTTTGCCTCGGTTTGGATCAGGACGGCTGCGGGCGAGGAGGGCCTGGCCGCGCAGCGGCTGGCGGAGGCGCTGGATGGCGGAACCGCGGCGAGCGAGGAGATCGCCCAGGCGGCGGCGCTGCTTCGGGAGGCTCCGCGGGAGGCGACGATGGTGGTGTGCGCGCCGAACCCGGTGAGCCCGACGATCGCGGAGTCGATGACGGGTGGGGCGGCGAATCTTGCGGTTGCGCTGTTCGGCGAGGCGGCGAGCGAGCACCTTGCGGTGCTGCCGCCGGAGGCGAACACGTGGGGGCTCCTGGACCAGGGGATCGGTGCCGAGGGGGGCGCTGCGCCGCTGGACGGGCTGGCGGGGCTGCTCGTGATCCGCGACGACCCGACGATGCGGCTCCCAGGGGCTGCGGCGGCGTTGGATCGGATCGGTACGGTCGTGGTAGTCGACGGTCTCACCCATGCGACGGCGAAGCGGGCGGGGGCGGTGATTGCGGAGGGGCGGGCTTATGCGTCGGAGGGCACGTACACGAGCGCGGATTTTCGGGCGCAGCGGCTGGCACCGGCGGTGCGGCCGGAGGGGGACGCTGTCCCGCTGTGGGAGGCGCTCCGCGTGCTCGCGAAGGAGCTCGGGGTGGAGGTGCCGGCGACGCCGGACGAGGCGTTGGGCGCTATCGCCAAGGCGGATGCGTTGTACGAGCCGGCGTGGGATCTGATTATCGGGGAGGGGGTGAAGCTGCCGGTGCCGCGCAGCAGCCGGGCGGTGGCCGTTCCGGTCGAGGCGCCGGCGGTGGGCGAGGGCTGGCGCGTCATCGCTTCGCGGGACCTCTATACGGCGCAGGATGCGGCCGCACTGCGGCATCCAGAGGCGGAGAAGCTTCACCGGTACGATCGTATCCAGGTGAGCGAGGAGGATGCGCGGGCGCTGGGCATCGCGACGGGCGACCTGGTGCGGGTGAGCGGTGACGGCCAGGTGGTCGAGGCGCCGGCGTGGGTGACAGAACGGGTCCCGGCGGGGCACGTGTATCTTTCGAGTCTGTTGCAAGGCGGTGTGGTGACGGGCTTTTTTGCGACGGCTGGTGTTGCGACGGTGCGGCTGGAGGCGCGGGTGCCGGCGACGGCGAGCTGATCGGCGGGTTGCCATCAGCGATCTAGGAACGTGGTACGACGAGAGAACCCGCCGGGCCAACGGCGGGTTCTCTGCTTGTCGGGCGTTCACGCTGGAGAGGTAGGTGTGGGACGCCGGGAGGCTGGGGCTTTTGGGCGAGGCGCCCGCCCCGGGGAAAGGCGGGCGCTCGCGAGGACGGACCCGCGGCTGGTGCCGCGGGGAATGGGCCGAGGGGGGAGGTTCGCCGGAGACCGGCCCAGAGCGGTGAGCTCCGGGGCGGAGAAGGTGGGGGAGAGCGTGCGAACCTCCGACCCTTCGTTGGGCAGGATACGGGTGGGGTGTGAAGCGCGTCCGGGGAATTCGTAAACGTCGGGCAAAATGCGCGGACGGTTGGGTGGAAGCTGGGGTACCGATGGGTGACAGCGCGCGTCAGGCGGTGGGGAGGGTGGCGAGGAATTGGAGGAGGTGGGCGGTGACTTCGGCGGGGCGCTCTTGCTGGGTCCAGTGCCCGCAGCCTGGGAGGATGGCGAGGATGCGGAGGTGGGGGACGACGTCGCGGATGCGGTCGATGGCTGGTGGATTGCGAGCTGGATCGCGGGAGCCGGTGATGAAGAGGGCGGGCTGGTGGACGACCGCGTGGGCGAGGTCGGCGGTACGCTCCCAGTTGCGGTCGAGGTTGCGGTACCAGGCGAGTCCGCCGCGGAAGCCGGTTTTGGAGAAGGCCGCGACGTAGACCTGGAGGTCGACCGGGCGGAGCCAGGAGGGGAGTGTGGCTGGTGGGGCGAAGGAGTCGATGAAGCGAGCGCCTTTGCGGATGGGTCGGAATCGTTCGGCGGGCGGGGCGTCGCCGGAGATGGACCAGAGGAAGCCGGCGAGGGAGGCGCTGACGTCGGCTTCGAGTTCGGATTCGGCGAGGCCTGGCTGCTGGAAGTAGTCGATGTAGTGGATGTGGTCGGGCCCGGCCGCCTCGCGCAACGTTTGGAGAGGTGGCCGAGGCGGGCGGGCGGCGTATGGGACGCTGAGCGAGCCGACGGCTCGGACGAGGTGTGGGTAGCGGAGGGCGGTGTGCCAGGCGACGGGCGCGCCCCAATCGTGTCCGATGACGACGGCGGGGCGGTTGCCGGTGTGGCGGATGAGGGCGGCGACGTCGCCGGCGAGTGCTTCGAGGTCGTAGGCTTCGATTTCGGGCGGGGCGGAGCTGGCTCCGTAGCCGCGCTGGTTGGGGACGACGACGCGATAGCCGGCCGCTGCGAGGGGGCCGAGTTGGTGGCGCCAGGAGTAGGCGAGTTCGGGGAAGCCGTGGAGGAGGATGACGGTGGGGCCGGCACCGGCTTCGTAGACTTCGAGGTGGATCCCGGGAGCGGTGGGAACGAGGGTTTTGGTGGCGCCGGGGATCATGCGTTGGCGATGACGTCGGGGTCGAAGGTGGTGGCGACGTGGCCGGCGGCGGCGAGTTTTTCGATTTGGGCGTCGTCGAGGCCAAGGACTTCGCGGTAGACGTAGTCGTTATGTTCGCCGAAGAGGCAGGGGGGCGTGCGGAGGTCGACGTCGGATTTGGAGAATCGGTAGGGTGGGCGGAGCCAATCGACTTCGGGGTAGTCGTCGGTGGCGGGGAGGCGTTTCCAGGCGTTGGTGGCGGCGAGGTGGGGGTCTTCGGCGGCTTCTTTGGCGTCGAGGACGGGGCCGGCGGTGACGCCGGCGTTCTGGAGGGCGTGGAAGAGTTCGTCGCGGTCGCGGGTGGCGGTCCACGCTGCGAGGTGCTGTTCGATGAGGTCCTGGGCGGCGACGCGACCGGCTGCGGTGGTAAGGGTGGGGTCGGAGGCCCAGGCGGGGCGGCCGAGGAAATCGACGAGGGCTTGCCATTCGGTGTCGCTTCGGCAGGAGATGGCGATCCAGCGGTCGGAGCCGGCGGTGGGGAAGACGCCGCTGGGGACGTGGCCTTCGATGGAGCGATTGCCGATGGTGCGGTGTTCGCGGCCGTTCCAGGCTGCGTCGAGGGCTGCCTGGGGGAACATATGGGCGGAGGATTCGACCTGGGCCATTTCGATGGTCTGTCCTTGGCCGGTTCGTCGTCGATGGCGCAAGGCGGCCATGATGGCGATGGCGCCATGCATGCCTCCCCAGAAGTCGCCGGCGAAGATGCTGACGTTGTCGATGGGGGCGGTGTCGCGGTAGCCGCGGAGGATGGTGGAGCCGGCGACGCTATCGATGTGGGCGCCATAGCCGCGGCCTTCGACGTAGGGGCCGGTGCGCCCGAAGGCCGGCATGTGGAGGATGATGATGTCGGGGCGGATGGCACGGATGGCGTTGTCGTCGAGGCCGAGTTTTTCGAGTGTGCCGATGGCGAGGTTTTCGGCGAGGACGTCGCTGGTGGCGATGAGCTGTTCGACGATGGCGCGTCCTTCGGGCCGGCGGCTATCGACGGTGAAGGATTTTTTGTTGCGGAGGACTTGGATGAAGGCGGGGCTGTTGTTCCAAGGGCGGGGGCCGGGATCGGGCGGGTGGCCGGCGATCCACGGGGGCATGAGCTGGGCCATCATGGCGTTCATCCGGGGGCTTGCGGCGCGGGTCATAGGGTTCCAGATGAAGGGGTTTTCGACTTTGATGCACTCGGCGCCGAGGTCGGCGAGGTACATGGTGGCGGTCTGGCCGGCCCAGACGGCGGTGAAGTCGCAGATGCGGATGCCTTGGAGGGGGAGGGGGGTGGTCATGCGATGACTCCGGAGGCGATGAGGGAATCGATGGCGGCTGGTTGGAGGCCGGCTTCGCCGAGGATGGCGCGGGTGTGTTCGCCGAGGCGTGGTGCGGCGGTGCGGATGCGCCATGGGGTCTTTTCGAAGATGTAGGGGCGGCCGAGCATGGGGAGTTGGCCGAGGTCGGGGTGCTGGATGGTGGTCCAGAAGCCGCGTTGGTGGAAGGTTTCGTCGTTCCAGAGGTCGAGGCCGGTGTAGAGGGGGCCGCACATGACGTGGTGCTCGCGGGCGGCTTGCCAGACTTCGGCGCGGGTGCGTTCGAGCATCCAAGGGTAGACGATGGCGTCGACGGTTTCGCGGGCGCCGGGCTGGAGGGCGGCGAGGGGGCTATCCCATGCGGGGTCTTGGAGGGTTTCGTCGCCGATCATGTCGACGAAGCGTCGCCAGTAGGTGCCGGGGAGGGCGGCGATTTCGACGAAGCCATCGGCGACGGGATAGATGCCGCCGGCGAGTCCGGAGATGTGGGAGGTGGGGCGGTCTTGGATGCGGCCGGAGAATCGGTAGGCGAGGATGCTGGAGCTGCGGCGGTCGATGTTGCTGATCTGGGTGGTGAAGCAGGGGACATCGACGAGCTGTCCTGTTCCGTGGACTTCGTAGGCGGTGAGGGCGCCCATGGCTGCGACCGCGGCCATGGCGCCGCATTGGAGGGTCGCTGCTGTTCCGCCGAGTTTGAGGGGCTCGCGGTGGGCGAGGCCGTGGCTGTACATTTCGGCACCCATGGCGTAGACGACGAGGTCGTCGAGGGTGTAGTCGCGGTAGGGCCCGTCGTGGCCGAAGTTGGTGATGGCGACGACGGGGATGTCTTTGTAGCTGGAGAGGGTGGGGTAGTCGATGCCGAGCCGCTCTTCGACGCGGGGTGGGGAAGCGGTGACGACGAGGTCGGCCATGGCGACGAGGGCGCGAACGAGGTCTCGCGCGGGGGGCTTTTTGAGGTCGACGACGACGGACTCTTTGTTGGTGTTGAGGTACTGGAAGGTGGCGCTGCGTTCGGGCCCGGGCTGGTCGTGGAGGAATGGGGGGAGGTTTCGGGCGGGGTCGCCGCCTGGTCGTTCGATTTTGATGACGCGGGCGCCGAGGTCGGCGAGGAGTTTGGTGCAGTAAGGGCCTGCGAGGTGGCTGGTGAAGTCGAGGACGGTGACGCCCTGGAGTGCGTCCATGGTGCTCCTGTCGCGGTGGGGTTGGTGCCGCGGAGATTGTGCCTGAAGGATGGCTCGGCTGTCCTGTGAGGGGTATCGGGGGCGCGGATGGTCTGCCGGGTGCGCGGATGGTGCAGTGGTAGAATTGGCCGCCAGTTGTCGGGGGAACGAAGGGGTCGTTTGGAAGGGGGCGGGAGATGCTCGGTTCTGGTGATCTGGTGGCTGGGCGCGGGGCTAGGCTTCGCCGAGGTAGGCTCGGCGGACGGAGTCGTCGCGGCTGAGTTCGGCGCCGGTGCCGGAGATGGTGATTTGGCCGGATTCGATGACGTAAGCGCGGTCGGCGATTTCGAGTGCCATGAGGGCGTTCTGTTCGACGAGGAGGACGGTGGCGCCTTCGCGTCGGATTTCCTGGATGGTTTGGAAGATGGTTTCGACGAGGACGGGGGAGAGGCCCATGGAGGGTTCGTCGAGGAGGAGGAGGCGTGGGCGCGCCATGAGGGCGCGGCCGATGGCGAGCATTTGCTGTTCGCCGCCGGAGAGGGTGCCGCCGGGCTGGCGGAGGCGTTCTTGGAGGCGGGGGAAGAGGCGGTAGACGCGGTCGAGGTCTTGTTGGACGGTGTCGTTGCGGGTGTAGGCGCCCATGAGGAGGTTTTCGTGGACGGAGAGGCTGTGGAAGATGCCGCGGCCTTCGGGTACGTGGGAGAGTCCGAGGCGGACGATGGCGTGGGGCTGGAGGCGGTCGATGCGTTGGCCGGCGAAGGTGATCTGGCCGGATCGTGGGCGGATGACGCCGGAGATGGCGCGGAGGGTGGTGGATTTGCCGGCACCGTTGGAGCCGATGAGGGTGACGATTTCGCCTTCTTCGACGTGGAGGGAGATGCCTTTGACGGCGAGGATGGCGCCGTAGCCGGCGTGGAGGTCGCGGATGTCAAGGAGTGGCATGGCCGTCTCTCTGGATGGCGCGGGTGCCGAGGTAGGCTTCGATGACGGTGGGGTTGCGCTGGATGGCGGCGGGCGGGCCTTCGGCGATTTTGCGGCCGTAGTCGAGGACGGTGATGTTTTCGCAGACGCCCATGACGACGCGCATTTGGTGTTCGATGAGGATGATGGTGGTTTGGAATTCGTCGCGGATGCGGCGGATGAGGTTGACCATGGCGCTGGCTTCTTGGGGGTTCATGCCGGCGGTGGGTTCGTCGAGCAGGAGGAGGCTGGGGCGGGTGGCGAGTGCGCGGGCGATTTCGAGGCGGCGCTGGTCGCCGTAGGGGAGGTTGCGGGCGAGGTCGTTTTCGCGGCCGCGGAGTCCGACAGCGGCGAGGAGTGCGCGGGCGCGGTCGAGGGCGGCGGATTCGGCGGCGCGGACGCGGGGCGGGCGAGCGATGGCGCCGGCGATTTCGACGATGCCGCTGGCGGCGGCGCGGGGAAAGCCGCGGAGGACGAGGAGGCGTTCGATGACGGTCGGGTAGACGGGTCGGCGGGTGCTGAGGATGTCGGTGCCGCCGACGGCGATGTGTTGGTGTTCGCCGACGAGGACGTTTTCGAGGACGGTCATGTTGGCGAAGAGGCGGATGTTCTGGAAGGTGCGGGCGATGCCGAGTCCGGTGATGACGTGGGGGGGCAGGCCATCGATGCGTTGGCCGGCGAGGTAGACGGCGCCGGCGGTGGGACGGTAGAAGCCGGTGAGGCAGTTGAAGAAGGTGGTTTTGCCGGCGCCATTGGGGCCGATGAGGCCGTGGATTTCGCCGGGAGGGACGCGGAGGGTGACGTCGGCGAGGGCGGTGAGGCCTTCGAACTGCATGCCGAGGCCGTCGACGATGAGTTCGGCGGCGGTCATGGGGCGGCTGCCGGTGCGGGGGGTTCGTCGTGGGCGAATTCGAGTCGCCGGCGGGTGGAGGGCCAGAGGCCGGAGGGGCGGAGGACCATGACGAGGACGAGGAGTGCGCCGAAGATGATGAAGCGGGTGTCGTCGGCGAGTTGGGCGCCCCAGGTTTCGGTTGGTGGGAGCCGGCCGATGGAGCCAGGGGTGATGGCGTCGAGCCCGCCGATGATGGCGTTGAGGGTTTCGCGGAGCCATCCGAGGTTGGCGAGGAAGTCGCTGGTTTCGCGGAATTGGAGGATGCGGGGGACGCCGACGAGGATGAGGGAGCCGAGGATGACGCCGGGTGTGCTGCCCATGCCGCCGATGATGACGATGGCGAGGACGTCGATGCTGACTTGGAGGGAGAATGCGGCGGGGCTGATGAAGCCGATGAAGGATGCGTAGATGACGCCGCCGAGGCCGCCGATGGCGGCGCCGGTGGCGAAGGCGAGGAGTTTGTATTTGGTGGTATTGACGCCCATTGCGGCGGCGACGTCTTCGTCTTCGCGGATGGCTTCCCAGGCGCGCCCGATGCGGGAATCGCGGAGGCGGGTGGTGCAGAAGCCGACGAGGACGGCGGCGGCGATGACGAAGTAGTACCAGCGGGTGAAGTTATCGATTTCTATGCCGAGGAGTTCTGGGCGGGGGATGGCGGAGAGCCCCTGGGAGCCTCGGGTGAGGTCGTCGCGGTTGATGAGGAAGAGGCGGATGATTTCGCCGAACCCGAGGGTGACGATGGCGAGGTAGTCGCCCCGGAGGGGGAGGACGGGGAGGCCGAGGAGGAGGCCGACGCCGCTGGCGATGAGGATGCCGAGGGGGAGGATGAGCCAGAAGTCGAGGTTGGCGTCGATGGGCGAGCCTGGGGAGGTGAGGAGCCCCATGGTGTAGGCGCCGGCGGCGAAGAAGGCGACGTAGCCGAGGTCGAGGAGGCCGGCGAAGCCGACGACGACGTTGAGGCCGAGCCCGAGGAGGGCGAAGAGGGTGACGAACACGAGCATTTGGACCCAGACGTCGCTGACGAAGAAGGGGACGAGGCAGCAGAGTGCGAGGAAGAGGGGCCAGCGAAGTTGGAGCAGGATGGCGAGTGCGGGGGGGCGGGTGGGGTTGGGTTCAGGCACGGGTCGTCCTCCGTTCGGCGAAGATGCCGGTGGGCCGGAAGATGAGGATGCCGACGAGGAGGGTGAAGGCGATGACGTCGCGCCACTGGTTGCCGAGGTCGATGCCTGGGAGTTGGTTGAGGAGTTCGCGTCCGACGGTTTCGGCGAGGCCGAGGGCGTAGCCGCCGGCCATGGCGCCGGGGATGCTGCCGATTCCGCCGAGGACGGCGGCGGTGAAGGCTTTGATGCCTGGGATGAAGCCCATGGAGCCGCGGATGGTTTGGAAGAAGAGGCCGTAGAGGACGCCGGCGACGCCGGCCATGGCGGCGCCGAGGATGAAGACGAAGACGATGGTGCGGTTGACGTCGACGCCCATGAGGGAGGCGTTGGTGGGGTTTTCGGCGACGGCCCGGATGGCGCGTCCGAGGCGGGTGCGTTGGATGATGGCGTAGAGGATGGCCATCATGGCGATGGAGCTGGCGATGAGGAAGAGCTGGATGTAGGTGATTTGGAAGGGGCCGGCGGTGAGGGAGCCGCGGGGGAAGATATCGGGGTAGAACTTTGCCCGCGCGGAGGTCTGTTCGAGGACGAGGTACTGGAGGAAGATGGAGACGCCGATGGCGCTGATGAGCGGTGCGAGGCGAGGGGCGTTGCGGAGGGGGCGGTAGGCGAGGCGTTCGACGATGACGGAGGTGCTGACGGAGGCGGCCATGGCGACGATGACGGCGCCGAGGATGGCGACGGCGATGGTGGGACCGGCGAGGTCGTTTCCGCCCATGGCGACGAGGGCGCCGTAGCCGGCGAAGGAGCCGATCATGAAGACTTCGCCGTGGGCGAAGTTAATCATTTTGAGGACGCCGTAGACCATGGTGTAGCCGAGGGCGATGAGGGCGTAGAGGCTACCGGTGGTGAGGCCGTTGACGAACTGGTCGGACCAGAAGCTGACGGAGAGTGGGAGCGCTGCGAACATGGGCGTTCCTGAGCGGGGTTGACGTGCGGAGAGGCGCCAGGGGCCTGGCGCCTCTCCGCTGGGCGACGGGAGTATGGGGGCCGGCGCCCTTGGACGCTACTGTTTGAGCTGTTCGAAGGCGCCGTTTTTGACGACGAAGAGGCTGACGGGGGTCTCGCCGCCGACGTTTTCGCCGCGGCGGTCGAATTTGATTTTGCCGGAGGCGCCGTCGATTTCGGTCTTGCGGATTTCTTCGTTGAGCTTCGCGAGGTCGATGACGAGTTTGCCGTCTTTTTCGCTGGCGACTTTTTCGAGGGCGTTGAGGATGATGGTTGCGGCGTCGTAGGCCTCGGCGACGAAGGGGCTGGCGTCGCGCTTGATGCCGGTTTCTTTTTCGAAGCGGTCGCCGAAGGTCTGGTAGGCGGTGCCGGTGTAGACGGGGCTGGGGAGCGAGAGGTAAGCGCCCTCGGCATCGGCGCCGGCGCCTTTGATGAATTCGTCGTTTTTGACGCCGTCACCGGCGAGGAATTTGACGTCTTTCATTTCGGCGCGGAGCTGTTTGATGAACGGGGTTGCTTCGGAGTAGAAGCCGGCGAAGTAAACGATGTCGGGATTCTGGTTCTTGATGTTGGTAACGATGGCTTTGAAGTCGGTCTGCTTTTTTTCGTAGCCTTCGCTGCCGAGGATTTTGCCGCCTTCGGCTTCGAAGGCTTTTTTGAAGGCGTCGCGGAGGCCGGACCCGTAGGCGTCGGTGTCGTAGACGATGTAGGCGGTCTTCGCGCCGAGGGTGGCTTTGGCGAATTTGGCCTGGGCCGGGCCTTGGATATCGTCGCTATAGGTGGTGCGGAGGAAGGTCTGGAAGACTTCGCCGCGGTCGGGGTAGGTGGGCTTATGAGCGGTGGACGACGGCGAGACGTGGGTGATGCCTGCCTGTTCGTACTGGGGCTGTGCGGCGACGACGGCGCCGGAGCAGACGGGGCCGACGACGGCGACGACGCCCTCTTGGATGAGCTGGGTGGCGGCGGAGGCGCCGCCGTCGGCGGAGCAGAGGTCGTCTTTGGAGACGACCTGGATGCTGTGGCCCTTGATGGTTTTGTCTTTGGCGGCGAGTTCTACGGCTTTCTGGATCGGTTCGCCGATGCCTTTGAGGTCGCCGGAGAGTGGGCCGGAGTAGCCGATCTTGATGGGCTGGCCGGAGGCGATTTCGACGGTTTTGAAGCCGGCCTTTCCGTAGGTTACGTCGCCGCCGGTGTCGTCATCGTCGTCTCCGCCGCAGGCGACGGCGAGGACGGTGGCGAGGGCGGCGATGAGGAGAAGCCAGGTGACCCTGGTCCATCCCCGAGCGTTGGACATCGTTTTTTCCCTCCTGGAGTGAAGCTGCTCGTGCCGGGCCGGTGACACGGGTGGCGGGATTCGTCACGTGCAGCGGGCGAATCCTAGTCATGCGGTGAGCCGATGGTCAAGGTGGCCTTACCTGTCGGTAAAGGAAGGGTGCCGAGTCGTGATGTATGGGGTGGGGGTTTGCTTAGTCGCCGGTGGGGAAGCCTGCTTCGACCCAGGCGAGGGTGCCGCCTTCTACGTTGTAGAGGGGAAGGTCATCGAGGCCGGCGGCGGTGGCGAATTCGGCTGCGAGGGCGCTGCGCTGGCCGCTGCGGCAGATGAAGAGGACTTCTTTGCCGTTGGCGAATTCGCGGATTTGCTTGATTTCGTTCATGACGGTGTTGACGGGGATGAGCCGGGCTCCGGTTGCGTGGACTTCGACGTATTCGTGGGGGTCGCGGACGTCGATGAGGACGGCTTCGCCGCGGTCGAGTTTTTGTTTGGCTTCGTGGACGGTGATGCGGGTGAAGGGTTCGCGCGGGTCTTTGGTGGCCACGGGTGCTACTCCGGTTTCGTTCGCAGTGGTTTGGGGAAAGGGTAGCACGGGGGCTGGGTGAGTTGCCCCGGGGGCGCGGGGACGTCAGACTCGGCGGGGAGTTTCGCCGGGGGTAGGTGTCGATGGACCGGGTGATCGGGCCGTACCGGGAGTGGCGGGCATCGCTTCGTGGGGGGCTGCCGCGGCTGATGAGGGCGGCGGCGGCGGTGGGGCGAGGGGACGAGGGGGAGGCCAGGGCTGCTTTGGCGGAGGCGCTCGGTTTTGTGGAGGGGACGCTGCTACCGGCTTCGGATGCGGAGGAGTTTACGCTCTTTCCGACGGTCGATGGGGTGATGGGTACGGTGGGCTCGTGCGATGTTCTGGTGCACCAGCACGGGGAGATGCGGGCGATGGTGGGGGATTTGCGGCGGGTCGTGGCGGCGGCGAACGAGGGCGGGGAGGCGGGCGCTTATGCGAGGTATCTCGAGCCGTTGCTGTACGGGCTCTACGCTTTGGCGCGGGCGCACCTCGACGCGGAGGACGCGGTTTTTCTGCCGCTTTTGGACGAGCACTTGAGCGAGAGTCAGGTGAACGTGTTGTTGGAGAACAGCGAGCGCATCGCGGGTGCGAAGGCGATGCGGTGAGGTGCGACGAACGCTGACGTGAGGGTAAGATTGCGGGCCATCGCAGGTTGAACGGACTGGAGGTTCGCAATGGCTGGTCGGCTGGATGGGAAGACGGCGATCGTGACGGGTGCTGGGCGGGGCATCGGGCGGGAGGTGGCGCTGTTGTTTGCGCGGGAGGGCTGCCGGGTGCTGGTGAACGATTTGGGGACGTCGGTGGCGGGGGAGGGTGCGGACAGTTCGCCGGCGGCGCAGACGGTGGCGGAGATTCGGGCGGCCGGCGGGGAGGCGATTCCGCATTTCGGTGATGTGGCGGACTTGGAGGCGGCGGAGGACATGGTGCGGACGGTGTTGGACGAGTGGGGTCGGCTGGACGTTGTGGTGAATGTGGCGGGGATTCTTCGGGACCGGATGGTGTTCAACATGACGGAGGAGGAGTGGGACGCGGTGATTCGTGTCCATCTGAAGGGGACGTTCGCGACGACGAAGTTCGCTTCGCTCTACTGGCGGCAGGCGCGGCATGGGGGGCGGCTGATCAATTTCACGTCGGGTTCGGGGCTTTTCGGAGCGCCGGGGCAGCCGAACTA
This sequence comes from Tepidiforma sp., assembly GCF_034432735.1. GTDB lineage: Bacteria > Chloroflexota > Dehalococcoidia > Tepidiformales > Tepidiformaceae > Tepidiforma. The sequence goes on along the minus strand of NZ_DAOUBJ010000048.1, from coordinate 727 downwards.
TGCGGCGGCGAAGATGGGCATCTGGGGTTTTACGTTGAGCTGCGCGAGGGCGTTGGGCCGCTACGGTGTGACGGCGAACTCGATCGCGCCTGGGGCGGCGACGCGGATGACGGATACGGTTCCGGCCGATCGCTCGGCGCAGGGTTCGGGGCGGGTGAGCTCGGAGGCTGCGCGGGGGACGGAGCGGGACCCGGCGAACATCGCGCCGCCGCTGGTGTACCTGGCGAGCGACGCGGGCGGCTGGATTACGGGGCGCTGTTTTGGAATCGCTGGGTACCGCATCACGCTCTACAACAATATTGCTCCGCAGGTGGTGCTGCAGGGGGCGAAGCCGTGGACGGTGGACGAGCTGTTCGAACGGATGGAACCGACGTTCAAGTCGTTCGTTGCGCCGGCCCAGTAGGGCCGATAGGGTCGGGATTTTGGCGCTGATGGGACGGAGAAAGGGTAGGCAGCCGCGGGGATGATGGTGTGGCTGCGGCTGCGGCTGGGAGGCGACGATGACCGATGGACCCGCTGGGCCGGTGGTGGTGTGTGTTCGGGGACCTTCGCGGTCGGGAAAGACGGCGATGATCTGTGGTTTGCTGGAGCGGCTGGCGATTCCGGGGCTGCGGGTAGCTTACGCGAAGCGGACGCACCACGAGCTGGACCTTCCGGAGAAGGCTTCGGACGGGTGTGGCGGGCGGGGCCGATGTGCTCATTCTGGAGGACGATATCCACGGCGAGG